>JAYKJG010000041.1:0-7362 GCA_035286285.1 Prochlorothrix sp.
GGTTGCTGTACACCTTGGAAAATGCGGGTGTTGACTTCGGGCTGATGGCCTTCGGGAGAGCAGTCAATCACCCAAATGTGATCACAGGACTGACGCAAATACTCTCGCATTCGCTGGAATCCAGGACCATTCAGGAATCCTGCAACGGTAATAAAGCAAATGATGCCCGATCGATGCTCTGGGTGACAGTCAAACACTTTCCAGGTTGCCCACCGCCAGAAATAAACATAGAGATTCCGTAAATGCTTAGCATGGGCACTCACGCCCCAAATTGGGGGCGGCATCCAATCGAGTAAGGGCGCAGCAGTACTGGTCTGGGAGTTTCCAGACTCAATCCAACCCCCTCGTCCTTTGGCCCGTTCCCGATAGGGGGGATTGCCAATCACAACAGTTACGGGTTCTTCTCGCTTGATTCTGTTGGATTCTCGGCGAGATTTAGCAATGGGAGCCAAAATACTGGGGATCCAGCCCGCATCATCCTCTGGATCCGAGAGGGTATCGGTGACAAACATCCGCAGTCCCCCTTGGGGCGCTGCCCCCGTCAGGGCGATGACCTCGGCTAAAATCCGCAACTGGGCCACGGCAAACGGCCCTAACTGAAGCTCAAAGGCAATTAAGCGCTGTAAAGCAGCTTCGATCGCCCCCTGAACCGCTCCCTCACCCTGATCAGCGCTGATAAAGGTAGCAATCTGCTTCAATACGCCTAACACATAAGTCCCTGTACCAGTGGCCGGGTCAACGATCGTCACTTGAGATGAGGCCAAACCTTCATTTAACCCAAAATCCTGGCTTTTTAAGACCTCATCTACTAAACGAACCATACTCTCTACCACGTCTGGAGGGGTATAGTACGATCCTGTTTCCTTGCGAAGCTTGCTGTCATAGACTTCGAGAAAGTCTTCATAGAAATAAAGCCAGGTCTCTGAGTCCCCTTTGCTGAACGTGGGCCAGTCCACGGCATCTAAAACGTTCGTTAAAGTCTGTAAAGAGGTTTTGAGCGTTGCTTGATGTTCAGGGTTCTCCGTTAATAGGCGCAGGGCTGCTCCAATTAAGGAATTACTGGCTTTCAGTTCCCTAGAAACCCGATCGAACCCTTGAGCAAGTTGAATGCCCTTGGCCCGTGCCATCAGTAATCCAAAGGTCACCGCCTGGGCATAGCCATCCGCAAACCGTTGATCCGTTGCATCGGGAAAAAGTAACTTCCGCCAATCTGTTGCCAAATCTGTGAGGGCTTCACTGCCTTGGGCTAGCTGTTCGGTCACTTCATCCCGCAGTAGCCGACAGAGGCGGGCACTGACTTGGGCGAGTTCCTTGGCGCTGCGGGGGGCGATCGGCTGCCACAAAAAGAAACGCTGAAACAGATCGAGCAGTCCTGGGGGAGGACACAGTTGTGAACCGGCTACACTCACATCCTCTGCAAAGGAGATGATTTTACCCACCAGTTCCCCATTCTGCCAGAGACTAAAGCTATTCCCATCGCAGTAAATCAAGTTGGGGAGGGATTGTAGTTTCTTCCACTGCGATCGATCGTGCTTATCCTTGAATTTGCGCGGATCTGCACCTTTTCCAGGGGCTTTCAGTTCAATAAACCCCACCAAGGTCTGACGCACCGTAACCGCATAATCGGGGCGGGTTTGTAGACCTTGGATGGCAGTTTCCCCGATCGGAGTCACGTCAGAGATCTGTAAGAGCGCAGCCAGATCCACCAAAAGCCTCTCCAACGGTGTACGGATCTGTTCTTCTAACTGACCCTCAATCACAGGATTATGGAGTTTTTGGCAGACAGACTGTCTAAATTCCGCTATTACAGACTCTAACGTGATTTTCATAAGAATTGAAGCAATTAGCCTAGGGACTTACTCCACGGTCACACTCTTGGCGAGGTTACGAGGCTGATCGACATCTAGACCGCGTAGGGCGGCAATATAGTAGGACAGCAGTTGTAACGGCAGCACCGTCAGCAAGGGCGACACCATTTCATCCACCGGGGGCACCGCTAGGAGATCATCAAACATATCCGCTTCCCGTGCCACGGGGCTGACCCCGATAATGCGGGCATCGCGGGCCTTGGCCTCCTGGGCATTGGACAGCACCTTGTCGTACACCTCACCGGGCATCGCGATCGCCACCACGGGCACCTTGGCATCCAACAGGGCGATCGGCCCATGCTTCATTTCTCCCGCTGGATAGCCCTCGGCATGGATATAGCTAATCTCTTTGAGCTTGAGTGCGCCTTCTAGGGCGATCGGGAAGTTAATACCCCGGCCCAAGAAGATAAAGTCTTGGGTTTCGGCAAATTGGTGGGCAAGGCTGGCGATCGGCTCCTCCTGCTGGGCCAACAGCCCCTCCATCTGGGTTGGGACTTGTCCCAAGCTTTCCACCAAGCTGATCAGGCGCTGGGGCGCTAAAGTTTGGCGATGGTGGGCTAAATCCAGGGCTAGGGCATAGAATGCCATTAATTGCGCTGTAAAGGTCTTTGTCGCTGCAACCCCCACCTCAACCCCCGCTGGAGTCAGGATTAAGTTGGGGGCGACATGGGCGAGGGTACTTTCGGGGCGGTTGGTGATGCCCAAAAGACGAGATTTATAGGCTGCGGCTTCGGTAGGTGTCGCCGCAGTGCGTTGGCGGTGGGTGCGGCGTTCATGCTCCATTTCCAGGGCCGCAAGGGTGTCGGCGGTTTCCCCCGATTGCGTCACGCCAAGGGTTAAGGTGTGGGCTAAGAGGGGGCTGGGGGCATAGCGGAATTCGGAGGCGTAATGCACCGTGGTGGGGATACCGGCTAGCTGTTCTAGGAGGTATTTTCCGATTAAACTGGCGTGCCAACTGGTTCCACAGGCTAAAATCTGCACATGCTGCAAATGTGTGTAGAGATCCTCACTAAAACGCAGTTGCACAGGAGAAGTGGCGGGATCACTACTCTCGCTGGGGGAGCGGAAATAAGCCTCTAAACAGGCCCGCACCACCCCCGGTTGCTCATGGATTTCCTTGAGCATAAAGTGGCGAAATCCCTGCTTTTCCACCTGACTCGGATTCCAGTCCAGGGTTCGGGGTTGTTTGCGCAGGCGTTGGCCTTGAAAGTCGTAAATTTCAACTCCCAGCGGCGTGAGCTTGGCAATTTCACCATTATCCAGCGACAGTACGGTTTGGGTATGGTTGGCGATCGCCGTTGTATCCGAGGCACAGAAAAACTCGCCCTGACCGAAGCCAATGCAGAGGGGGGCTTGTTGGCGGGCAATAATCAGTTCATCGGGATAATCGGCGCAAATCACAGCGATCGCAAAGGCTCCTTCCAGTTCCTGAATAGCGCGGCTGACTGCTTCCAAGAGCGGTGAAAAGGGCTGGGGAGTTTGTGCCTCCACGGCGGCGAGGTGGTGGGCGACCAAGTGGGGAATGGTTTCCGTGTCGGTGTCGGACACGAAGGTATAGCCCAGATCCGTCAGGCGATCGCGCAGGTCGCGGTGATTTTCAATAATGCCGTTCTGCACCACAGCCACGCGCCCTTGCATATCCAGGTGGGGATGGGCGTTGTATTCTTCGGGTTTGCCGTGGGTGGCCCAGCGGGTGTGGCCAATGCCGACTTGGGCAGGGGTGGGGTGGTCTTGGAGCTTGGCTTGGAGGTTATAGAGTTTGCCTTTAGCGCGGATGCATTGCAATTGGCCGCCCCAGAGGGTGGCAACTCCGGCGGAGTCATAGCCCCGGTATTCCAGTTTGCGGAGGCCATCCATCAGAATGTCGGTGGCGGCTTGGGTGCCAATATACCCCACAATTCCACACATAGCGTTGTCCCTTTGTGATTGATGAGTTGTTGCGGCTGATACCGTCGATCGTCGTTGATTTCGGCATGTTTGGCTATGGTAACCCATCCGCTCGGTACCCATTAGCCCCTGGAACAGTCCCCTGGGGCTGGGGGATGAGGGGTGCATCGGCGCAAGCGGGATATACCCAGCAGGCAGGGTGAGGGCGATCGCTGGGGGGCGGTGGGTTGTTTTTCCCTACGGCGGGTGTGTAAGGTATCTAAGGTCTCTAACGGATCGGGCTTAAAGCCGTTGCACTGGACTGAGGAGAACAGCGTGGATCGCATTCTAGAACCAGAGGTGATGGAAAATCCGGAGCAAGCCTTGGCCTATGCCCAGGCCGACTTTCGGGATTCCAATGGGCGTTTTATTGAAGGGCTAGTGGCGACCTTGGGGCCAGCGGCGATCGGGCCAGGGAGTCATATTTTGGATTTGGGCTGTGGTCCAGGGGCGATTCCCGTTGAACTGGCGCAGAAATTGCCCCAAACCGTGATTACAGCGATCGATGCCTCCGCAGCCATGCTAGATCTAGCCCAAAGCTGTGTCACTGCGGCGGGGGTGGCCGATCGGGTGCGCCTCCACCAAGCCTACTTGCCCCACTGGCCCACCGCCACAACGTCCTTCACCCCGCCCTTAACGGCTGTGATCTCCAAAGATATGCTGCACCATTTGCCCGATCCCCAGGTTTTTTGGCAAGTTGTCCGCACGTTAGCCGCCCAGGCAAAAGCCCCTTTACCCGTCTATGTCATGGATCTGTTACGCCCCCCTAGTGCAGCGGTGGCCCAGGAAATGGTACAAGGGGTAGCTGGCTCAGAATCTTTACTTTTACAGCAGGATTTCCATAACTCCCTCTGTGCCTCGTTTACTCTGGAGGAGGTACAGCAGCAGTTAGACCAAGCGCAACTGTCTTTATCCCTCACACGGGTGGGCGATCGTCACTTTCTAGTCCAGGGTTCTCTCCCAATCCCCTCGAATTTTCCCTAAACCATGGCCAAACCCATTTATCTCGACTCCCACGCCACAACCCCAGTCGATCGGCGGGTTTTAGACGCAATGCTCCCCTACTTTACGGAGGAGTTCGGCAATGCAGCCAGTGTGAACCATGCCTATGGTTGGGCGGCTGAGGCGGCGGTGACCCAAGCACGGGAAAAACTTGCCCAAGCTATTAACGCCAGCCCTGAGGAAATTGTTTTGACCAGTGGGGCGACGGAAGCCGATAATTTAGCCATTAAAGGCGTAGCCGAAGCCTACCAGCACAAAGGTCGCCATATTGTCACCGTTGTGACGGAACACAAGGCTATTCTCGATCCCTGTCGTTATTTGGAGACCCTTGGTTTTGAGGTGACCTATTTGCCGGTGCAGTCCGATGGCATTTTGGATCTGGGTGAACTGGTGCAAGTCCTGCGGGCGGATACGATTTTAGTGTCGGTGATGGCGGCCAATAATGAAATTGGGGTGCTGCAACCGATCGCCCAAATTGGCGGTATTTGCCACGATCAAGGCATTTTGTTCCACACCGATGCAGCCCAGGCGATCGGCAAAATCCCCCTCGATGTCCAGGCCCAACGCATTGATTTAATGTCCCTGACGGCCCACAAAATCTATGGCCCTAAGGGCATTGGTGCCCTCTATGTCCGTCGCAAAAACCCACGGGTCCAAGTTGCGCCCCAACTCCATGGCGGGGGCCATGAGCGGGGGATGCGATCGGGAACCTTATATACCCCCCAAATTGTTGGGTTTGCGACGGCGGTAGAACTGGCGATTCAGGAGCAGGAAGAGGAAAATCGGCGTATTACGGCGTTAAGGGACTATTTATGGTCCCAATTGGATGCTTTGGGTGGTGTTCACCTCAATGGCCATGCTGAACAGCGGTTGTCCGGTAATTTGAATGTTTGTCTCGATCGGGTTGAGGGACAGGCGCTGCTGTTGGGCTTGCAAACCCTGATGGCGGTTTCTTCGGGATCGGCCTGCTCTTCGGCCAGAATGGAGCCGTCCTATGTGCTGAAGGCGATCGGGCGCAGCACGGAGCTAGCCTATGCTTCGGTTCGCTTTGGTTTGGGCCGGTTTACAACGCGGGAGGAAATCGATCGGGCGATCGTCCACATCCGAGAAACCGTCAAAACCCTGCGATCGGTCCATTTTTCTGTGCTTTAAAGCCAAATTCTTCCTTGCCCTCATTCTTCCGCTTAGTTATCCCGTCTTATCTTTTTTACTGAGGTGTGTTCCCTTGCTACAACACCGTCTCTCTCGCTGGATTTTGAGCATCATTTTGGCCCTAGGCACCGCGATCGCCATTCTCAGCACCCAAGCTCCCGCCCCCGCCCAAACTCCCGTCACCTTAGCCAGTGCGGGCCTGACCCTAGAGGAAGTGGGACCGGGGGTTTATAGCCTGCTGGCCAGTACCGACTTTCCCCCCGCTGGCCCCAACATCGCCATTTGTAACGGCAGCATTATTGTGGGGGATCAGGGCGTAATCGTGGTGGATGCCTTCCAAACCGAGGAATTAGCCGATTTAATTTTCAAGACCGTTGCCGATCTCACGGATCAGCCCATTCGCTACGTGGTCAATAGTCACTATCACTTTGATCACTCCGGGGGGAATGCCGCTGCACAGATGCGGGGCTATCCGATTCTCGGTCGAGGGCCGATTCGGGAGTTTATGCTGAGCCGCAACCGGGAGAATGACCCCAATGTTACGCCGCCGGATGTGATTGTGCAGGAGAGCGGAACGCTGTGGCTGGGCGATCGATCGGTGGAATTAACGGAATTTGACGGCCATTCCGGTGGAACAGACTTGGTACTGTATATTCCCGATGCCGATGTCCTGATTGCGGGGGATTTGCTCTTTAGCCAGCGGATTCCCTATCTCGGTGATGCCAATATTCGCCTGTGGCAAGCCACCCTAGATCAACTGGCTCAGCGCTATCCCAATGCCACGATCGTCCCCGGCCACGGTCCCCTCAGCGATGTGCGGGACTTGATGGCGCTTCAGGACTATTTCCAGGACTTAAAAGCCTTGGCCTTGGACTGGAAGGAAGCGGGCTTGTCCCAGGCAGCGGCGATCGAGCAAACCCCCCTCCCAGCGGCCTACCAAGACTATACCTTCCAAGGTCTGTGGACCAATAACCTAGAGGTTGCTTATCGTCAAATTACCCTAGATCAAGACGATACTGCTTCGATTCAGCGCTTTTTTGCCCAACAGGATCCCCTCTTAAAAGCCCTCTAGGACAGCAGGACAGACCCTGTAGGGGTGTATTTCACCTTGGGGCAGTGCCTCATCCGTCAGGATCGAGGCGGCCCGATTGCCAATGCCGTCGTACCGATATCCTTACCTTTGGCGGATTACCGACTTTGGAACCCTCGGCCTAGGGTCGGGGTCGCGCCCCCCTGGCTCCCCTCTTGGCGACCCAAAACCGGGGCAACCCCAGGGGGATTGCTCCCCCCTAATACCAAATCCGTTGAGCCTGAAACAGAATAAACGGGTAGGGGTCGTGCCCCTGTGCCGACCCTCTGACCGCCAAATACAGGGGCAACCACGGGGGGATTGCCCCTACCAAAACGAATCGAG
>JAYKJG010000042.1:0-7106 GCA_035286285.1 Prochlorothrix sp.
GTTTCAGGTGTTGCGCCTGTGCCCGCAGTTTGAGGATCAGGTTGGGCAGTTGGGGCAAGAGCACAGCATCGGGAACAGAACCAAAAAACTGATTGAGTAACTGCACAACAAAATCGGCAACACGGGGCGCAAACTGAAGGGCAAGAATATAGCCGCTGAGATAATCAGCAAAGGTCTCGATTCTGAGGGGATCTCGCAGTAGATTCTCAAAAAATTGGCCCATAGATTCGAGATCGCGCTGCTTGAGTAACCACTGCGTAGTCCAGAGCAAACCCAGCTTGGCGGGTTCCGGTTGTTGGTCCGCTGCCTGTTGCACACTAATATACAACTGGCTACGCTGACAGCCGAGGGACAGCGCTAAACTTTCTAAGGTGAAGATAAAACCCAGCATTGCGGCAATTTGTTCGGGATGGGTGCCCCGATCGCCAAAGGCAAAGGGTAAAAGGGTGCTGTAGTGGCGATAGCCAGTGGCGACAAAAGCCTGGAGCCATGGGGGCAAAGTGCTAGGGTTTTGGGTACGGTAATACTGCACCAATCGTCGTACCCGCTGAAAAATTTGGGTGGCATCTTCTACCCCCGTTTCTTGGACTAAGAGGCGAACGGCCTGTTCACCCAGGAGGCTGGTGAGGTGGGGATGGTGTAGAAAGAGCAAGCTATCCTCAGCCGCAGCGAGGGCAAAAGCTGCTTTGGCTTCTGGTGCAAAGGCTTGGCGCTTTAGAGTCTGTTCTAGCACCTGTTCCAGGGTTACGCCCTGATATCCCAGTTGGATCAGTTGGCCTTGGTACTTCCCGATGCGCAGTTCCCAGGACTCCTGAAGGGGGGTGTGGCCCAATTTTCGCTCTCCCATAATGGGGTGGACGATCGCGTCCCCCAGCAATCGGTATAACAGCCAAATCACATCGGAACAGGCGAGTAGGTCCGGATTTACCTGAAAATCCATCAGGGCACGCTGTTGTGTTTTGGCAGAGAGATTCAGGTTGAGCGGCGCGAGGCGATCGTACACATTTTGGGCTAAGGGAGGCAGGGAACTATAGCCCACGGTACCCTGGCGATCGCCCCCCATTAAGATTTGGCACAGTTGCTGAATATTGCGCTTTTTAGGGGTTCGGTCTTTCTCAAGGCAGGTTATTGCTGCATCTTGGAAGTCGTAGGGGCTGGGATGTGCCCGTTGGCGGAGATTGGCAAGGAGTTGGGCAGTTTCATAGATGGCGATCGCATCGGCGGTACTGGCCAAGTAGCCATTGCGGCGGGCAAGGCCAACAATATCGCTGCACCAGTGCAACAGTTGCTCGGTATCGGCTCCGGCCTGTTCCGGCGATCGGGTCAAGAACCCCACTAAGGCTTGGTCCGCTACGGCAGAGCCGGGATCAGACTGATCTGGAATTTGGCTCTTAGTGGTCTTAGGCCGTCGGGAGGCTGAGGTTGATTTAGCTTTTTTAGCCTTCTTAGTTTTGCCGCCGGTTCCCAGCAGAAAAGGCTGGTTGTTGGTGAGTTTTAGGCTCTTCTTCCAGGTTGCTTCCGCTAAGGAGAGAGTCCCCGCAGCATGGCTAAACTGATATTCAATGGCCAGGAAACTAGAGGGAATTAAGCCATAGAGCCAATGGGTCGCCGTAGGTTCAGGAATATCAGCCATAAAGGGACTATCCACCCCAAACTCCAGGACATCACTGGCGGCATGGGCAGCGCCACAAATAAACAGCGCATCTTGGGGTTGGATCTGATTTTCTGCCAAATGGGCCTTAATTCGAGTCCACATATAGCTTTCTCGCTGCCGATCGACTTCCAATAGCTCTGGACGCACCCCAAAGGACCGAATCAGGCTCCCCACCAAGGTCATGACCTGCCGGTAGGTACTCCAATCCGCCCCAATTAAGGCTTGCTCCACATACTGATCCCACCATTCGGAAAAGTGACGGGTCTGGGAATTCTTCAGCAGAATCTCCAGAAACTCATCGAAGCTAGGTGTTAAGCGACCAATTTCCACCGCGATCGCCCCTCCATGGCAGTCTGCTTCTTCTGGGGGCTGCTTTACGTCTAACTCAGCTTCTCCCTGCTGCGATCGATCGGGCTTCCAAGCGACGACTAATTCCGCCGATCGATCCACAAACACCAGTTCCGTCGGGCGATCGGTCCCCGCAGACTGTAAGCAAAAGGCGATCGCCTGGTACTCCGCCGAGGCTTCGGTGAGGGGTGCAATGACGCTGAGGGGCAGATCTTCAGGGGCAAAGACTTCGGAGCGATCGCTAAAGGCTTGGAGGGCAACGGGGAGCTTGCAATCCTGCAAACTCTCAACGGTTTGGCGCAAATCCTCGCATAATTCCAGGTAAATTACCTGGGGTGGGTTTTGGCGCAACCGCTGTACTAGCTGGACGGCGGAGGCTGGGGAGTGGTGACAAACGGGGAAAATTTCTAGGGGTTCTGCCATGACCAGATCCACATCTGCCACTAAGTCCTGGAGCAACTGGGCCAGGGGCTGGGCTTCGCTGGCAAAAGCTGCCGCAGCGGCCAAAATCTGAGTGCGGAGGGGTTGGAGGGAGTCGGGTAAGGGCAGGGTGGTGGTCATGGCGGATTTGGGGTAAGTTGGGGACAATTGGGGTAAGTTAGGGCCAATTGGGGACAATTAGGGACAGGACTAAGGGGTTAGATACAGGGCGGTTGGATACAGGGCGGTTGGATACAGGGCGGTTAGGTTGGAGGGGGATGCTTTGAGAATAGCGGACTTCGCCCCAAATTGGTCCCCAATCAGGGTAGGATTTGAATCTAAATCCCGCTAGATGACCTACCCCGCCCCTACCCTATGACACCTACCTCGATCGCTCCCCACCCCGCCCCTACCCCGCCCCACGGGGCTGAAATCATCTGTGTTGGCACTGAACTACTCCTAGGTGATATTCTCAACAGTAATGCTCGTTTTATTGCCCAACAGCTTGCCCAACTGGCCATTCCCCACTACTACCAAACCGTAGTCGGCGATAATCCCGATCGGCTCCGGCAGGCCATCACCACCGCCTGCGATCGCGCCCAAATTCTGATTTTTACCGGTGGTTTGGGTCCCACCCCCGATGATTTAACCACAGAGACGATCGCCGCTGCCTTCAACACCCCCTGGGTCGAACATCCCCAGGCTTTAGCCACCTTAGAGGCGCTTTACCAAGAACGGGGGCGGGAACTGGAGGAGGCCGATCGTAAACAAGCTCGATTACCCCAGGGAGCAGCCATTTTGCCAAATCCCATCGGCTCCGCTGTGGGCATAGTTTGGACTCCCCAACCCGATCGCCTGATCCTCACCTTTCCTGGAGTGCCTAAGGAAATGGAAGCAATGTGGCGACAAACGGCTGTTCCCTATCTGCGATCCCAGGGTTGGAGCCAGCAAACCCTAGTCAGCCGGACGTTGCGTTTCTGGGGAATTTCTGAGTCGGTTTTGGCCGATCGGGTGCGGCCCTACCTGGATCAAACCGATCCCACCGTTGCACCCTATGCCGACTGGGGTGAAGTTCAGTTGCGTATAACCGCGAAGGGACAGACAGAAGCGCAAGCCTTAGCCAAAATTCAACCCACTGAAGCTGCATTGCGACAAATTGGCGGTCTGCACTGCTATGGGGCCGATGATGATACCCTCGCTTCGGTTGTGGGTCACCGCTTGCAAGAACAGGGGCAAACCCTAGCCGTAGCGGAATCCTGTACAGGGGGCGGCTTGGGCGCAATGCTAACGGCAATTCCGGGGAGTTCTGCCTATTTTTGGGGTGGCGTGATTGCCTATGACAATTCGGCCAAGATGAAACTCCTGGGGGTTGAGGCTGAGGCTCTGGCGGAGGGGGGGGCTGTGAGTCCAGTTGTGGCGGAGCAGATGGCGATCGGGGCTTGCGATCGGCTCCAAACTGACTGGGGGCTGAGTTTAACCGGGATTGCAGGACCTGGGGGCGGAAGTGCTGAAAAACCGGTGGGATTGGTTTATATTGGCCTTGCCCAGCGCGATTCTAGCGGTATAATAACGGCAACAAGCTTTGAATGCCGTTGGAATCCCCGTCGAGGCCGGGAGTGGATTCGGCGGGTCAGTGCCTGGGAAGCCCTCGATCGGTTGCGTCAAGTCCTCCTGCAAGGGTAGGGGCACCCGTTGCCCTCATGTAGGGAGTTTGGCAGGGGCGATCCCTTCGTCATGACCCCCATTCTTGGGTGCATTTCACTTGGGAACGGGCCGGGGGCTGATCCCACCAAGGCTCTGTTCTGGGATAGCCGGACCGGCTGTCCATCGGCCAACGTGAACTGCGCCCCCATGATTAGACCCTAAGCCCTCAAATTTTGCCCTTATCCTTCACATTTAATCCCCTATGGCTCCTCCCCTTAGCCCTGCTCAACTGGACTACAACGCCCTCCTCACTGTTGCTCTTGAAGAAGCCCAGCAAGGCTTAGCTGAGGGCGGCATCCCGATCGGGGCGGCCCTCTTCCACCAAAACGGCACCCTCCTCGGTCGGGGCCATAATCGCCGCGTTCAGGAAAACGACCCCGCTATCCATGGCGAAACCGACGCTTTTCGCAAAGCTGGTCGCCAGCGCAGCTACCGCAACACGATTATGGTCACAACCCTTGCCCCTTGCTGGTATTGCAGTGGCCTTGTGGTGCAGTTCGGCATTGGTACTGTGGTGGTGGGCGACTCCACGACGTTCCAGGGCGGGATTGACTGGTTGCGAGATCGGGGCATCACTGTGGTTGAATTGCATTCCCAAGCCTGTAAAGACCTCTTAGAAAGCTTTATTCAGGGCAATTTAGCCCTGTGGTATGAGGATATTGGCGAAGACGACCTAGAGAGCTAGAAACCATGGCTAAATCCCGATCGAACAGCGCCAGACTGACCCAGATTAGTAAATACCTCAGCAAACACCTTCGCCACGACCCCGATCGTCTAGGACTGAGCCTAGCGCCGGGGGGATGGGTGCCCGTGGCCCAATTACTGGCGGCAGCGGCGGCGGATAATTTTCCCATCAGTGCCGCAGAATTGGCGATCGTCGTGGCTGACAGTGACAAACAGCGCTTTGCCTTCAGTGCCGATGGCCAGTCGATTCGGGCCAACCAGGGCCACAGTAGCCCCGTTGATCTGCAACTCCAGCCCCAGACACCCCCGCTCTACCTCTACCACGGCACTGCTCAAGCTAGCTTAGCTGCAATTCTGTCCCAGGGTCTCCAAAAAATGAGTCGCCATCAGGTCCATCTCTCTACTGACCCAGAAACCGCCCGAAAGGTTGGCCAACGCCACGGGAAACCTGTGGTTTTAGTGGTTGAAGCGGAAAAATTAGCCAAAACGGGAGTTTGCTTTTGGCGATCGGCCAATGGCGTGTGGCTGGTGGACCAGGTGCCACCGGAATACCTGAGGCTAGAGTCCGAGGGCACTGATGGGCAAAACCCGGAAAACTTCAGCGGGTGTGGTTAAACCCAGGTCTAACTTGGCGATCGCGGCCTGTCGGAAGGAAATATAGCCCCGCCGGTTCAAATATTGGCGTAAATCCGTTACGGTGCCTTGGTAAATTAACTGCCGCACCCGATCGTCCACATCCAATAACTCCACCACGGCCTCCCGCCCCAGGAACCCCGACTCAAAACACTGCTTACAGCCCGTTCCCTGTCGCCAAGTCTCCGTGGGGTGGTTGGGGGGCAAGCCTAGGCGTTTTAACTGATCTGGATCGGGAGTGCTGGGAACGCTACAGTGGGGGCAAACGCGACGGACAAGGCGTTGGGCAACAATTCCCAGCAACGCATCGCTAATTAAGCCCGGATCGGGGCCAATATCCTTGAGGCGGGGGATCGTGCTAATGGCATCATTGGTGTGGAGCGTCGTCAGCACAAGGTGCCCCGTCAAGGCTGCCCGCACCGCTGTTTCAGCCGTTTCCTGATCCCGGATTTCCCCCACCATGATCACATCGGGGTCTTGGCGCAGGATCGATCGTAACCCCGCCGCAAAGGTCATCCCCGCCTTTTCGTTGACGGGGGTTTGATTAATGCGATCGAGGACATACTCGACGGGATCTTCCACCGTGGTGACGTTGACCTGGGGGGTGGCGACGGCCTGAAGGCTGGTGTAGAGGGTGCTGGTTTTGCCGGAGCCAGTGGGTCCAGTGAAGAGAATCATGCCCTGGGGCTGCTGAATCCAGTGGCGATAGAGAAGGAGGGCCGGGGGCGTAAAGCCGAGATCCTCCAGGGAATCAAAGGGGTTTTGCTGGGGCAGGAGCCGAATTACGGCCTTTTCGCCCATAATACAGGGCAACGTACTGACCCGCATATCCAAGCCAATGCTGGCACTTTCGCCGCTGCGGTACTGTTCCCCAATGCGACCATCCTGGGGACGGCGACTATCGGAAATATCCAGTTCAGACATAACCTTAAGGGCCACAATCACCCGCCGTTGTAGCTCCGGTGCCAGGGTTGTAATATCCCGTAAAACGCCATCAATTCTGTAGCGGACACGTAAGCCCTCCTTAGAGGGTTCTAAATGGATATCACTGGCTCGATTGCGCAAAGCACCGGAAATAATCGTTTTAATACGACTAATTTGATCAACGGCTTTGGTTAAAAATAGCTCGGTGACTTCGCTAATATTCTCCTGTTCTTTCTGGCCCGTGAGGGGGTTGATCAGTTGCTCCGCGTTGATGTTGTTGGGATCGAGGCGGGTGGTGTGGTACCAAGTGCGGTAGCTTTTGTCAGAAATGGGCAGAATTTTAATTTTACAGAGCGTCTGATCAAGTAAATAGTCGATCATGGACTGCTCAACCTGGACTGGACTGCCGAGATAGTAGCAGCTTTGCCAGAGCAGCAGCGGCAGTAAGGGTGGCAGGCTTTGACGATCGGGAAATTCCCGGAAAAACCGTTGGCTGACTTCTGGATCGAGGAGGGTAAGGTTGACCGATCCTTTGCGATCGACCAGCAGTTTTAAGGCTTCTTCACAGGTGATTTCTTGCTGACGTAGCCGCTGCCACGCCGATCGGGCACTACTATCCATCGGGTACATCTCACGGTATGAATAATCAGGATACCAGTCCAACCGGTTCCCTGGGGGGATCAGCGCTCTGGCCCGTCTCTCCCTGCAAAAGTGCGACGGATTCTCTCCATTGGCTGTG
>JAYKJG010000043.1:0-6861 GCA_035286285.1 Prochlorothrix sp.
TCCAGACTGAAATGAAGGGGATTCAGTTGCGCGTGAGTCTCAAGGCTCTGCTAACTCTCTTTTTCCTATGATCTGGAATACAATCGTCAATATTCTGTCAGATCTATAGGCGTTAACGTAGAGATATAGCGATCCGCCGTGAAATCTGAATACTCTTGCTCCCCTCTACCCCCTTGGGAGAGGGGTTGGGGGTGAGGGGTCTTCAGATCCCAAACAGGATCGCTATATCCCATCTCTTGTTGGACTTAATCGGACTTAACGGAGCATGATGATGACGCTGTTGCAGGAGGGTGGTGTTAGAGGCGCTAAACTAGATCTATCTGCCCTAAGCCCAGGGGATGGGTCAGAGAACCTGATCCCTACGGTCCTTTAATACCCAATCCGTTGAGCCTGAAACAGAATAAACGGGTAGGGGTCGTGCCCCTGTGCCGACCCTCGACCAGCCAAATACAGGGGCAACCACGGGGGGATTGCCCCTACCAAAACAAATCGAGATTAGTCGGATTTGGTATAAGACTGCTTCGATTGCCAATGTCTCCTCACTTTGGGATCGGCCTGATAGGATAGAGGGGGTTCTGAGTTTGGGTTGGGAAGCAGCGGTTCCGGTTCTAGATGCCGGACTGGTGCCCTAGGGGCTGGTTTTAGGCCGGTTTTGCCCTGGTGTATACCGCCGATCGCCCAATACAGCACCATTCTGGGAGTAGCTCAACGGTAGAGCACAGGTCTACCCCTGCGGTTGGGGGTTCGAGTCCTCCCTCCTAGTCCACCTAAAAGTTAGCTCATCGGTAGAGCATCAGACTGTTAATCTGACGGTAGCAGGTTCAAATCCTGCACTTTTAACCAACCCGCCCGGTTTACAGGCACCACGTTAGGGACGTGTTTTTTGGCCAAGGGGAGCAATCCCCTGCGGTTCGAGTCCGCGCTTTTTCTGCCCTGCGCTGTGGGGGTTTCGCAGCGGTTTTGGCCTTCGGGCTGAGCCAACGCACCGGAGAAAGACCTGTGCGATCGCAACGCAGCAAGCTGTTCGAGGAGTCTCTTCCGGCAGGAGCAACGGTGGGGTCAGGGGCTACGGCTCCACGCCCGATCGACGATCGGGTTCGGAACAGGCTTAAGTTAGGGACTTGCCCACGGGTCAGCCCTGGCGCATCCAACCGCTTGCCGACGATCGCCCGTCTGGAACCGGGAAATCCCCAGGGTTGTGGGGTTAAAACAACCAAAATCAGTCCAATCACCCACGCCTAGACGGGAAACAACCATGGCCCAGTGGAAGATCCTAGATCGAGAGCAGTCCTATACTTTTCGCAGTTATTTTGAGTTAGCCTACGAACCAGAAGATATTTTGGCGGAATTGGGCTATCAGCTTCAGCAAAGGGTCTTATGCTTGCCTGAGGTTAAGGTACTCCCCGATCGCGCCCACAGTCTGCAAGAAGATATTCAAGACAGTTTGCCCTGGGTTAGCCTCACCAGTGAAACAGCCCGCCGAGAAATTTTTGTCGCCCCGATTTTGCTCCTCGTTGCCCGCCACTGCCGCTGTCCCCTGCGCATTGAGTACCCCCTCACCCATAATCAATGGCTAAAGGGACATTTAGACTATTTTTTAAGGGCTTCCCAGTCTTTTTTAGTGGTTGAGGCCAAAAAAGAAGATTTAACACGCGGCTTAACACAACTGGGGGCAGAACTGATTGCAGTGGCCGAGCATTACGATCAAGAGCGGGTGTATGGTGCAGTCACGATCGGCAATGTCTGGCAATTTGCCCAGATCGATCGCGCCAACCACACCATCACCCAAGATTTACAGCTTTACGCCCTTCCCCAGCAGTTTGAAGCCCTTCTGAAAATCCTGCTGGGGATTCTGGGGTAAGCAGCCCCTAGCCCTACAGCCGTCGCCACTTGCGACCATCACGGTTCAGCAGCAACTCCGCCTCCACCGGCTCCCAAGTCCCCGCCTCGTAGAACGGAATCGCATTGGGATCCGCCGGAGCATCCCACACATCCAGCACCGGAGTCAGCACCCGCCACGAAGCTTCCACCTCATCGGCACGAGTAAACAGCGTCTGATCCCCCACCATACAATCCACCAGCAGCCGCGCATAGGCATCCTGGTTAGGCTGACCAAAGGCCGCATCATAGCGGAAATCCATATCCACCGTGCGGGTCCGCAGGGAAGAACCGGGCGTTTTAACCTCAAAGCGCATCGCAATGCCCTCATTCGGCTGAATCCGCAGCGCTAAGACGTTTTGGCTCACCTCTTTGGTCGCAGACTGAAACATCAGGTGCGGCACTTGGCGAAACTGAATCGCAATCTCACTCACTTTTTTCGGCATCCGCTTGCCCGTGCGCAGATAGAAGGGCACACCCTGCCAGCGCCAGTTATTGACCTGCAATTTGAGGGCTGCGTAGGTCGGGGTTGTGGAAACCGCAGACGCACCCTCTTCTTCCCGGTAGCCCGGAACCTGCTTGCCTTTCATCCAGCCCGCCGTATATTGGCCCCGAACAGCACAGCGATCGAGGTTTTCCACATCCGCCAGTTCCGTTGCCTCAATGACCTTCACTTTTTCGCCCCGAATCGCATCCGCATCCAGGGAGTTGGGCGCTTCCATGGCTGTTAGGCAAAACAGTTGCATCAAGTGGTTCTGCACCATATCCCGCAGTGCCCCGGAAGTCTCGTAGTACCCGGCCCGACCTTCCAGCCCCACGGACTCCGCAACCGTAATTTGGACATGATCCACAAACTGCCGGTTCCATAATGGCTCAAAAATAGCATTGGCAAAGCGGAAAACCAGCAAATTCTGGACCGTTTCCTTACCCAGGTAGTGATCAATCCGGTAAATCTGCTCTTCCTGGCAAACACTGCGGACAATCCGGTTCAGTACCTGGGCAGATCCCAGATCGCGGCCAAAGGGTTTCTCAATCACCAAACGGGTTTTGCGGGGATCCTTCAGCATCTCTGCCGCCCCCAACTGCTTCGCCGCTTCCCCAAAGAATCGGGGCGCAACGGAGAGATAAAAGGTGCGGTTGCCACGGGTTCCCCGCTTTTCATCCAGTTCCGCCAAAAATGCCTTGAGACGCTGATAACTGGCCGGATTATCCATATCTCCAGCGCAGTAATAAATCCCCTGGGCATAGGTGTTCCAAACCTCCTCGGACTGAAGCCCCTCCCCAAACTCCTCCACACCTTGGCGCAGATGTTCCCGGAAGAAGTCATGGCTCCAGTCCCGGCGGGCCACCCCCACGATCGTCAGCTCCGGGGGCAGTCGTCGCTCTAGATGCATTTGGTACAGAGCGGGCACCAGTTTCCGCTGGGTAAGGTCACCAGAAGCCCCGAAAATAATCAAAATCTGGGGTTCTGGAATGCGCTCCTGACGAAGACCAATGCGCAGGGGATTTTGGAGGACGGTAGTCATAGAGAGGGTAGGGGTAAGGGTTTGGAGAGAAGGGTGAGAAGGGTGAGAGCAAAGGGGTTAGGGGAGCGCCTCACTGGGCGGGTCTCCCTCGCCGTTCAGGCCAGAAAACCGCCCTAAAAGAGAGAGAAACTACGGCCACCAGGGAAATGAGGCCCACCAGGAACTAGGCCGGGGTCAGTTGCTGGATTTTCAAGACTAGGGAATCGATCAAGGAGTCAAAGGGTTTGACAAACTTATCGATGCCGTCATCCAGTAAATCTGCCATCACTTGATCTAGATCAATCCCCAACTCCGGCAAACTAGCAATCAGGGCACGGGCCTCGTCTACCTCACTTTCGATGCGACTGGCCACATTGCAGTGATCAGCACAGGCTTCGATCGTGTTGGGGGGCAAGGTATTAACGGTATTCGGCCCCACAAGGCTATCTACATACATAACATCACTGTAGGCTGGGTTTTTCGTACTCGTACTCGCCCAGAGCAGACGTTGCATCCGCGCACCCTTGGCTGCAAGGGCCTGCCAGCGATCGCTCGCGAGAATTTTCTGATACTCCTGGTAGGCCAGCTTGGCATTGGCGATCGCCACTTTCCCCTTGGCCGCTTCCAACTTGGCGGCGCGATCGGCATCCTGTGTTGCCGCTCTTAACTGATCCAACTGAGCATCAATACTACTATCAATCCGGCTTAAAAAGAAGCTAGCTACGGACTCAATGGCCTCTACGGACTCACCTTGGGCTACACGGGCCTCTAGCCCCTCAATATAAGCCCAAGCCGTCTGAATATAGCTTTCCACCGCAAACAGCAGCGTCACATTGACACTAATGCCGTCGCGAATAACCTGGGTTACAGCGGGCAGTCCCTCCGCCGTACCGGGGATTTTGATCATGAGGTTGGGCCGATCGATCGTGTGGGCATAGCGGCGGGCCTCGGCGATCGTCGTGGCCGTATCATGGGCTAAATTGGGTGGCACTTCAATGCTGACATAGCCATCCAAAGCCTGGGTTTGATCATACACAGGCCGCAGAATATCACAGGCATTTTGAATGTCGCTAAAGACAAGGGATTCATAAATTTCATTCACCGGCTTTCCGGCCCGAATCCCCGCCTCAATATCGGCATCATAGATAGCATTACCGGCGATCGCCTTCTCAAAAATAGCCGGATTTGAGGTAATGCCGTGGACATCACGGCTTGTGATTAACTGTTTGAGTTCACCGGACTCAATCAAGTCACGGCTGAGATTATCCATCCAAATACTTTGGCCATAATTCTTGATTTCAAAAATCGGGCTAGTTGTAGTCACGGAGTTCTCCTTATCGAGTGCAGGGTGTAGAGAAGGTGTCAAGAAGTAAGCTGTACTGTGGGGTTGATCGTTAGCCGTGGCCCTCTCCCTGGTCTTGGCGGATTCGCTCTTGAATAAAAGATTCCACCAAGGCCACATCCTCTTGACTGCCAATCACAAGGGGGGTGCGACAGTGGAGTTTATCCGGCACTACTTCCATAATGGCCTGGGTACCGGTGCTAGCTTTGCCACCCGCTTGCTCAATCAAAAAAGCAAGGGGAGCAGACTCATACAGCAGTCGCAGTTTCCCCGCAGGATTCTTCTTAGTTCCAGGATAGAGAAAGACCCCCCCTTGAAACAAAATGCGGTGAATATCACCCACTAATGCGCCACTGTAGCGCCCAGTATACCCATCATGCCTATGAACATAGCGGATATAGTCCCGAATTGATTCATCCCACTGCCAAAAGTTACCTTCATTTACACTATAAATCGGGCCATGTTCGGGGATTTTGATATTGTCATGGGATAGAATAAATTCCCCTAGGCTAGGGTCTAAATTAAAGGCATGAACCCCCTTACCCAGGGAGTACACCAGCATCGTACTGGGACCATAGAGAATGTAGCCCGCCGCCAGTTGCTTCGTGCCCGGTTGCAGCAAATCCAGCGCTTCACCGGTTTCATCCATGCCCTCCTGCTGCCGAATCGAGAAAATCGACCCCACATTGAGGTTAATATCCACATTGGAGGAGCCGTCGATCGGGTCATAAAGCAGCGTATAGCGCCCGATCGGGCAGTTTTCCGGGATATAGTAGGGCCGCTCCATCTCTTCCGAAGCCAGACGACAGACCAGGCCACTTTGCTTAAAGGCAGAAATAAAGACCTCGTTGGCATAGAGATCCATCCGTTTCACCGACTCCCCCTGCACGTTGGTTTCCCCCGTAAACCCCAGGGTATTTTCCATTAAGCCCGCCCGACTGAGGCGACGGGAGATCAGTTTCCCCGCGAGGGCAATCCGGTTCATCAAGGCGCTCAGATCCTGGGCCTCCGCGCCAAAGTTATTCAGTTGCTCCAGAACATGGCGGCTGAGGGTCGTGCAGTCGCGATCGAGGGTCAGTTCTTGCTCGGTGGGGATGTAGGTGCCGGTCATAGGGAGTTCCGTAGGGCAATGCTTCCCATCATAGGGATCCGATCGGCGAGACCCCCCTAAGTTTTAGACAAAGTTCGGAAATCATCAACAGGCTGGCTAGGGTTAGCTGCCCTAAAGATGAGTTTCTAGATACGTACAGAAGCGATCGCAATGGGGACAACGCTGCCGCACCTTGGCGGGATCCAATCGACCCAGCAACACCAGCCCATGGTTAATTTTGTGATACTTGCCCTTCTGGGTTTTCTCTGTGGCGTGGTTGAGAGCCTGTTCCACAGTGTTTTTAGGTACGTTCTCCAAATTGGCAGCTTTGGGCAAGCTGTTAGCTAGAAAACCCTGGCCGTAGTACTTCTCTAAGCAGTCCGGATCTGCCAGCAACCAGGTTTCCATCACCTGCACCATCAGATGAATTGTGTCTTCGTCTAAGTGTCGAAACTGAGAGTTTTCTTGCCAAGATGGATCTCTAGCGCCCAAGTGCTTCAAAACAGAGTCCTTTGTTACCGCTGCCTCGGCATCCACCAAAAGAATATTAATCGCCGTTGGATGTGACTTCAAGGCATTACAGTAGTCCTCGAATGCTGAGTTACGACGACCACAGGCAGTCAGGTTAACTTTAATACGGTTCTTACGAATACGGTTCTTACGGGCTTCTGTGTAGATATTCTGGAGGAATTCATGCATTCCTTGGCGTAATTGTGCCTTCGTATCTTTGTTATCACCTCCACCTTCCACATAAATCCGAATTTCTTTTGGTTGCTGAGCCTGCCGCGATCGATTTACCATCGGTTGCCCCCCAACTCTCCCATGCGCCACAGTTCACCCAGTGCATAGTTTTCTAGCCAAGCTTGGAGTTGTTCCTTATCCAACCGTCGAAGCTGGCTCCCAAATTCATCCTGTTCACACACCACAACAGCCTCTGGATACTCTCCCAAAGCAGAAATCAAAACATCAGAGTGCGTTGTGATCACAAGCTGGGTGCGTTGTGATGCCTCAACCAGCAACTCTGCTAAAAGTGGCAAAATATCAGG
>JAYKJG010000044.1:0-8917 GCA_035286285.1 Prochlorothrix sp.
CAGGGGGATTTGTTACTAAATATTAATCTTGGCCGGGATCCCATGGGAGATTGAATCGAATTGGGATCAGCCCCGATCGCCTCCAAACCCTGAAACAACCGCAGGTCAAGACTTTTGCAAGATTGAAGTTGGAATAGTCAAAATACTACGGAATATTACGATTAGCGCCTTTTTCTATTCAGGCGAACCCGATCCCTGATATCTCATTCATAGGGGAATTGCCTCCCCTAGCCCAAGTTCTCGGAAAAACACCCCAGTTTTTCAGGACACTCTATAGTAATTTCTTGATTTTGGTTTTGTTCCGGTTTTAGCCCGGTATCAACCCGGTTAAAAAATCTCTCAAAACCCTCTATCCACTTCCACTGCCCTTTCATAATCGCGCCCAGGTTATCTATGTCTGTGTCAACCTCAGTTTCGCACGCTCCCCAAACTCAGGCCGATCCGATGCTGCCCCCCAGTGACTCTCGGCAGCGGGTCGCGGACTTTATGAAGCACATCCAAGACAGCATTTGCACAGGCTTGGAAGTGGCAGACGGTGAGGGTAAATTCCGTGAAGATTCCTGGGAGCGGGAAGAAGGCGGCGGTGGTCGCTCCCGTGTGATGCGCGAAGGAAACGTCCTCGAACAGGGGGGTGTGAACTTCTCAGAAGTTTGGGGAACCCAGTTGCCCCCCTCCATCATTACCCAACGCCCCGAAGCCGCAGGCCATGGCTTTTTTGCCACGGGGACTTCCCTGGTGTTGCACCCCCGCAACCCCTACGTGCCCACGGTGCATCTCAACTACCGTTACTTTGAAGCCGGTCCAGTTTGGTGGTTTGGCGGCGGCATTGACCTCACCCCCTACTATCCCTTTGCTGAAGATGCCGTTCATTTCCACACCACCCTCAAGAACGCCTGCGATAATCACCATCCGGAGTATTACCCCACCTTTAAGCGCTGGTGTGATGAGTATTTCCATCTGAAGCACCGGGGTGAGTCTCGCGGGATTGGCGGCATTTTCTTTGACTACCAAGATTCCCACGGCAAGCTCTACGGTGGTTCTAATTCCTGTGGTGAAGCGGCGGCCTACAGCAACAGCCTGGGCGCAACGGTGCCCCGCACCTGGGAAGAGCTATTTAGCTTTGTCCAGACCTGTGGCGATGCTTTCTTGGATGCCTATGTGCCCATTGTGGAGCGCCGTAAGACTATGGAATATGGCGATCGGGAGCGTCAGTTCCAACTCTATCGCCGGGGCCGTTATGTGGAATTTAACTTGGTCTACGATCGGGGCACCATCTTCGGTCTCCAAACCCAAGGCCGCACGGAATCGATCCTGATGTCCCTGCCGCCCCTGGTCCGTTGGGAATATTGCTACGAGCCGGAACCGGGTAGCCATGAGGCCGAACTCTACAACACCTACCTCAAGCCCCAGGACTGGGTGAATTACAAGGCATAGCTCACCGCCCTCCAGATTTGGACTCAGTGTCTCTCTGCCTAGCAGGGGGGCACTTTGTCTTTGCGGGGTGCTGTAGCCTGACAAAACCCAGGGTGTAGGTTAGGTTGAAGTGACCCTGGTGCAGGGCTGGAGCGATCGGGATGTAGAAGGGGCAATCCTGGGTATAAATTACTGAAACCGTGATCTCAGTCTGAAAGGATTAAAGAGGAACCCTAGGGCTATCCAGGCCGGAATATCGGGCAATCTCGATGGGGTATTGCTGGGGTATTGCTGGGGTTCTGCGGGGATCCGATGGGTTGCACCCTGTGACCCCGGCCCCGCAGCTTGCCTAGATGCCTAAAGCCGTGATGTCAGCCTTGTTTGGCCCAGGGTTTGGGGTTATGCCGGAACCGATCCGGATCCCGATCGATCCACCCTGGAACCAATAGTCTTAGGCTAACCAATCGTCTTAGGCTCAGGAGAGGTCTCCCGGTGCAACACTGGGTTGCCCCGCCCTCCGGCGTAAAGTACCCTTCCGGTGCTCTCTCCGCTGGCTCCCCCCTCCTTGTCAGCAGAAATTCTTAACCTAAAGAGACAGGAAGCCCTGACAAGAAAGTGGTAGGATGAGGCCCACTAGGTCTCGTGCCTATGGGTCCGTTCACCACCATCAAGTCACAGGAATCTACACCCTAGGTCACTGTTCTGCTGGCCCGTTGTCTCCAGCCCCGAAACGTTGATATTTTGTTGCACCCTGCTTATTCATCTGCTACACCTTGGGATGAGTAGCCTGCCGATGATCTGAGGAGAAAAGCATCACTATGGAGCAAAGGATTTACACCACAAAGGATGGACTCAAGGTGGTGGTTCTTTCCCCCACTGGCCGTCTCGATATCACAACAGCGTGGCAGTTTCGCCTCAAGCTCCAGGAGTGTATTTCTGATGTGACTCCTCACGTTGTGATTAATTTAAGTGAAGTTCATTTCGTCGATAGTTCAGGCTTAACGGCGCTGGTGGCTGGAATGCGGGATGCCGATAAGCAAAAAGGCAGTTTCCGGATTTGCAGCGTTCACCCAGAGGCTAAGTTGGTCTTTGAGGTCACGATGATGGATTCGGTGTTTGAAATTTTTGATACTGAGGAAGAAGCGCTGGAGGGGGTTCCTCGGACCCTGGCCACCTAAAACCTAGGTTTGCCCAGCCTCTCGTTGACCTCGGTGTAAGGCTTAGACCGGACACTAGGACGATCGCCCCCGCTGCTACCCCAGAGGAACCCAGGCTCCGCCTTGTTCTAAGGATTGGCCTAGGGCTTCTAGGATCAACAGCAGATCTACCGCCTCCCGACCGCTGGTTCGGGGGGATTGTTTGTTTTGGAGCACACAGTCTATAAAGTGCTCGCAAATTTCGCTGAGGGGGTCACGATCGGCCACGGGCAAGGGATGACCGCTGGGACTGTGGGGGTGCTGGTTTGCCGGTACGGGTTCCTGGTCCCCCGGTTTGGGGTGAAAAATCAAAGGGCGGTGGGCCAGTTCATCCAAAACTAGGCTACCCCGATCGCCCACGAGGGCGGCTTGTCGCTGTGGGTGGGCATTGGCCCAACTCCACTGAAACTGGATGGGCGTGTGGGGCGGATAAACCACGGTGGCCCAAATGTAATCGGCGGGGGGCTGGGCGGTTGGACCAGGGGCGGGGGAGAGCCAGCTTAAGCCCTGGGCCATGACGGCGATCGGATAGCAGCCCAGCCAGTGATTAAAAATGCAAAGGTCATGGAGCGCTACGTCCTGGAGCAAGCCGAGCCGCGATCGCCCTGGCTGCCCCTGGGTTCGGCGACCGTAGCCGCAGTGGACTGGCCCTAGCTCTTCCCGCAGCAAGGCCATCCGCCCTGACAGGACAGCGGGGTGGAAACTGTAGGGGTGGGCAACGACCAGGGGGCAGTCTTGCTGTTGGGCGAGGGTCCAGAGGGCTTTGGCGCTGTGGGCGAGGGGGGTGAGGGGAGGGGTGGTGAGGACGGGACAGCGGTGCTGGAGGGTGGCTTGGATGAGGGGCGCGTGGGTTGCGGCGGGGGTTGCCACCACGAGGGCATCGACCTGGGGTAAGGTCCAGATTTGTTGCCAATCCTCCAGACGGGCAATGTTTGGCTCCAAGTCCATGTGTTGGGCAAGGCGGTGGAGGGCGATCGCATCGGAGTCCACCACGGCAACCACCTGGGCGCGGCGCGAGTGGCGGAGCGATCGCAGCAAAGCACGGCCCCAGGGACCCGCTCCCACCAGGACAACGGCAATGGGAGGGGCAACGGGGGACGTTGGGGCGGTGGGGGAGGACAAGGGGCGAGGGAGGACTGGGGTCAGGCTCAGGCGGAAGGGGCGGTGGTTGTCGGTGTGGTTGTGGCGAGGGGGGTAGGGTTAGGGGCAGTTAGGCGGGCACAGTGGAGGCGGGGGAAGCGGCGGGGCTAGGGGCGGGCGTGGGGGGATTGACTTGGAAAAAGGCTTCGCGGGCGGCGGCTTGTTGGGCTGCTTTGATCGATCGCCCCGTGCCCCGGCCCAAACAACGTCCCTGGAGCCAGACTTCGGCGGTAAACCGCTCTGGTGCATCGTGGGTGGGGTCGGTTTCCGTGACTTGGTAGGTGGGCCGCTCCTTCAGGTTAGCTTGGCTCCACTCTTGGAGGGCGGCTTTGTAGTTTTGGCGGGCGGGGTCGGTGCGGATGGCTTCTGCGAGGGGCAGGAGATGGGGATCGAGCCAGGGGTGAACCAGGCTCAGATCTTGGCTGCTGAGGTAGAGTGCGGCCATGACCGCTTCTAGGGCATCGGCGAGGCGGGTATTGACCCCCGTTTGATCGTGGCTGGCGCTGTTGGACTTGATCAAGTACCGATCGAGATTATAAACCTGGGCAATTTCCGCCAAGGTGCGATCGCTCACCAGGACCGATCGCACTGCCGCTAACTCCCCCACCCGCGCCTCTGGGTAGGTGCTGCGCAGAAACTCCGCCGTTGCCAGTCGTACCACCGCATCCCCCACAAACTCCAGTTGCTCATAGTTTTTTTGGGCCGAGGCTGTGGGATGGATTAAGGCAAGATCCAGTAAAGGCCACTGGATTTGTTGAGATTGACTTAAACCGAACTTCTGAACTAACTTGGCCAACTGGGATTGGCGATAGGAATCGGGCAGGACCATACAGACTTTTATCTGAAAAGACTGAACCTAGCGCAGTGAAGGGAAATCATCGCCTGTGCCGAGAAATGGGATTCAGAAGCTGGCTCTGTCTAGGGCCGATCGAGACGGAATCGGGTGTATTTCACGTTGGAACCTTTGACATTGGCTAGGGGTCGCGCCCCCGTGCCGACCTTCTTCAGACCGACAACCGGGGCAACCACGGGAGGATTGCCCCTCCCTAAATCAGTAAACCCGCCACCGTGAAATGGACCCATGGAATCAGCCCTTAGACTTGCTTCCAGGGACCGCCTGCCGACCCCAAGCGGCTACCCCTAGGGGTAGCTCTAACCGGTCAGTTTAGGGAGGTCTTTTAAATCACCTTGGCGAGATTATAGGGGTTTTTAGTGTGCTTTTGGTGGGTCCGTAGCCAAGCGGGATGGGATAGGGAAGAGGGGCATCCGTAGGGGTTGCGCAGAGACTTGAAGCCATGCTTGGCTAGCTTCACCGTGACTTGCACATTGGGAGCGGGATGCAAAGGCGGCGGCGGAGACCCTGGGATCAGGCCCAGATCGGCAGGACTCAGCCAGGACCATTGGGGTTGAAGGAGTTTGGCGATGGAATCAGCGGTATTGTTGGGAGAAACGGAAGGTTCTGCTGTAAGACTGGAGTCAATGGAGGAGAAATCCGATGATAAATCTGTCTCAGACAGGCTGTAATAAATACGGCAGGCTTGTAAAAGGGTGGAGTAGGGGACGGCGGCAAGGCGGGCGAGGATGGTGAGGGGAAGAGAGCGAATCAGTTGGCTCCCAAAAAAAGCATCAAAACCCGCCATTAAATTCAGGGCATTGTGAAGGGAATTGTTGCTGTTTGTTGTTTGTTGGAGCCAGCGCGACCAGTGGGACCGAAATTGATAGGCTTGACGTTGTTCGGCGAGGGTTGCGATCGGGCGCAGGTCTAAGTTGCCTAGGGCGATCGCTCCCCATAAATCGGGATCGAGATCCTGACTGACCGCAGCACCAGGACCAATAAACTCTGTTTGGCTGCGTTTGCAGAGAATAATACCGTTTCGGTAGGCCGTACTAATCGCGTACATAGGACTAGGTTTTCAATAGCTGTGTAGAGAGGCACCCCATCTTTATCGCGTATGACTGCTCCTGATGGGAAGAGGCTCTGACCCCCCAACGGCGCTTTAGTCCCTCTGTTCTCGATCGGATTTTGCCCTTGTCTGTGCGTGGCAGGTCATGGTGCAGCATAGATTGGGCCTGATTTTGAAGCTGCGGGTGTGATCCCGTGGCGATCTAGGGGCTAGAGAAGTGTGGAGGCCATGAGTCCCGGTGAAGGGGCAGTGCTAGGGGCAGCAAATCTAGGATAAAGCCTATGTTACCGGGAGATTGAGCCAAGGCCACCGCTCTGATGCCCAAAATCAGTCGATCGGGGGCTAATCCTTCGGATTCTCGAAGTTTCTAGGGCAGGGTAGGGGCAATTAAACAAGAGCAGCGTAGAGAGAACCGAGAGAAGCAGTCGAATCTGTTAATGGGAAACCGTAGCGTTGGCTACTTTTGACTAGGGTAAACTGAACATGAAGTCCTCGGAAGATTTGCCAGGGGAGCTTCATCAAATCAATATATTTTGTGCTGAGGATCACAGGGTAAGGGAGATCTCCTGTTACCTGTCTGTAAAGTTTTTGTAAAGTAAACTGCTTTTTCCAGTCCCCCCTTGACTTCTGCATCATGGTTCCAGCGCCCAAGGTTCAATTGCCCACGTTTCAGGATCCCCAACTGTTCATCCAAGCGGTGACCCACAGTTCCTATGATGGCCACAGCGGGGGGGGAGCGAGTCGCGCCCAGGGGCTGCTGTTGCCCTTGAATCCGGCCTTGGAGTTGGAGGGCTGGGCCTGGGAAGACCAGGGGGGGGCGGCGGCGATCGGGGCAGGCGCTGAGTTACCGGCGGGGGTGTATGCCAATGAGCGGCTGGAGTTTTTGGGGGATGCGGTTTTGAACTTCCTGGCGGGGGAGTTTGTCTATAAGCGCTATCCCCAGAAGCCGGAGGGGGAGCTAACGGCCCTGCGATCGGCCTTGGTGGACGAGCGACAACTGTCGGCCTTTGCGCGGGAGTTGGGCTTGGGGGGGTATTTGCGGCTGGGCAAGAGCGCGGAAAACCAGGGGGTGCGGGAGAATGCCAAGATTTTAAGCTGCACCTTTGAGGCGGTGGTGGGGGCGTATTTTTTGGATCAGCAGTCCCAGGTGGGGGCGGTGCGATCGTTCGTCTGGCCTTTGTTTGAAGCCGTGGCCGATCAGCAAGCCCTGACGGCGATTAAAACCAACTATAAAAGCCGCTTTCAGGAGTGGGTTCAGGCCAACTGTCCGGGCTGTTTGCCGGTGTATACGGTGGTGGTGGAGTCGGGGCCACCCCATGACAAGGTGTTTGAGGTGGTGGTGCAGGTGCGATCGGGCCAGGAGGATCCCTTGGAAACTCTAGCCCAAACGGTGATTTGGGGGCGGGGGACGGGCCGCAGCAAGCAGGCGGCGGAAAAGGCAGCGGCCCAGGCGGCTTTGGCGGCGCTAGCCGATCGCTGAGGGGGCGGGGGGGCCAGGGCAGTCCTCAAAAATATCCCTAGGGCACGTCAAGGGGGAAGGGGATCGGTTACCCTAGCCCTAGCGCGTTCGATCGGGGCGCGACACCGGCAACGGCGTGATTAGCGAACCGTATGACCTGTTGATCCATGGCTCGGATTCCTCTGTTAAGTTTCGATCGGGGCACCTTAATTTTGCATCCGCCCCCCCGTGGCAAAGCCTGGATTGAGTTTGCAACCTGGGACGATCGCATTGAGAAATTTCGGATTCCGGCAATCCAGTATCGCGCCTTGGTGGAGCGTCTCCAGGCGGAGTCCATCGCCTTCCAGGACGAAGCACGGGCCTTTAGTCCCTTGGAACTGCCGTCGGCCCTAACCCGCGAACCCTATGCCCACCAGCAGGAGGCTTTGGCGGCTTGGAAGGCGGCGGGACGGCGGGGGGTGGTGGTGCTGCCCACGGGAGCAGGGAAGTCCTATTTGGCCCAAATGGCCCTGGTCGCAACGCCGCGTACCACCTTGATTGTGGTGCCGACCTTGGATTTGATGCAGCAGTGGTATGCCAATTTAGAGGCGGCGTTTCCGGGGGTTGAGGTGGGCTTACTGGGGGGCGGATCGCGGGATCGATCGCCGATTTTGGTGGCAACCTACGATAGTGCGGCAATTCAGGCGGAAACCTTAGGAAATCGCTATGCTTTGGTGGTATTTGATGAATGCCATCACCTGCCCAGTGATTTTAACCGGGTGATTGCGGAATTTAGCTTGGCTCCCTATCGCTTGGGGCTGACGGCAACCCCCGATCGCAGCGATGGCCGCCATGAAGACTTAAACCATCTGATCGGGCCGGAGGTCTATCACCGCTCTGCGGTGGACTTGTCGGGGATTGCCTTGGCGGATTATGAGGTGCGGCAAATTAAAGTGCAGCTTTCAGCAGCAGAACGCGATCGCTATACAGCGCTATTAGATCTGCGCAATGGATTTCTCCGGGAAAATAACTTGTCCTTAGGGGGTTTATCCGGCTGGCAGCGGTTTATCCAAGTCAGTGCCCGATCGGCGGCGGGTCGCCGCGCCATGTTGGCCCACCACGAAGCCAAGGCGATCGCCCTCGGCACTGCGGGCAAGCTCCAAGTCCTGGCGGACCTCCTGGCCGAGCATTACCCCGAACAAGTCCTCATTTTCACCAACGATAACGCCACAGTCTACCAAATCTCCCAGGATTTCCTCATCCCCGCCATTACCCACCAAACCCCCGTCAAGGAACGCCATGGTATTCTGACTCAATTTCGGGAGGGGAGCTATAGGGCGCTTGTGGTTGCAAATGTGCTGGATGAGGGGGTAGATGTGCCCGATGTGCGTATTGCCGTGTTTTTAGCCGGAAGTGGCTCAACGCGGCAGTTTATCCAGCGCTTGGGGCGGGTGTTGCGGCGGGGGAGTGACGGGATCAAGCAGGCGATTTTATATGAGGTGGTGGCGGAAGATACGGTGGAGGAGCGCACGTCCCAGCGGCGGCGCAAGGTTCGGCGCGATCGGCCCAACTCCGATGAAAACCGGCAACTTCACCTCGTGCCCCCGCCTCCGCCCGTCCGCTATGGCGAAAAAGCGCCCAAACTGCCGAGGGCGGCAGAATCTGCTCCGACTTGGCTTGAAGCACCCCCCAAACCCGATCCAGACTGAAATGAAGGGGATTCAGTTGCGCGTGAGTCTCAAGGCTCTGCTAACTCTCTTTTTCCTATGATCTGGAATACAATCGTCAATATTCTGTCAGATCTATAGGCGTTAACGTAGAGATAT
>JAYKJG010000045.1:0-2989 GCA_035286285.1 Prochlorothrix sp.
GTTTGCAGGCTATTTGTAGCAATTCTTCCTAGAAATTAGTTGCTTTGGCGCTGAGTCACTGTCCCACTCTCAACAACGGCACTATCCCTAAACAGTAAGCAAGGCTCATCCGCCTGTGTGGGCACAAAGAGGGTCCAGCGTTGGGCGTTGGGGTCATTGGCGATGTCCGGTCCGCCGCTATAGGTAAAGCCGTCGAGAAAACACTGGGTGCGCTGGGCGGGTAAATCTGCAAAGACCAGGGACTTTTCTCGCCAGAACACGCGAATATTGAGGGAGGCTTCGGGTGAGCTTGCGGTAGGGTTTTGGTAAATATTGACAGCGTAGAGGGGGGTATTGCAGTAGGCGACGGTTGTTTGGGCTTGGGCGGGTTGCCCACGGGTGAAGAGGATGCTGGCTATGCTAAGGGCACTTAGGAGCCATGGCAGCTTGCAACGGACAGACGTTAAGGTCTGCATAGATGGTCTTAACCAGAAGTAGGCCAGGAAAAGGGGTGCATTTCACTTTGGAACCCTCGGCCTAGGGTAGGGGTCGCGCCCCCGTGCCGACCCTCTTAGCGGCCAAAAACCGGGGCAACCACGGGGGGATTGCCCCTACCGACTGGGTGAATCTGCCAAAGTGAAATGGACCCTTTTCCCCAGGGGCAGATTTTGCGCCAAAACCTCTGCTGAATTGCGGTTATTTCGCCAAACTCGCCCAATTCCCCCTTGTTGCCCCGCCATGAAAACCCTTCTCCTGGTTCTGATCCGGCTTTATCGGCTCTGTATTTCTCCGCTTTTTCCCCCGATTTGCCGCTATTCCCCCACCTGCTCCGCCTACGCCCTCATCGCGATCGATCGCCATGGCCCCCTGCGCGGCAGTTACCTCACCCTGCGGCGACTGCTCCGCTGCCATCCCTGGGGCGGCTCCGGCTATGATCCCGTGCCCCCCCTCTGGACCGAACTGGGCAAAACCACCTTGGAAGAAGCCCAGCTAGAGCAAAACCTCGATCGCCCGCAACGCTAATCCCCTTTTCTTAAAACATTGGCAAATATTCCCTAAGCCCTGACACGCTCTCCTGAACTGCCCCGCAACGGTTTAGGCTAAACCTGGGGATTATTCAATACCTGAGTTTTTCACCAGAATAATGTAGTTATGTATACTAGAGTTAACGAAGCTTAACAAAACCTCCAAACCTATCCACAACGTTGCATCCGTGAGGAATTGAACAAGGTGGCGCAATATCCAACCATCGGGCGAACCCCAGGGGAGCAGACCAAGCTCCATGAGCTACGCTCCTACAACCCAGACGTTATCGCCCGCTACTTCCAAGCTCGCTTTTGGCTCGTGATTGGTCGCTCACTGACCATTGTTTGGAGCGTTGTCAGCTTTATCTTTGCCCTTCAGTGGGATCGCTGGTTTAACCAAGCGGAACGCCAAAAACAGAAACGCGCCGCCCAACTCCGCCACATCCTCACCGATCTCGGCCCCACTTTTATTAAAGTTGGCCAAGCCCTCTCCACCCGGCCCGATCTGGTTCGTAAAGACTTTTTGGAAGAACTGGTCAAGCTCCAAGACCAGCTTCCCCCCTTCCCCAACGACGTGGCCTTTGCCCTGATTGAATCGGAACTTCAGCGGCCCGTCACCACGATCTTTAAGGACATTACCCCCAACCCGATCGCCGCTGCCAGCTTGGGCCAAGTCTACAAAGCCACGCTCCACAGCGGCGAAACCGTCGCCGTTAAGGTCCAGCGCCCCAACCTCATCCCCCGCATCACCCTCGATCTCTACTTAATCCGCTTAGCCGCCAAGGTGTTTGGTCCGCTGCTACCCCTGAACCTAGGCCATGATCTAGCCCTAATTGTGGATGAGTTTGGCACCAAGCTGTTTGAGGAAATTGACTACATCAATGAGGGCCGCAACGCCGAGCGCTTTGCCCACAATTTCCGCAATAATCCCGAAGTAAAGGTGCCGTCTATTTACTGGCGCTACACCAGCCACCGGGTGCTGACCTTGGAGTGGATCCAAGGCTATAAGCTGACGGGGGTGCAGCACTTGGAAGAGGCCAATATCAATCCCGACGATGTGGTTTATATTGGCGTGACCTCTGGCCTTCAGCAGTTGATGGAGTTTGGCTTTTTCCACGCCGATCCCCACCCCGGTAACCTCTTTGCGGTTCCCGGTGGCCCTCAAACGGGCCAAGCTTGCCAGATGGCCTATATTGACTTCGGCATGATGGACCAACTGGAGCAGGAGGCTAAGGAAAACTTGGTCGATGCGGTGGTTCACCTGCTCAATAAGGATTACAACGGACTAGCCCAGGACTTCGTGAAACTGGGCTTTTTAGCGCCTGAAACCGATATTCGCCCCATTATCCCGGCCCTAGAGTCAGTTTTGGGGGACATCATGGGCGAGAGTGTGCGGGACTTTAATTTTAAGGTGGTGACCGATCGCTTTTCGGAGTTGATGTTTGACTATCCTTTCCGGGTTCCGGCCAAGTTTGCCTTGATTATTCGATCGATCGTCACCCAGGAAGGCTTAGCCCTCAGCGTTAACCCCGACTTTAAGATTGTGGAGGTGGCCTATCCCTATGTGGCCAAGCGACTGCTGACGGGGGAAACTCCGGCCCTGCGGCGGCGCTTGTTGGAGGTGCTGTTCAAAGACGGCAAGTTCCACTGGGATCGCCTCGAAAATATGATCCGCATTGCCCGCAGCGATGGTCAGTTTGACCTGTTGCCCACGGCCCAGTTGGGGCTGCAATATTTGCTCTCGGAGGAGGGGCTATATTTGCGGCAGAAGCTCTTACTGGCTTTGATTGAGGACGATCGGCTCCACACCGCCGAAGTCCAACGCCTTTGGGACCTGCTTAAGGAGGATTTCCAGCCCTCCAAAATTATGAGTACGGTTTGGGATGCGTTTACGGATTTCTCCCGCGAACAAGCTGCCAATTTGCTCCCCAGCGGTTTGGTTCAACAAGCCCTCAGCACCCCCGATCGCCTCCGGTAGGGGCAAT
>JAYKJG010000046.1:0-2521 GCA_035286285.1 Prochlorothrix sp.
ATGGGGATTAATACCAAATCCGTTGAGCCTGAAACAGAATAAACGGGTAGGGGTCGTGCCCCTGTGCCGACCCTCTGACCGCCAAATACAGGGGCAACCACTGAGCCTGAAACAGAATAAACGGGTAGGGGTCGTGCCCCTGTGCCGACCCTCTGACCGCCAAATACAGGGGCAACCACGGGGGGATTGCCCCTACCAAAACGAATCGAGACTAGTCGGATTTGGTATAAGGCGGGTTCTCTGTGAAGTTGTGGCGGGGTTACAGAACCCTGGTTTCTGTTGGACTTAAGCCAGCCGATCGACCGGTTCAGGCAAGAAACCAGGGTTCTTGGTTCCTGGCTGTGAAGTTGTGGCGGGGTTACAGAACCCTGGTTTCTGTGGTTTAAGCTTGGAGGTTTTGGACTGGGGCGGATAAGAAACCAGGGTTCTTGGTTTTTCTTGAGGCTAAGCCTTGAGAACCCTGGTTTCTGTGGTTTAGGCTTGGAGATTTTGGACTGGGGCGGATAAGAAACCAGGATTCTTGAGTTAAATGAGGATATTTTGGCGATCGAGGCGGTTTTTGAGTAAATAGGCTTGCATTTGGCCTTTGCCTTTGACTTCAATTAAGCCCCGATCCTCGAACTCATAGACTTCCTGGAGGAGTTTATGGGTGCTCTCGCTGACTTGGATTTCCCCCGGTAACCCGTGGGACTCCATCCGGGATGCGACGTTTACGGAATCTCCCCAAAGGTCGTAGATAAATTTCTTGAGGCCGATGACTCCGGCGACGACGGCCCCGGTGTTGATGCCGATGCGGATGCGGAGGTTAAGGCCGTTTTCCTGGGAAAAGCGATCGACGATTTTGAGCATTTCTAGGGCGAGGTGGGCCACGGCGATCGCATGGTCGGCGCGGGGAGTGGGCACCCCACCTACTACTAGGTAGGCATCCCCCACCGTCTTAATTTTTTCGAGGCCCAATTCCTCCACCCGTCGATCGAACTGGGAAAATAAGCCATTGAGCAAGGCGACTAGCTCCGTTGGCTCTAGGGAGGCTGCAAGCTGGGTAAAGCCGACGAGATCCGCAAACAAAATGGTGGCTTCCTCAAAGCGATCGGCGATCGCAGCGGAAGACCGCTTCAACTGCTCCGCCACGCTGGGGGGCAAAATATTGAGCAATAACTCCTCGGCCCGGTCTTGCTCCTGCTTGAGGGCTAGCTCCATCCGCTTCCGTTCCGTAATATCCCGAACAATAATCACGGCCTCCCCCTCGCCATCCTCGCAGGGAACGACCCGCGCTTCATAGTCCCCTGCAATGCCTTGGATAGCAAGGTGATACTCAAAAACCTGGGGCTGATCGGTCTCTAGCGCCCCTTTAATCGCAGCGAGATACTGTTCCGCCAAGGGTGGGGGCAGGATTTCCCGCACGTTTTTGCCGAGGCGATCGGCCGATCGCTGCACCAGCAAGTTCATCCCCTTGGCCTCAATGAAATCCAAGTAAACCCCGGTGGCATTGATGCGCATGATTAAGTCGGGGATGGCTTGGAGCAGCGATCGGTGGCGGGCTTCGCTGGAAACAAGGGCTGTGTGGGTCTGTTCCAGTGCTGCTTCGAGGGCTGCGATGCGCTGCTGGAAAGCCGCCACCTCAATTGCGACCGCTGGCGGTGGGGTCAGGGGCAGCGCCTCGATCGGGACAGCCTGATCGGGATTGAAGGCAGGAGAAGGGTCCATGGGTTGGAGGTGGCGAGGATACATGGGAAAGAGGAGGATTGGGGTAGATAGGGGGGGCTACCCGGTTCTCAGCCCCCTCACCGGAGCCGATGTGCCGTTACAGGAACTGGCTTTACTGGAGTTGACGAAAGAGATCCTGTACTTTCTTCCAGGCATCGGCGGCGGCATCGGGGCGATAGTCGGCTCGCTGGTCACAAACAAAGCCATGACCGGCTCCGGCGTAGCGAAAAACCCGATGGCGATCGCCTGCGGCTTGGAGGGCGGCTTCCACCTGATCGACTTGATCATTGGGGATGAGGGGATCTTCGGTGCCAAAAAAGCAATAGACCGTGCCGGAAATTTCGGCGGTGCGGCTGAGGGTGGGTTCGCCGCCACCGGGGCTAAAGGTGGCAATGCCGCCGCCATAGAAGGAGGCCGTGACCCCCACATCGGCTAGGGTTGCAGCAAGGTAGGCGACGTGACCCCCAAAGCAAAAGCCGATCGTCCCCACGGGGCTAGCCTTTACAGTGGGCAAGGTTTTAAGATAGTCGATCGCCGCTTGAATGTCCCCCAAGAGTTCCGAGGCCGTAGTCAGGTCTTTGTACTTGCGTCCCTGTTGAGTGTCCGCCTCACTGTAGCCCACCTCAAAGCCGGGGGCTGTGCGTTGGAAAAGGGCGGGGGCAAGGGCAACATAGCCCAGGGCAGCAAGGCGATCGGTGACGGCCCGAATATGGGCATTGACCCCAAAGATTTCCTGGATGACGACGATGGCGGGGTAGGGACCAGGGGCAGGGGGCTGGGCCAGGTAGGCATCAAGGGCGAGGTCGCCGTTGGG
>JAYKJG010000047.1:0-10893 GCA_035286285.1 Prochlorothrix sp.
TTGACTAAGGACTGTCATCCTTTAATTCGAGAATGCCCTGAGGGACAGAATTACAGCCCCTAGCTGATAAACCTGGGGCGGGCGTGTCCTGGGGAGACCCCAAGGTCTCTACGGTTAACTGATGACAGACCCTAGGACAGTTCAGGCCGATCGGGGGCGGTGAGGACGAGGCCGATCGCATCGACGACCCGTGAAACCCCAGTGACTTTTAGCCCCATAGTCCCGCCTTGTAGCTCCGATTCCTGACCCTTGGGTACGATCGCCTGTTGAAAGCCTAATTTTGCCGCTTCCCGCAGTCTTAGCTCCATTTGCGACACAGGCCGCACTTGACCCCCCAGGCCCACCTCCCCAATCAGCACCGTATCGCGCTGCACCGATCGATCCCGAAAACTCGCTGCGATCGCCACCGCAACCCCCAAATCTGCCGCTGGCTCTGCCACACTTAGCCCCCCTGCCGAAGCCACATAGGCATCAAACTTAGACAGGGGAAACCCCACCCGCTTTTCTAAAACAGCCAAAATCTGCAAGAGGCGGTTATATTCTAGCCCAGTGGCCGATCGGCGGGGGGAAGGGTAGCTAGTGGGGCTGACGAGGGCTTGTAGCTCTACCACGAGGGGCCGGGTGCCTTCACAGGCGACGATCGTGGCAATTCCCGGTGTGCTTTCCTCGCGATTGCCTAAAAACAGCGCTGAGGGGTTGGGAACCTCCAACAAGCCCCGATCGCGCATTTCAAAAACCCCCAACTCATGGGTGGCCCCAAAGCGGTTTTTCACCGATCGCAGCAGGCGGTGACTGGCGAAGCGATCGCCCTCAAAGTACAGCACCGTATCAACCAAATGCTCCAGCACCTTAGGACCGGCGATCGCCCCTTCTTTAGTAACATGGCCCACCAGCAGCAGCGCAATTTCGAGGCGCTTGGCCACCCGCATCAGGGCTGCGGTGCATTCCCGCACCTGGGAGACGGAACCGGGGGCAGAGTTGAGGGCAGTGTAGTAAATGGCTTGAATACTGTCGATAATGGCCAGTCTGGGCTGTAGGGATTCCAATTCGGCGATGATTGTCTCCAGTTCAATCTCTGGTAAAAGATAAAGCTGGCTGGGTGGCTCTAGGGTGAGGGGGGCGAGATCGATCGAGGGGTTGGGGGGAGGCGATGGGGAAACGGTGCCTGATGCTGTGCCTGTCGGTGCGTTTGATGCTGTGTCTAACGGTGCGTCTGATGCTGTGCCCGGTGCGCCTAAGGCTGGGGTAGGTTGGCTGGAGCCTGCCCCTAGGCGCTGCCAGCGCATTTTGACCTGTTGCCCCGACTCCTCTGCACAGGCATAGAGAACGCTTTGGTGCTGGGAGAGCCGCTGGGCCACCTGCAAAAGGAGGGTGGATTTACCAATGCCGGGATCCCCGCCAATGAGCACGAGGGAACCGGGGACAATGCCGCCCCCTAGGACGCGATCGAGTTCGCCATAGCCTGAGGGGATGCGAGCCTGGGGATAGTCGGCGATTTCCTCTAGGCGGAGGGCTGCCCGTGCCTGGGGTGTGGCTTTGCGGTGGGGCGATCGGCGGGTGGCGGCAATGGGGGTGACTGCGGCTTCGATCGCCTGCTCAACGAGGGAGTCCCAACTGCCACAGGAGGGACATTTACCAAAATATTGGCGCGATTTCGCCCCACAGGCATTGCACAGATATTCGCTTTGGGCTTTAGCCATGGCTCAGGTGAGACGTTATGATACAACCATCATGCCTAAGCTAGAGGCAGATCGCTATGCTTTGAGGAGAAGGTTTCAAGATGCCCCTCTACGTTTATCAATGTCCTACAACGCAAGAAATGCTGGAAGTGTTTCACCCCATGAGCCAGACGATCGCCACTTGGGGCGAACTGTGTCGGCTAGCGGGAGTGGAACCGGGAGCAACGGCACCGGAAACGCCGGTCAGACGGGTGATCATGGCTCCCCGCTTGGCGGTTCCTGCGTCGGATAATGATTACAAGACCCTGGGAATGAAAAAGCTAGTGCGGCGAGATAAGGGGGTCTATGAGAATGTGGCAGCGCGTGAGGGAGAATCCCGAATTGTGGACTTTAATCAGTAGACTTTAATCAGTAAGTGTTGCGATTAAAATTCCTAACTTCCTGAGGTGGTGACCTGATTGACTGACAAAAGTGGGTTAAACCGAGGCACAGCGGGCGGGTCAGGAAACCTGACCCCTACGATTCTCAATATCTTGTAGGGGCGTGGTTTTCGCGCCCCCGGCAGAATGTTTTGTCAGTCAACCAGGGTGGTGACTTGGTTTTCTTGGCGGAGATAGGCTTGGATAAAGGGATCGAGTTCGCCGTTCATGACATCCTCGATCGCCGTGGTTTCCACCTGAGTGCGCAGATCCTTGACCATTTGGTAGGGATGGAACACATAGTTACGGATTTGGTTGCCCCAAGCGGCTTCGACCATATCGCCCCGGATATCAGCGACTTCCTTGGCCCGCTGTTCCTTGGCGATGACTAAGAGCTTGGCCTTGAGCAGGGCGAGGGCTTTTTCTTTGTTTTGGAGCTGCGATCGCTCTTGGGTGCAACGAACCGCTAAACCCGTGGGCAGGTGAACCACCCGCACCGCTGTTTCGACTTTGTTGACGTTTTGGCCCCCCTTGCCGCCCGATCGGGAGGTGGTAATGTCCAAATCCTTGTCGGGGATATCTAGCTTGACCTCTTGGTTGAGAATGGGCATGACCTCAACCCCCGCAAAGCTGGTTTGGCGCTTGCCATTGGCATTAAAGGGGGAAATGCGCACAAGACGATGGGTTCCCTTCTCCGATCGCAGGTAACCGTAGGCATAGCGGCCCTGAATCTCCAAGGTGGCCGACTTAATGCCCGCCTCATCTCCCTCCGAAAGTTCCGCCAACTGGACTTTGTAGCCCTGGGACTCACCCCAGCGCGTGTACATTCGCAGCAGCATCTCGGCCCAATCCTGGGCATCGGTTCCCCCGGCCCCTGCATTGATGGTCAGCACCGCCCCGTCCTTGTCGTACTCATCGGACAAAAGCTGCTGCAAATCCCATTGGTCCAAATCCTGCTGGAGCCGATCGAGGCTGGCACTGGCTTCCGTCAGCAAGCCTTCATCTGCTTCCAGTTCTAGGAGTTCTAAAACCGCTTCAGCATCGGCCCAGGTCTGTTGCCAGTGGTGAAAACAGCTTAAATGGGACTTATACTCATCTAGCTCTCGCAGCGTCGTTTGGGCGAAGTTGGGATCATCCCAAAAGGCGGGCTGGGCCGCAATCTGTTCTAGGTCTTGGATCCGGGCATTGAGGGCAGGAAGGTCAAAGATACTCCTGGGTTTTGCCCAGGCGTTGAGAGACCAATTCAAGGGTGCGCTTTAGCTCAAAAATGTCCATAACGTCCTAAAACAGAGGGGGGTAGCAAAAAAACGGGGTGTCTTGATGGCGCGAGGTTGTTCCTCGGTCGCGGGGGTCTTGCCCTGGTCTAGCCTTGGTTTTTGGGAGGGTTTGGCCAAGACGGGGGCTTTTTGGGGTGTCTACAGAAATACCCATTTGATAAAGAATTAACAAATATCCTAGCCTAACTCCTGACTGATCGTAGATTATCCCGTTATGGTGGCTATGGAATGAAAAACTTGAGAGAGCGCTAGGGGAGCGTAACCCCCCAGGGCGATCCTCCAGCATCCTGCTTTTGGTCAGGGCCAGCTTTTGTCAAGGCGACTTTTTTCCAGGGCAAGACCCTAGCCACTTCACCGGTCTCTGTACACAGCCCCATGAAGGATACTCCTCCCTCCGTTCAGAACGTTAACCATCAGCCCCAGTTCTCTACAATTCTGGTGGTGGATGATAGTCGGAGCAATCGGGCGTTTTTGCGTAATATGCTGCGATCGGCGGGGTACCAGGTCTTAAATGCGGCCAGTGGTGAGGAAGCCCTGGAATTGCTGATGGATCCCACCTATAGCGATGTCTGGCCAGATTTGGTGTTGCTGGATGTGAGTCTGCCGGGGATTGATGGTTTTGAGACCTGTGCCCGCCTCAAGGCGTGGGACAAAACCCACGATATTCCGGTGGTTTTTGTTCGTTCCATGTGTGGACTTTAGTCCGCAAAAGGCTCGTAGTGTGGACTTTAGTCCGCAAAAGGCTCGTAGTGTGGACTTGAGTCCGCAAAAGGCTCGTAGTGTGGACTTTAGTCCGCCCCTTGGCAAACGTGAACTGCCCCCCTTTTGCCCCTGGACAGCCGAGACAGCTATCCCCCAACCGCTTGGCTGGGAGGTAGCCCCCTCCGGCCTGTCTAAAGTGGCTTGGACCTTAGCAACTGAGGGAGACCGGCACCCGCTGGGGAATAGCATCGGGCACCACTGCCGGTTCAATGAGCGATCGCCCGGTCATTTCCTGGGGTTGTTGCAGTTGGAGAATTTCCAAAATCGTGGGTGCAATGTCCGCCAGACAACCGCCCTCGCGCAGTTGCACAGCGGTCCCATGACCCACGATCTTTGCCCCTTCCCCTTCCACCAAAATCAAAGGCACGGGGTTGGTGGTGTGGGCGGTCCAGGGGTTGCCATTGTCATCGCGCATATATTCGGCGTTGCCATGGTCCGCTGTGATCAGGGCGGTGCCCCCAGCCTGGGAGATGGCTTGAAGGAGTCGGCCTAGGCAGCGATCGACGGTCTCGATCGCCGTCACGGTCGCTTCAATTTGGCCGGTGTGACCCACCATGTCCGGGTTGGCATAGTTCATCACCACGAGGGAATAGACTCCCTTTTGCAGGGCTTTGACCGCGACATCCGTGACTTGCTCCGCAGACATCGCTGGAGCTTTGTCATAGGTGGCCACCATGGGGCTGGAGACAAGTTCGCGATCTTCCCCCTCAAAGGGTTCCTCAATGCCCCCATTAAAGAAATAGGTGACGTGGGGATATTTTTCCGTTTCTGAGGTGCGGAACTGCTTCAAGCCTTGATCCGCAATGACCTGACCGAGAATATTGGTCAAGTTCTGGGGCGGGAAGGCTACATCGACGGAGAGGGTTGCGTCGTATTGGGTAAAGGTGGCAAAGGAGAGGGGATCCAGCAGGGGCCGATCGAAGCCGGTAAAGTTGGGATCGACAAAGGCATAGGTAAGCTGACGGGCGCGATCGGGGCGGAAATTATAGAAAATGACCCCATCTCCGGCCTCAACGGCCCCTGGTGCAAGGCGCACCGGCTCAATAAACTCGTCATAAATGCCCGCTGCATAGGACTCCTGGACCGCTTCGAGAACGGTTTGCCCCGTTCCTTCACCGTCGGTGGTCATGACGCGGTAGGCTTTTTCCACCCGGTCCCAGCGGCGATCGCGGTCCATGCTGTAATAGCGGCCCGCCAGGGTGCTGACCCGGCCAATGCCGACCTGGTTAAGCCGGTTTTGGATTTGCTCGACCACCTGGATTGCATCCTGGGGATTGGTATCCCGCCCGTCGGTGATGACATGGAGGCAGACCTCCTCCAAGGCTTCTGCTTTGGCTAGATCCAGCAGACCAAACAGGTGGGTGAGGTGGGAGTGAACCCCGCCCTCGGAACACAGCCCCACCAGGTGTAGCTTGCCCCCCCGGTTGCGGACGGACTGGCAGATTTGGACCAAAGCTTCGTTGTGACGAATCGATCCATCCTCCACTGCATCAGAAATCCGCACCAGTTCTTGGGGCACGACCCGTCCAGCCCCCAGGTTTAGGTGTCCTACTTCTGAATTCCCCATTTGGCCCTGGGGCAGACCGACCGCCTTACCCGACGTGTGAATCAGGGTATGGGGATATGCTGCCCAAAGACTGTCCATGATCGGGGTCTTGGCCGCAGCAATGGCGTTTGCTTGGGCAGACTCTCGATAACCCCAGCCATCCAAAATCACGAGTACAACGGGATAAATAGTGGCTTTTGCCATATTTCTACGCCTGTTTATAGAAGCAGTTCAGATGTCAATGCGTTCCAACTCCAACATCGGAAGCCCATGGAAACCCAAGGGTGGGAACGCGCCAGTACCCACAGCCGAAACTGGGTACTCTCGTTCAGGTCACTACATTTTGTAGTTTTTGATGCAGTTTCTGGAGCAATAATACCACCTAGTTTGGAAAATCTGGGTAGACCCAACGGGCCAGAAACGAAAGAAAAACAAGGAAAAATGCTAGGAAGTCCTGACATTTCCAAGACAATAGCGGGGCAACTTAGAGGGGTTCAAGGGGTGGAAACCATGGCTGAGAATACCCGGTCTAAGGCTGGTTTTTGGGGAGGGGTGGTGCCCCCTCGATCGCGACGATCGCAGGGCAAACTAATGCCAAATTGAAGAAAAAGGCTATGGAGGGCATGGGGATCAACGGGTTTGGCTCAGGAACCCGGACCTCCCGATTTTCATCTGTTGCAAAGACTGACTGCGGGGATTTGCAGGGCGATCGCACTCAAGACTCCGGTATGCAGAAGGGAAAGCTTGGAAACTGCGCGATCGAGTCCTCTTTTAAGGTCTGGGTTGTCCCGTTCATCCAGGGAATTAAGTTAACAAATCCTGACCCTTTAGATTAGAAATTGTGATTTCTCTAGGGGAAGAAGAGCCGTTAGCCCTCGATACGTGGCCCGATCGTGGCTGGGTCGATTATCCTGAGGGGGTTGACTACAGCTTTAAGGTTGGAGGAAGTTGAGGCTCCTGACTCTAGAAAGCGTTGAGGGGGCGTGGGGTTGTTGGGTGGCTACCGATGCTGTGCGAAAAACCTAGGATAGATTGGGTTGGGTAGCTTGCTTCAGATCATAACAAGAAATAGCAGCTTTTGATGAAATCTGGTTGGGATCTGGTTTAGATCTGGTTTGCGGTTCAAGGCCAACCCCAAGGGAAGGGGTGCATTTCACGTTTGCCAAGGGGCGGACTAAAGTCCGCACTACGAGCCTTATGGGTCAAGTCTGGGTCTGGGTTGCTTCAAGGTGAAATGCACTCAGTTTTTCGAGGTGCCCTAGGGGAACTTGTGGGTGGCTTCAGCGAGTGTCTGGAGTGGCTCAAACTTTTGTTTTGCTTTTTTGCTGGCGGGTTTCCTTCCGGGCGGCGACTTTAGCCTTTTGCTTCTCCCGCTTCTCTGTCGCTTTGGCTGCCTTTTCTGCGGCGAGGGCTGTTAAGCGCACCTGCTCCTTTTCCTCCGCGATTTTCTCTAAATAATAGGCATAGTTGCCCAGATAGACCCGCAATTCCCCATCCCGAATCTCCACAATCTTGTTGGCGACTTGACCAATGAAATAGCGATCGTGGGAGACAATCACCGCCGTGCCTTCATAGCTTTTTAAGGCTTCCTCCAGCATTTCCTTGGCTGGAATATCCAGGTGATTGGTCGGCTCATCCAAGATCAAGAGATTGGCCGGGGCTAACAACATTTTGGCAAAGGCAAGGCGGGCCTTTTCGCCCCCGCTCAAGCTTTCTACGGTCTTAAAGACTGTATCGCCGCTAAAGCCAAAGCGCCCCAGCAGACTGCGAATTTCTGTATTGCTCCAGTCCGGCGCATCATCGTGGAGCGTGGCCATTACGGTTTTGCTTAAATCCAAGGCTTCGGCTTGGTTCTGTTCAAAATAGTTGGGAATGACTTGGTGTTCTCCTAGGGTGACTTTGCCCTCTAGGGGCTGTTCTAGCCCCATAATCAGGCGCAGAAGGGTGGACTTACCCGCCCCGTTTGGTCCCAAAAAGGCAATGCGATCGCCCCGCTCAATCAAGAGATCTGCCCCCAGAAACAAGATATTTTCGTCATAGGCATGGGTTAAATTTTCCAGTTTGACCACCTCACGGCCACTGCGGGGGGCGGGGTGGAAATGGAAGGCTGGGCCTTGCACGGAGTCGGGGGGAATTTCAATGCGCTCGATTTTGTCCAGTTGCTTTTCGCGGCTTTTGGCTTGGGTGCTGCGGGTGGCACTGGCCCGGAAGCGATCGACAAAAGCCTGCTGCCGATCGAGTTCCTTTTGTTGGTTTTCATAGGCCGCGAGCAGGGCTTCCCGCTGTTCTGCCTTTTGCTGGATATAGGCGCTGTAGTTGCCGAGATAGGTGGTGGAAATGCCCCGCTCCGTTTCTACAATTTGGGTGCAGAGGCGATCGAGGAAGGCCCGATCGTGGGAGACAATCACCTGGGCTGTATTCAGCTTCTTCAGGTATTGCTCTAGCCACTCAATACTTTCGAGGTCTAGATGGTTGGTCGGCTCGTCCAGCAGGAGCAAATCCGGCTGCTGGAGCAAAATTTTGCCTAAACTCATGCGCATTTGCCAGCCGCCGCTAAATTCACTGACCCGGCGATCGCCATCGCCCCGCCCAAAGCCCATTTCTGGCAGAATCTTTTCAATTTTTGCCTCTAGGGCGTAGCCATCCAAGGCTTCAAACTTGCGCTGCCAGCGATCGAGATCATGGATTAATCGATCGATCGCCTCTGGATCCGCCGTCTCCAGGGCCACCTGAACCTCATGGAGCTTGTTGTAGGCTTCCGTCGCTTCCCCAAATACCTGCCAAAACTCATCCCGCACCGTCCGCTGGGGATCCACCTCAAATTCTTGGGTTAGATAGGCAATATGCAGATTGCTGGGGCGGATAATCTCGCCGGTTGTGGGTTCCACCTGCCCCATGATAATCCGCAGTTGGGTGGACTTCCCTGCCCCATTCGACCCCACCAAGCCGATGCAGTCACCGGACTTGACCTCCCAGTTCACATCCCGGAGGACTTCCCCCGTGGGGTAAATCTTGCTAATCCGTTCAAGTCGAAGCATAGGGATCTCAGGGATAGTCTCAGTGTAATGATATCTTAAGGCTGTAACGTTATTCTTAACAACCACTGGACTGCCCTGCGCCAGACTTTTGGGGGAGCCATGGGGCTGCAAGTCCTGAACCAGAACCGACCTGAGGTTTCAAAAAAGCGGTATTGTTAGGTACGGTTCAATACGGCTGCCCTTCCAACACCGCCCACTTGAGATAGAAATTGTGCGCTCTTCACTATGGATTACATCTACTCCATTGACCCAGAGCAACGGCTCATTACGGAACGATATCAAGGTGTTGTCACGATCCACAACATCAAGAATGCGATCCAAACCCTAGCGGCTGATCCGCTGTTTTGCCCAGACTACAGCAGTTTAGTAGATTTGCGAGTCTGTGATTTTAAGTTTGATTTGCAGGATCTAGAAGAGTTGTTGAGTTGTCACCATCAGGTTTTTGGCATTACGGAGGGGAAAACAGCTTTGGTGGTGAATAATCCACGGGATACGGCGCTTTCGGTGTTGTTCAAAAACTATGTGGACGGCGCACGGCAGATAGATGTCTTTTCGACCTGTGAAGCGGCCCAGGATTGGTTAACGTCCTAGAGGAACTGGGAAAGCGCTTGCTCCCCCGCGCCCGTCCTGGGGGTTGGGGCTGGGGTTAGCCACACTCTAGTAGCACCTTGAGGCTACCCCGTGTTTGGGCTTGGGCAAAGGCTTGGAGTCCCTCGGCGAGGGGATAGCGCCCTTGAATTAAGCTTTCGACTTCAATCTGTCCTGAGGCCAGCAGTGCCAAGGCTTGGTCAAAGGGGCCACAGCGGGATCCCACGACGGTAATTTCATCGACGACGAGGGCGGAGGCCTCGATCGAGAGCCGACCCGCATAGGTACTCTTCATGACGAGGGTGCCCCGTGGTCTGAGGGCGAGACGGGCTGTGTCAAAGCCGCTGGGTTGCCCGGTGCAGTCGATGGCTAGATCAAAGCTGCGATCGGCCACCGCCGGATCCACCGTGGTTGCAAGGCCCAGGGCGGCTAACCGGGCGAGTTTTTCGGGATGGCGACCCAAAACCTGAAGCTGGCACCCTGTGAGGGCTAGGGTTTGGGCAATGAGTTGGCCTAGCTTGCCGTCGCCGACTACGAGGACGCGATCGCCGGAGCCTACCGGAACCTGTTCCTGAATTTCCAAGGCAGCGGCGAGGGGTTCGGTAAAGGTGGCTGCATCGGTACTGATGGCATCGGGGACTGGGTGCAAATTGACGACGGGCAAGGTGAGATAGTCGGCAAAGGCTCCGTGGCGCTGCACAATGCCTAAAACGGTGCGGTTTTCGCAGTGGGTTGGGATCCCGCGCTGGCAGAAAGAACAGTGGCCACAGGCGGCGTTAATTTCGCCCACCACCCGCTGCCCCCGGAGGCGATCGTCTCCGGCCTCGACAACGCCGACAAATTCATGGCCGGGAATCCCCTGGTAGGGGTAATACCCCCGCAATAGCTCTAAGTCGGTGTTACAAATGCCCGCCCGCAACACTTTAACCAGGGCTTCCCCAGGTTGGGGGGTGGGGTGGGGTAAGTCGGTGCGCCAGTGGAGTTGTTGTTGCTCAAGCCACAAACCATGCATAACCTTAACCTTTTGTTGCGTCGGCCCCAGACCCTAGGGAACTCCTTGATAAGCTGGCCAAGGATGAGAGGCTGGGTTGGGGTCTAGTGTAGCCCAGTGGGCATTCCCTGCACCCTTGCTTTGTCTCTCTTTTGCTTTGTCTTTTTTGTGCCCTGCCTCTGCCAGGGTGATGATTCGCGATCGCGGCCCCAAGCCCGATCGTGGGACTGTTTGGATTGCCCGCCTAACCCCGCTCTGCAACCCCTATGAACCTTTTTGATCTCTGTCGTCGGTTCCCCCTCAACCCCGGCCTGTGCTCCCCTGGCCCTGCTCCCCGCCTGTCTGGCTCAACCCTTGGGGCTGGGCTTGGCTCCTGGCTGCGATCGAGCCTAGCCCTAGGCTTTGCAGTCCTGGTGCTGAGTGGAAGCCTCTGGCTTTTCCCGGCTTCAGCCCAAGCTGGCTGTAACACGACCTGTTTTGATCAGGCCGTTGAAGCTGCCGATGCAGCCTGTGTTGATACGTTTGCCTATTCCGGCCTCCAGGATTTATGCCAAGGGTCTTTCCGTCGCGCTGCCGATCGTCTCACGCGCGAA
>JAYKJG010000048.1:0-7705 GCA_035286285.1 Prochlorothrix sp.
TGTCATCAGTTAACCGTAGAGACCTTGGGGTCTCCCCAGGACACGCCCGCCCCAGGTTTATCAGCTAGGGGCTGTAATTCTGTCCCTCAGGGCATTCTCGAATTAAAGGATGACAGTCCTTAGTCAACCAAGGCATAAATCTGACCTCTAGATCGTGCTTCACCCGTCAGGCTCATGTCACTTTTGCCGACGGACAGCCGAGACGACTATCCCACAAATGCTCTGTTGTGAGATAAACCCCCAGCCCGTTCCCAAGGGCAATGCACCCTTTCTCTTTTCAGCAATCACCGATGGACTCTCCCCCATTGACCCAATTTCGCTGTATTTTAGTGTGCCAAAACCGATCTTGCCAGCGTAACGGCTCCGCAGCCGTACTAGAAGCATTTCAAGCCTTGGATCTTCCCCAAGTCTTTGCCAGTGGTAGTGACTGCCTGGGCCAATGCAGTTCTGGCCCCACGGTGCAGGTTTTGCCCGATCGAACTTGGTACTGTCGCATCACCGTCTCGGATGTTGCCACGATCGCCCAGCAACACCTCCAGGCCGATCGGCCCGTCCAACACCTGCTCCACCCCCGTTTCCATCCCCCCAGCACCCCGAACCCCTAAACACCCCTCACCCCTCAATTAAAGATCGCATCGCATAACCCTTAAAGATCGCACCGCATAACCCTCCGTGATGCACTACAGCGCCCTCGGATCGTCAAAACAGAGGGGAAGGGCGATCGTAAAGGTTGTGCCTTGGCCCAGTTCCGACTCAGACCAGAGACGACCCCGATGGCGATCGACCACCACCTGGTAACTAATGGATAACCCCAAACCCGTCCCTTTTCCGACTTCCTTGGTCGTAAAAAACGGATCAAAGAGCTTTGCCTGGATTTCCGGCGGGATACCCGTGCCCGTATCGCGGATACGGATGTGGATTTCGGGAGTAGGATGCTGGGGTAGGAGACTGGTTTCGATCGTGATCACCAAGGGAGGGATCGGGACTTCCTCAGCCCGCTGGACTACATTAGGGGTTGATAAGGCTAAATCCTCTGAAATAGCTTGATCTTGAGCTTTGATCTGATCAAACCACTTCCCTTCTAGGGCATCAATGGCATTGGCAATTAAATTCATAAAGACTTGATTCAGTTCACTGGCAAAGCAGGTAATCCGAGGAAGCTGCCCATAGTGCTTCACCACCTCAATTTCAGGCCGATCGGGCTTCGCCTTGAGCCGACTTTGCAAAATCATCAGAGTACTCTCCAGCCCCTCATGGATATCCACCGCCTTATGCATCGCCTCATCATGGCGCGAAAAGTTGCGTAACCCCTGGACAATCTTACGAATGCGATCGCTGCCCACCTTCATAGACTGAATCATTTTGGGCAAATCTTCCTGGATAAATTCTAAATCGATTTCCTCAGCCAGTTCCAAGACGTTTTCCGGCACCTCAGGCAGATATTCACCATAGGCTTCAACTAAACGCAGCAAATCATCGGCATAGCTACTCACATGCTCCAGGTTCCCCGCAATAAAGTTCACCGGATTATTAATTTCATGGGCTACCCCCGCCACCAACTGCCCCAAACTTGACATTTTCTCCGTTTGTACCAGTTGGCTTTGGGTTTTTTGCAGGGTTTTTAGGGCTTCTTGCAGTTCTGCCGACTTTTCCCGCTCCCGGAATTCCGACTCCTGCCGTTCTCGCACCTCCGCTTGCAGTTGGGCAGTCCGTTCCTCCACCTGCACCTCCAGGTTACGGGAATAGTCCTGAAGCTGTCGGTAAAGCTGGGCATTTTCCAGGGAGATCGCCGCCTGACTGGCAATTAAATAAAGAATATCCAGGCGATCTTGGGTAAAAACACCGCTAGTTAGACTATTTTCTAGATAAAGAACCCCGATCAGTAGCCCTTGATGCAAAATTGGCAAGCAGAGCACCGATCGGGGCTTTTTCTCCTGAAGATAGGGATCCTGGAAGCGGCTCGGCTTAAAGGCTTGTAAATTGGGGGACTCCGACTCCGGTGGTGCAGGATCACGATCGCCGCTGGTTTCATCCATGAGCAGCGGCTTTTTCAAGCGAGCCACATAATTGAGCAGCTTCACCGGGAGATTTTGGACTTGGGTTAGGGGAGGCGAGGGGAGCGGGCGAATTTTGACCTGATTAGGACGGGTGGGATGGGGCAGCGCCTGCACTTCAACACAAAGCTGATCCCCCCGTTGCAGCAGCAATGCACCGGTTTCGGCCCCCGCATGTTCCAAAACCAACTGCATAAACTTCATTTGCAACTGATCAAGCTGAATTTCTCCCGATAGCACCTGGGAAGCCTTTAGAATAATTTGCAGATCCAAGGCATTACTGGCCGTCACTGCATCCGTCGCCGATCCCAAACTAGAACCCTGGCCTGCACCATACCCAAGACCAAAGGTTACTCCAAACGGGGGGTTTGCCTGAGGATTCAGCGCAGAACTCAAGCTTAGGCTCAAACCTGACTCGATCGCCGCTATCTGTCCCCAATTTTGCCCAAAACTTAAAGGATTTAGCCAATTTCCGTAGCGACGCTCTAAATCTTCGACTTTAGCTTGGGCACCCCAACGACCGTAACCATAGTAGGCTTGGGTAAAGTAGGTTTGGGCAATGCGATCGCGGCCCCACTCCAAACAGAATAAAGCAGCCCGCTCAGCAATCAGGGCTTCTTCCTGGCTATATTGGTGCTCATGAGCCAATTCCAGCGCTCGATCGTAGGCTTCCAACGCCGATCGATGCTCCCCCATCACCCGCAACCTTTCGGCCTCCACCAATTCATAGCGGTGTCGTTGATTTTGGGGCGCATAGGACATCCAAGTGGCAATTTCCCCTTGGTTTTTGGTCACGCGCTCCTGTTGCTGCTCCCCTAGCCCCTGTCCTAGGCTCAGAGCGGCTAAGACAACCAGAGAGTCGTACCAGTAGAACACCGACAGTAGAAACATCGACGCAATCCCATCCCAGTGTTCACGGGCCAAGGGCGCATAAACCGCAGCACTGGCATAGTCCCCAAAACCATAGCTCAGCATTAACTTACACAGGTAGAAGTAGGCTAGGGTCGTGCGGTTGTTAGTTTCCTGGTGTTGGGGCAGCATCACCGTTTCATTGTACAAACTGCCCAGAATTTGGGTCGGATTGGCGCTATAACCCAACCAGTTAAAGACCACCTGTCGCCACAGTTGAAACTGCACAATCAGATGCTCCTGGCGAAACTGCACCATTGCCTCGCCATAGTCTGCCAGAAGCTGATCCACCTCTTCTAGGGACTTCCCCGTTAGAAAAGAGTTTAAACAAAGGGTCATGGCCGAATATCCGGCATATTCCAGGTTTCCCACCTCTAGACAAAGCTGATAGGTATGGCGCAAGGGATCTAGGGTTGTCTGCACGGGCCGGTGCCACACATCAATAAATCCCTGGGCCACAAAGCGAACACAACTTAAAATCGGCTTAGCCTCTAGTTTTTCAGCCAATTCCAAGGCCAAAGTGCTGAATGCATAGCTCAAATCAATATTTTTCTCCATCACACAGAGGACATAGGCAGTAAGTCCATACCCCAAGGGAGAAGTATAGGTATTGCCATAGGCCATGGATAACTCTGTGAGGGTAAGCGCTAGCATGGCTTGGAGAATGGGAGAGAGCGAATAAGCAGCAGGGGCAACCGTCGGTAAAATTGCCATGACCGCCAATTTAGCCGGATCAGTCATGGGCGGCAGATTCAACAGTTCTGCGATCGGTTGGGACTCCAAGTGCTGATGTAAGCGGACGAGGGCAGCGCGTAGGTCTTGGGAGGTGAGGGAGGGTGAGAGGTTCAGGCTGGGATCTAAGCTATGCACCAGCGCAAAGGCAAGATCTACGGCTTCCTGCATTCGATCCTGGGCAATCAGCCCCTGAATCATTACTTCTTCCACCTTGACGGTATCCGTCAGGGTTCGCGCTTGCCGCAGAACCACAGCCCGCAACTGAGCCAAAGCCGTAAAGTTGGTGCTGAGATAGGCGGCTTCCGTAGCTGCTTCGTAGAGCCGCAGGGTCAGGGTGTAGGAATGGTGCCAACTGGGCAGATCCTGAACATAGGCCGCGATCGCAACCGTCAAAGAGGACTCGATCGAAACCGGATCCGCCTCCACAGCAACGGCAATGGCCCGATTATCCTGGGAAACCAAGGGATTTAAGCAGCGGATCCCCTGGAAAAAGTAGGCGATCGCCGTTTGGTAGGCCGTGGCTTCTTGGGCTTGCTGACCCGATCGCAGGTTGAGTTGTGCCAGTTGCGATCGGGTTTCCCGGTCTAGCAGCAGCGATTCCCCTAAATTAAGGTGGTTTGTAATGGCAAACAGCCGATCGGCCCAGTCATGGCCCTGAAACAGGTTATTTTGCAGCGGATGGGTCGGGATATCCAGGCTTTCCGCTGCGATCGCTGCCCTTGCCGCCCCCATTGCAGCCATACCCCCTGCCCCACTGACCGGATCCTGAGCGCCCGTTCCATCCCTCACCCTAGTCTCGCTCTTTACCGCCTGCTGTGGCCCTAGGACTTCAGTAGCCGTGAAGTCCCCAGACTGGGGTGCTTCAGACGGCTCAGCCTCTAATTCCAGTCTTTCCCGTCGCTTTTGCAAAGTATCAGCCAACTGCTTCGCCAAGATCTTCGCCCAACCCATAGCACCGGTCGGCACTGTTTCCCCCTTCGACCCTGCCTTGGGGGAATGCGGCTCCGAGGGGTTAGCCTGGGCTGGAATCACCGCCGGAGCAAGGGAATCTGAGGGACTCGTCACCCCAGACCGCCCCATCCACTCTTCCAATTCCTGGAGTAAAATTTGGCCAATTTGGCAGTGAATCGCCTGTTTTTCTGCCTCTGAAATCAGGGTATAGGCGGCCTGTTGAATGCGATCGTGGGCAAAACGGTATCCCCCCTGCTGAAGAGGATATTGGGTCGCAGCCAAGGCAGAATCGCCGGAATCTCCCGCCTCAGCCTGATAAAATTTATAAACCTCATCCTCAGGGAATAAATAGCCCTTCTGGAGTGCAGGCCAGAGGTGATCGGCGGTCATTTTTCGACTGTGGCGGTAAACCGTCGCTAGGGTGCGCAAACTAAACTGATTGCCAATACAGGCCGCCAAAGTGAGGACGGTTTGGGTCGTTTGGGGCAACTGTTGCAGTTGCTGCACCACAAAGTCCACCACATTGCGATCGACGCTCAATTGCTGAACGGCTTCCAGATCATAGGCCCAGTGGTAACAGGGCTGGAAAGAGTCCAAGAGAAGACTGGAGCTAGGGCCAGCTTCTAAACCAGAATGAGCGTGAGCACTGGGATTAACCCCAGCGCCAAGACTTAAAGCCGAAGGAGGACCAGAATTTGGCCCAAACCCCAAACTAGGGCTAGGACCATCCAAGCTAGGTGCAGCCAGGGGCACACCATCGCCGGACGGGGCAAGGTGGGACCGCTGTACACTACGCTGCACACTACCTTGTACACTACCCTTCACACTACCTTGCACACTGTAGATCAGTCCCTGCTCATGGAGCGATCGCAGCAATTGCACACTAAAAAAAGGATTTCCCTCGGTTTTCTGAAACACTAGCTCTACCAAGGGCGCAACCTCCACGGGCGTTCGCAGCAGTGTGTCAGCAATCCAGTGACTTAAAGCCGGTAACCCCAAGGTCAATAGCTTAATTTCATGGATTTGGAAGTCTGCTGCCCGGTTTTCAATCTTCTTAGCCTTCTCAGCCAGATCCCGCAGCGTCACACCCAGGGGATGCCCCGATTGCACTTCATTATCCCGATAGGCTCCAATCACCAGTAAATAACCGGGATGTTCCAACAACAGCGCCTGTATCAGCCGCAGCGAAGCCACATCCGCCCACTGAAGATCATCCAGAAACATCACCAAGGGATGGCGGCGGGTAGCAAAAACCCCAATTAAGCGCTGCATCAACCGATTTAGACGGGTCTGGGCCGCACTGCCCACCAAGTGAGCCACCGGAGGCTGGGGACCCATTAACTGCTCCAAAGCTGGAATGACATCCACCAAAACCTGGGCATCGGGGGCGATCGCCTCCAAAATCGCCGTTTTCCAATTCTCAATCTGGGTCGCCGTTTCACTGAGCAACTGCTCTACTAAGTCCTGAAAAGCGAGAACAAACCCCTGGAAGGGTAGATTATGCTGAAATTGATCGAATTTGCCCTGAATAAAGTAACCCCGCTGGCGCACGATCGGCTTGTGAACCTCGCTCACCACCGCCGTCTTCCCCACCCCCGAAGACCCCGTAACCAAGACCAGTTCCGTACTGCCTTCACTGACCCGATCGAAGGTCGCCAGCAGCGTTTGCACCTCCTCCGTCCGGCCATAGAGCCGCTCCGCAATCACAAAGCGATCGCTAATATCCTGCTGACCCAACGGGAAAGGCGCGATCGACCCCATATCTTGCCAACTGCGCCAACACTGATCCAAGTCATAGCTCAGTCCTGCGGCACTTTGGTAGCGATCCTCTGGCATTTTCGCCATCAGTTTCAGCACCACCCGCCCCAGGGCCAGGGGCACCTGTGGGTTCACCTGGTTCACCAGCGGCGGAATCTTGGCCAAATGGGCATGGATCACCTCCATGGCATCCTGGCCCGAAAAGGGCACCTGTCCCGTCAGCAATTCATACAGCGTCACCCCTAGGGCATAGAAATCTGTGCGATAGTCCACCCCTCGGTTCATCCGGCCCGTTTGCTCCGGCGATAGATAGGCCAAGGTGCCCTCTAGGGTGTTGGGACTGGTGGCGCTTTGGGCTTCGCGGGGCAGGCGGGAGGCAAGACCCAAGTCGATCAGGCTGAGGTGGAGGGTTTCAGGATTGACCAGAAAGCTATTGGGGTTGAAGTTTTTGTGAATAATCGATTGCTGATGCAGCCGATCGAGCAAGCGGCTGAGGCTGAGGGCGATCGGAAAAAAGCGATCGAGACTGAGGGGGTCCGGACGGCTCCAATCCGCCAGGGGAATCCCCCCCGGATCCTCCAGGACCAAGGCCAAACCGTTGCGATAATTTTCCAGGGCTAGGGGCTGGGCAATGTGGGGATCCACCGCCAAACTGCGTACTAGGGCGTATTGATGGCGCAGTTGCAAAATCTCTCGGAAACTGGGGTAGTCCTTCCACAGCACCTTCAACAGGACCGGCCTTTGATCCCGCTGTCGCACAGCACGGTACAGCAAAATTCGAGGCCCAATGTAGAAGGGGTCTAGAATTTGATAGCCGGAAAGAATCGCCCGATCTTGAGTCATGGGGTTGCAACAGTGGAAGGTAGCAGTGGAGTCAGAAGCAGGGGAACCTTAACGCGGGTGCGGGTCAGAAACTCGCTTCAGCGTCCGCTTTTTCTCTATTTCTCTTTCCGAAAGGAAGCTGGATTGTCAGTATTTTCCGGGAAATCCCTCGATCGCGGCCCAGGATCTAGATCAACCTCCGATCGACCTCCAATGCCCTCGATCCCAGCAGACCCCAGGGCCTCCGGTGACCCCAATCCATTCCCGATCCATTCCCTAGTAAGTTGGATCCGATGCACACCCTATCACTAGTTTAGCGATGACCCTGACCACCGCCTCCGTTCAAATTCCCAACGGCGACCTCGCCCTTGATGCCTACCTGGCCCAGCCCCCTGCCCCTGGTCCCTACCCCGCCATCGTCGTCATCCAGGAAATCTTTGGGGTCAATGCCCATATTCGGGCCGTCACCGATCGCC
>JAYKJG010000049.1:0-5238 GCA_035286285.1 Prochlorothrix sp.
GTGAGTCGATGCTGATTGAAATTGCGGTCTGGAATGGGGGAGATGTGTTTTTCAGCACCCTAGAACAGCAGGTGCAACAGGCTCAGCAAGCTAGTCCCTAAAGGCCAGGGGTAGGCTAGGGGAAAGGATGCCGATCGCTCTCTGGAGTGCATTTCACTGTTGCCAAGGAGCGGACTAAAGTCCGCACTACGAGCCTTTTGAGCCAGGTTAGGGGCTGGGTTGCTCCAAAGTCAAATGCACCCGCTACCTGACCCCTACACCTCTAAGGTTAGGCGAGCTTGAAACACCGTGGACTGAAATGACCCCACTAATTGCCCCAGCAAATCGTCATTTAGGGGGGCCAAGTCTTCCTCGCTGAAGTAATTCCCAAACTGATTGAGCAGCAACCGCGCCCGCTCTTGGGGATCCTCGTGGGAGGTCATCTTTTGGGTCAGCAAGACCCACTGCCGCCGAATTAAACAGGCGCGATGGTAATCTTCAGGCGATGTGGGCATCAAAATTGAAAGTTTACCAACCCCCACCAGCTTTTGACAGGTTCGATCCAAACTGCCCCCAATGAGGGCACCTGGCCCTGCAAACTCTGCGTGGAAGGGTTTGCACAAAATGACCCCATTACGGCGACGGGCATTCACGATAAACGCTTGACCGGCCTGGATTTGGGAAAGTAATTTTTTGTCCAAGGCGTTAATCAGTCCTGTTCTCAGTTACGGTGTGGCTTGGAGGGGGGGAGACGGGGGCGGGGGGGGATTTGCGGGGCCATGGGGATGCCGCCACTGGGCACGGCCTACGCCATCGGTGATCAGGTAGCTTTGGGCTAGGAGCCAGAACCAGAAACCGGGTAAGGTCGGTTCTAACATAGGTTTGAGGCGCTGGACCAGCCCTGGGAGCCAGCCACTGAAGAGGTAACTGACGAGGGTGAGGACGGTAAAGACGACATAGTTTAAGACCCAGCGCAGCAGATCCTTGGGTCCGGCTAAGTCCCAAATCCAGGCCAGTAAGGTGGGGTTTTGGCGGGCTGCTTTGAGGGCCATGCGGTTAAAGGTGAGCCAGTCGGCTCGGTCTTTCATAAAGGCATCGCTCACCGCTGGGGACTCACTGGCCAGAATCCCGAAGAAGGTATTGAGCATGGCGTTAATGCGCTCAGGGGCAATGACCCGCCCGGTGGGGACCATCATGCCTTTGGAGAAGAGCCAGGTGACGGCAATGTTGCTTTGGTAGGCCCGGACTTGCTCTAGGTGTTTGGTGCTGAGGAGGTCGCGTTTTAGGGCTGCGTCGAGGAGGGTGGTGAGGCGGGGGAGATTGCGGACCAGGGAGCCGAAGCCGGTGAAGATGAGGGGGGATTGGAGGGAGGCTGCGTCTCCGATCGCCATGACCCGATCGAAGGCCACCCGCCGATCGCCGCTGCCGACATTGAAGTAACCCGGAATATAGCCAAAGGTGGCCTTTTTCCAGGTGAGCTTGTCTAAATCACAGCGCCGGTATTCGGGCAGAATCGCAAAGAAGTCCTCATACAGTTCCAGCAAAGAGCCGGGATTGTCGGGGTGAACCTGGTGGTAGTGGAACAGGTACACCGTCAGGTCATCGCCCTCTACGGGGAACAGTTCCCAAATGAGCTGCCGCCCCCGTGAGACATCCCCATGGCTGTTGAGCACATCCCCATACTGGCTATCCCAAACCTTGGGATCCAAGCCCTGGAGCACCGCGCCCACGGTGGGACAGACGCTATCAAAGGGGCGGCCTTGGTTCATTTGCCATGCGATCGGTGAGGCAGTGCCCATGGCATCGATCAGCAGGCGACCCGTTGCCCGACGGTGGTCGGAATGGGTTGTTGCGGAATCGGAGGTCTCAGCCCCATTGCCGGGATCCTCGCCGGGGCGGGGGCGGTGGTGGGCCTTGAGCAGCACCCGATCGCCATAGATCTCGGCCCGCTCAAACTCGGTATAGTCCCAAATTTCGCCCCCCGCTGCCTTGAGCTTCTGGCCGCAAATTTGCAGCAACTTATCGGAATTCACCGCCACATTCAGTACCGTGGGGGTGTGCAAAATTTCGGCCTTGGCCTGGGGCGGATTGTTGGCATCAAAAAACTTATGGAAGCCGTCCACATACTCCCGCGCCACCACCGATTCCACTTCGGCGGGGGTCAACAGGCCCAAATCGATCACGCTTTGGATCTCATCCCGCGAAATATTCCATTCCCGGTTCATGCGGCCAAAGCCCAACCGCTCCACCAACAGCACCCGATAGCCCAACTTAGCCATCATGGCGGCATGGATCACCCCCAGCGCCCCCCCGACATAGATCAAGTCATAGTCTACCGCTGGGCTGGAGGGGGCGAATTGGCTACCTGCGGCCTGGAAAACGACCTGTTTCGGCTCTTGGGGATGGTTCACGCCCTCGCGCCAGCGCTGCTCCCACCAGTAGGCACGGGTTAAGTCGGCTTCGCCGTTGGGGATTGCTTGGAAATATTTGACGGTGAGGGGGTACTGCTCAGCGAGGGCTGCAAAAATTGAGGTTTGGCTAAGGTCAACCGCTGGGGGAGCGGGATAGTGGGGGGGGAAGGCGGCAAGCAGTTGCTGTTTCAGGCTGTGGAGAATGGTGTTTTCTTGGGGAAAGGGCCGATCGCCCCAGCGAAAGACCTTGAGATAGGTGGTGCGCTGGACAGACCACACAAAAATCGCTAATTCTGGGGAATTACCCCCGGTTGTTTCCTTTCCTGCCCCCTGGATACCAATACCATCGGGGGTCTTGCGTTTGCTTGCGCCTTCGGGCAGGGTGAAGCTGTCTTGGAGCCAAGTGCAGACTCGATCGGTTTCAGGGGTGGGGGCTTCGAGGTAGAGAAGTTGGCGCATGGGAGAGAGGATTGGGGGGGCGATCGCAACTGAACAGCAAAATTTACTTTAGCCCATTGGCTTCACCCCTGTCCCCGTGCTGATGTCGGAATCAACGCTCCGATCGAGTCCGCTGCGGTGTCCTAGGGGGCGAACTGTGCCTTCACCCACTGGCGAATCAGGTCATCGACCTGCTGAGGTACTTCGTCGTGGGGGCAGTGGCCCGCCGCTAGGAAATGCTCCGTGAGGCGATCGCCGTAGAAGCGCCGAAAATTGCCACTGCGTTCAATGACGTTCATCCAGGGATCCCCTTGGCCCCAGAGGGTCAACAGCGGGCACTGCATTTGGCCCAACAACTCATCCACCTTAGCCCCCTTACCTCCGGCCTTAAAAACCGAGGAGAAAACCTGTAGCGCCCCTGGATCGTAGGCGGGGCGAATAATATCGTCGATTAGCTCTTCGGTCACCGCTGTGGCATCGACATAGACCTTGAGGAGGGTTTTGCGCACCGTGGCCCGTCGCCGCACATTGAGGAAAATCAAGCGGGCGACCCAGGGTTGCTGGAAGATCCAGGTGCGGACCGATCGCGCTACGCGCTGGAGCAGCGTCGGTTCGGGTAGCGGTTCCGGGGGGGTGAAGGGTCCGGCACTGTTGAGGAGAACGACCCCCGCCACGGCATCGGGATAGGCCGCTGCGACACAGAGGGAGGCATAGCCCCCTAGGGAGTTGCCCGCAATAATTGTCGGGCGACCAATTTTTGCTTGGATAAAGTCGTGGAGTTGCTCCCGCCAGAGGGTGCCGCCGTAGTCGGCTTCGGGCTTGGCCGATCGGCCAAATCCCAACAGATCGATCGCCCACACCTCAAAGTCCCGCTGAAGGTCGGCAATATTTTTTTTCCAGTGGTCTGTAGAGGCACCAAAACCGTGGACGAGGAGCAGAGGCGGACGGGAAGCCCCCCCAGGGTTGGCGGAGCTAGGGGCACCAGCAGCCGTGGATCCAGTTTGGTCACCTGCCTGGACGTAGTGAATGGCGTGGCCTTGCCAAGTCCAGGTTTGGGGTGTCCCGGTTGGGGGGGGGCAGGGTGGCGTTAGGGTTTGCATCATTGTCAACTTAAGGGGGGAAATTAGCGAGCCGGTACCCTTGGATACGTCAAAGAACCTTTCTTTTTATTAACATAGATTACGAAGGCTTGGTGACGGCAGCCCTATACCGCTCGTTTTATTGCCCTACTCTTTAACCCTTACCGCTTATGCAGATTGAAATTGAATTCTGGCCCTTTACCCTCTCCCTAGAAACCGCCACCCTCGCGGGGGTTGCCCTGTGGTCCCTGGCGCTGTATCTGGGCTTTTCCCCGGTGGGGGATTGGATTATGGAGCGGCTGCACCGTTGGTTTGACTTTGCGGAGCGATCGCTCTACTTTTCCCAAAAGGACTATGAAGAGTCCCGTGAGGCGCGGGATTCTTGGAACAGCCTGTCAGCCTCGGTTTTTAGCATTGTGCCGTTTTTGATGGTGGGCACCCTCTGTAACTATGGAGTGGAGTGGGGCTTGGGCCGAAGCTGGGCGGTGAGCATGGGGCTGCTGGCCTGTATGAGTTGTGGAATTTATGAGTTGGGGCGGCGCAGCAGCGAGACCTTAAAGGATTAGCAGCAAGATTAGCAACACGAGAGCAGCAAATTATGGGGTCAAGCTAGGGAGATTTTGCTCTTCTAGCTGGCCCTTTTTTAAGTGCCAACAACGATCGGCGATCGGCAGTAAATCACTGGGATCGTGGGTCACAATCAGCAAGGTCCAATGTTCCTTCAGCCGCTGTAATAAATTGACCAACTGTTGCCGCATGGACCAATCTAAGCCAGCGGTAGGTTCATCCAGCAGCAGCAGATAGGGCTGGCGAATCAGTTGCACTGCCAAAGCTAGCCGCCGTTGTTGCCCTCCACTGAGTTGATGGGGCGAGCTATCTAGGGCTAAATGCTCCAAACCCACCTCTTGGAGGGCTGCGAGGATGCGATCGTGGCCTAATTCCGGATGCCCTAGGCGCAGTTCTTCCAAAATGGTACTGCCACAAAAGTGACGTTCAGGGAACTGAAAAACCAAGCCCCCCAGTTGTTGAAGATGGAGATTATTAAGGCTTTGCTCCCGCCAAAAGACTTCACCGCTCGTCGCTTCAGCTAAACCGGCTAAAATCTCCAGAAAGGTCGTCTTCCCAGCGCCACTAACCCCAACCACTAACCCCAACTGCTGGGATTCCAGAACCAAATTGAGTCCCGATAGGATCGGCTGGGGACAGGCGGGAGGATGATAACTAATATTTCTGAGGTAGAGCATGGGAACGTTCAGGTGAGCAAGGGGTGAAATTCTTGGTTTTTCCCGAATTCAGGGGGAGAAAGTTTGGCTGCATCCCAACCTTGGCAG
>JAYKJG010000050.1:0-3750 GCA_035286285.1 Prochlorothrix sp.
AGGCGGGAGGATGATAACTAATATTTCTGAGGTAGAGCATGGGAACGTTCAGGTGAGCAAGGGGTGAAATTCTTGGTTTTTCCCGAATTCAGGGGGAGAAAGTTTGGCTGCATCCCAACCTTGGCAGAATCTCGGTAGGGGTCGTGCCCCCGTGCCGACCCTCTTGGTGCCGAGCCTCTTGGTGCCAAAATCGGGTCGTGCCAAAATCGGGTCGTGCCAAAATCGGGGCAAGCACGGGAGGATTGTCCCGATCGTAGCGGTTTTCCCCAACCTTGAGAGATGCCCCGTGAAGCCTGGGGGTGCATTTCACTTTTGCCAAAGGGCGGACTAAAGTCCGCACTACGAGCCTTTGGAGCCAGGTTAGGGGCTGGCTTGCTCCAAAGTGAAATGCACCCAAGCCTGGGTCTTGATGCTGGAACCTCCACGGATGGCCCTGCGTCCAAGGGAGCAACACTTTCCCCTTTCTGCCTGGGTTCCCGTTCCCGCCTACTCCCCTCAGGTCAAACCGGAAACTGGCACTTAGGACCGGGAGCCTCTGCCCCTAGTCTAGTACCTTAAGACACATTTGCAGTTTTTGTTGCTTTTCCCTTCAGTTGCGGTCGCGGTTGCCGTTAAGACCATTGACCCGCCGTTGTAACCAGCCCTGAGACCGTGGGAAGCCGTTCAAGAGGAGCCACTAACCGATTATGCCGAAGCCATTATTCCGTTTTTCTAGCTTAAAGTTCTCTCTCAGCCGTAAAACCCTGGTCAATCTCTCCCAATCCCTGGGAGCCTTTGCCTTAGTGCTTAATCTTGGGGTTCCCTTTGCCAGTGCGGGGGATCCGTTTCGATCGACCAATCCTGAGGCGATCGGCCCCCACACTGAAGCGGCGTTTCGGGCCATGATGGAAGAGGGCAACTACCGGGAAGCGGCGGAGCACCTGGAAGCCGCAAAGAGTACAGAGGCCGGAGAGCCGCTGGTCTATGCCATGCTTGCTTCCTTTGCTTATTTAGAGCAGAATTGGGGCCAGGTACGAGCCTACGCCAGTCAAACCCTCAGTACGGCGGCAGCACTCCAAGCCACCAGTCCCCTGCGTAGCCACCTCTATACGGCGATCGGTCACTTTCTCGAAGGAGCCTATGTGCTTAGCCCCGGTGGGGAAGGGACACTGCGGGGGGTGCCGACGGCCCTGAATAAACTTCAGGAAGTCTATGGTTCCCTCAATGCGGCCAAGCAGATTAATCCCAATGATCCAGAGTTAAATCTAATTCAGGGCTTTATGGATTTGCAAATTGCGGTAAATCTGCCGCTGACGAGTCCTAAGCAAGCGATCGAGCGTTTAGAAACCAATGCTGCGCCGGAGTTTATTGCCGACTGGGGGGTTGCGCTGGCCTACCGGGATTTGAATCAACTAAGCGAAGCCTTGGATCGGGTTAACCAGGCACTGACAGCCAGCGGTGGCCAGAATCCCCAGCTTTATCACCTGCGGGCGCAAATTCTCCGGAAACAGGGAGAGGCCGGTAATCCTGCTGCTTTTAACCAAGCGCGTCAAGACTTTGAGACAGCCTTAGACGGTGCCAGTGGTTTACCGAAGCAGATTGTGAAGGAGATTGCCTACGAATACTGCCGTAATCAATTCAGTGTTGATGCAATTGAACGAGATTGCGGGGCGTTCCGACAAAGAGCCTCCCAAACAACCCATGCTTGGGGTCCGGATGTGGTTCCCCCTTTGGATGGACTGGGGAGCGCTAACCCCGCTCCAGCCCCGGTTTCCCCAGTCTCCCGGCCCTAGGACGCGCAGCGCCCAGGGCAACTGAAAATTTGCAACCCAAAGCCTGAAATAAAAGGAATAACGATGGACTCTCTACGCTGTGGGGGGTCCATTTTCGATCGGGACTGGCCCACTGTGGTGAGTGAACCGTTCGATCGCAGCAATGCTTCGGGGGTTGCCTCGTTTGGCGCGAAGCAGGTTGGCCCCCTGTGGTGACACGCAGGACAAGCGGGGGAATTTGCTGCGGTAGGGCTGTTGTGCTGGAAAGTCTGAGGCGGAATTGCTAAGGTGATGCTGGTGGGATTTTATAGAGGGGGGAAGGGGTCGATCGTTGCGGTTGGTTCCCTGACTGGGAACTTTCCCACGGTGTGCTTGATTCACGGTGTGCTTGATTCACGGTGTGTTCTGATACTGTTCTTCTGGATCCCTTCCCCACCACCACCCCATTTTTTCCCCATTGATCTATGAGTGTATCGAACCCTAACTTTCCCTTAGTGCTGCGATCGGCTACCCCCGCTGATGTCTTAAAAATCGCCTTTTTGATCCGTCAGCTTGCCATTTATGAGCAACTAGAGGGGCAAATGGTGGGGGATCCCCAGGACTTGAGTCGGCACTTGTTTGGAGAACGGCCCTACGCGGAGGCAATCTTGGCAGAGTGGGATGGAGAGAGCGTGGGCTTAGCCTTATTCTTCCATAATTATTCAACGTTTTTAATGCGACCGGGCCTTTACTTGGAGGATTTGTTTGTGATGCCCCACTATCGCGGGCGAGGGGTCGGCAAGGCACTGCTTCAATATGTAGCCCGCCTAGCGGTGGAACGGGGCTGTGGTCGCTTTGAATGGTCTGTTTTAGACTGGAATACACCCGCGATCGAGTTCTACCAAAGTCAAGGAGCACAGGTTTTAGAGGAGTGGCGGATTTGCCGGGTGACGGGTCAAGCCTTAACGGATTTAGCGAGTGCTTCCACGATCGCCCCTGCCCGTCTCCCCTAGCGATCGCGCGGGCGTAGTTTACGGTTGCCCCTGGACAGCCGAGCCAGCCATCCCCCAGGAACCCTTTAGCCCTCTGGCCTGTCTAAGGGGTTCTTGGACCCGATCGTGCTCCCCTGTTCTGCCCTGGGAGAGGGGCTGGGGGGGCCAAGGGGTGCGGACCTAATCATTGGGTTCCCGATGGCTAGACTTTCGGGAGCGGCAAGAGCGGGGAGAAGATCCCAAGGTTCGGGACTGTTCTTCCGTGGAACAGCGCACCACCAGTTCTTGGTAGCCCGTGGCCCGATCGAGTTCTCGCTGAAAGAGATAGTGGGGTAACTCAGCTACTACAATTTCTGCGGTTGTGTAGATGAGGCACCCCGCTTCAAGATGCCCTCCAATGACGCGCCCGGTCTTGTCAGCTACTGCAAGATGGAGATGGACCCCATGAATTGACAAGGTGCCCGTTAAGGACATAATTTCAAACTTCTGTTTGAGTACCGTTGGAACTGCTCGATTGGCAAAGCGTAGGGATGCTTGGTGTAAGCTGCCTACGGTTGTGACCATGCAGCCAGCCAGAAGGTTTTTTTCTGCCGCAAACCGTTTCAGACTGTGTTTGAGATCGTCGTTGGGCTTGAGTCGCACTGCAAAAACCTTCATGGCGGGGAGTCCTAGACAATTCCCTTAGTGTGCCACGCTCTAGGGCCGGACCCGTCACCACGGGCAAAAAATAGCCCTAGGAAGGCTCAGCCCCTGACCGACTGGATACAGGATGAGCCAAGAACTCTATTACAATGGGAGGAATTCAGTTCAGATTGATTGCAATCTGATACCAAATCCGACTAATCTCGATTCCTTTTGGTAGGGGCAATCCCCCCGTGGTTGCCCCTGTATTTGGCTGGTCAAGGTTATCTTGCCCCTGTAGGTGCCCTACAATACCTCACAACCCTGCAATCCCTTACGGTCCACCACACCATGCCCATGACCCCTAAGCGCGTTCTTTTGTGGTTTCTGAGCCTCTTTGCCCTCCT
>JAYKJG010000051.1:0-7018 GCA_035286285.1 Prochlorothrix sp.
GTCCGCACTACTTTTTTAATTGATGTATTTATGGCCTACGACACCGAAAAACAAATTGCCCTGCAAGCGGTCCTTGCCGCTGCCCAACTTTGTAACCAAGTCCGCCAGGAAATTGTGCCGGAGGCCATGGAAAAGGACGATCGCAGCCCGGTGACGGTGGCGGACTTTGGCTCCCAGGCGGTGATCTGCCGTGCGATCCGGGCGGCTTTTCCCGATGACCCGATCGTGGGCGAAGAAGACAGTGCCGATCTGCGGGCACCGGAGCAGGCCGATCGCCTCCAGCAGGTGACCCACTATGTCCAGGGGGTTGTTCCCGCTGCCACACCGGAGCAGGTGGTGAGTTGGATCGATGCGGGCAATGGTTCCGTGGCCGATCGCTATTGGACTTTGGACCCGATCGATGGCACGAAGGGCTTTTTACGGGGTGATCAGTATGCGGTGGCCCTGGCCTTAGTGGAAAAAGGGGATATTAAGTTGGGGATTCTGGGTTGTCCGGCCCTGAGCTTTGACGGGGGCGAACCGGGCTTGGTTTTTGTGGCGGTGCGAGGGGAGGGCGCGGTGATGATGTCCCTCACGGGGGAGAATCCCCAGCCGATTCAGGTGGTCAGCGAGGGGCAGGCCGATCGTTTGCGCTTTGTGGAAAGTGTGGAGTCGGGCCATGGTGACCAGAGCCGTCAGTCTGCGGTGGCGACAGCGGCGGGTATTACCCAGGAGTCGATCCGCATGGATAGCCAAGCTAAATATGCTGCGGTGGCGGCGGGTCAGGCGGCGCTGTATTTGCGGCTTCCGTCGCCCAAAACTCCGAATTATCGGGAAAAGATTTGGGACCATGCGGCGGGGGTGATTGTGATTGAGGAAGCGGGGGGCAAGGTGACGGATATCCAGGGCCAGCCCTTGGATTTTTCCCTGGGATCGAAGCTGGTCAATAATCAAGGGGTGGTGGCTAGTAATGGGGCTATGCATGGAGCGGCGATCGCGGCTCTCAAAACGTTGTAGGGGCAAACCCCCTGTGGTTGCCCCGGTTTGGCCCAAAGAGGGTCGGCACGGAGGCGCGACCCCTACCGCGATTCGTCGATGATTGTGTCGTAGGGGCGATCCCCCTGTGGTTGCCCCGGTGTTTGGCCCAGGACAGGCGGTGGCGCGACCCTTACCCCCGATCGAGGGTTCTAAAGTGAAATCCACCCGTCATCAAGCTGTCATCAAGCTGTTATTCAGCGGGAGTCCCATGTCAGACCCTCAGCCTAACGATTCTCAGCCTACTGATTCTCAGCCCGACCCTCAGCCTAACGATCCTCAGCCCACTGACCCTCAGCCCGATTCTCAGCCTAACGATTCTCAGTCTAACGATTCTCAGCCCGACCCTCAGCCCACCGACCCTCAGCCTAACGATTCTCAGCCCATTGACCCTCAGTCTACTGACCCTCAGCCTAACGATTCTCAGCCTCATCCGGCCCAAGCTGCGCCGCAGGATGCCCTAGGGCCAAGGCTGGATCTCGCTGCGTTGGACTTAGGGGATGCGGTGCAGCCGTTGGATCAGGCGGAGTTGGATGCCTTTGAGCAGTTTCCGGACTTGCCGCCGTCGCCTCAGGGGTGGTGGCTGGGGGGGTTGGGGTTGCTGTTGCTGGGTTTGGGGCTAGGGGGTTGGCGGCTGTGGCATGGCCATTGGGATCCCCGCTGCGATCGGGCCTATGGGCTTTGTATCCCCAGCCCTCCCCCGACGTTGACCTGTGATCAGATTCCGGCCCAAAATTTCCGGGTTTATTTACCCGATCGGCCTGATAAACCCTGGGGCTTGCGCCAATTCGATCCCCATGGTTTTGATTTAGATGGGGATGGCTACGGCTGTGAGGAGGGTGGCCCCTTAGCGCAGAATTTATAGCGTCGCAGATTAACGGCATAATTCGGGTAGGGGTAAACCCCCCGTGGGTGTCCCCGTTGGGTTTTAGGTCTGAGCAACTTTTTGTAGGGGCGGTTTTTTGGCAAAAATCTGGCGATATCGCGGTGATTGAGCCAAACCCGTCTGCTTAGCCTTGGCCCCAGACCGATCGATTTGCCCCCAACCCCCCCGTTTTCCCTATAGCACTGGAACTTATGAATCCCATCAAAATCGGCATTATCGGCGGTAGTGGCCTCTACAAAATGGAGGCGCTCCAAGATGTGAAAGAAGTCACGATCGAGACCCCCTTTGGTTCGCCCTCCGATGCCTTTATTACCGGCACGCTGGATGGGGTTCCTGTCGTCTTTTTAGCCCGCCATGGCCGCAATCATACCCTATTGCCCTCAGAACTCCCCTTTCAGGCTAATATCTACGCCATGAAGAGTCTGGGCGTGGAATATCTCATTTCAGCGTCCGCAGTGGGTTCCCTGAAGGAAGAGGCTAAACCCCTGGATATGGTGCTGCCGGATCAGTTTATCGATCGCACCAAAGACCGCCCCTCCACGTTTTTTGGGGAGGGCATTGTTGCCCATATCACCTTTGACCATCCCACCTGTTTGGCTTTGACTGAGGTGGTTGCAGCGTCGATCGCCAGCCTGAGCTTACCCAACGTCAGTCTGCACCAGGGCGGCACCTACGTTTGCATGGAAGGGCCAGCCTTTTCCACCAAAGCCGAATCCCACCTCTACCGCAGTTGGGGCGCAACGGTGATCGGCATGACCAATTTGCAGGAAGCCAAGCTTGCCCGTGAGGCGGAAATCGCCTACACCACTTTGGCGCTGGTGACCGATTACGACTGCTGGCACCCGGATCATGACAGTGTGACGGTGGAGATGATCATCGACAATCTGCATAAAAACGCTGAAAATGCCCAAAAAGTCATTCGGGAAGCTGTAAAACGCATTGCCGCCAATCCGCCAGAGTCTGTGGCCCATACAGCGCTGAAATACGCCATCCTAACCCCGCTGGATAAGGTTCCCGCTGCCACTAAAACCAAGTTGGATCTAATCCTGAATAAGTATCTGTAGATCGGCCTCAATCGCCCCCGATCGCCCTGTTGCTCCCCTCGGCGGGTTTTGCCTGGGGCGAAAAACGGTGGGTTATGATCCTCAAACGCTATTGCCACTGCCATGGACTCTTCACCCTCTGATGCTCCTGACTTAGTGCCTACTGCGGTGCCTGTTGCGGTTCCCCCCCCGATCGTGCTGCCCCCGCCCGATTCCCCCTCCCCTGGGGAGTTGGGGCTGCAATTACTGGGGGCTGGGATCGGGGGCTGGTGCTGTAGTCAGTGGGGGGTGCCGGTGGCCTGGTTATTGGGACCGTTGGCCGTTGGGGTGCTGTTGGCCCTGGTGCGGGGCCGATCGCGCCCTTTACCAGCGGGTTTGGTTAACCTAGGGCGCTCTCTCTTGGCTTTGGTGGCTGCTTCGCGCTTTTCTGTGGAGACGATCGGCTTTGCTGCTACTTATGCTCTCCCGTTGATGCTTTGCATTGCCTTGGCCTCTGCTTTGAGTTTGATGAATGGCTATTTGCTCTGGCGTTGGGCGGATTTAGACCGATCGACGGCTTTTTTAAGCTCGATTCCGGGGGCATCCTTCGGGATGGTCGCCATGAGTGAGGAAATGGGGGCCGATGCCATGGCGGTGACGGTGTTGCAGTATTTGCGAGTCCTGTTGGTGGCGACCTTGGTCCCCAATTTGGCAACGCTGCTGTTTCAGACGGAGGGGGCTGAGGTGGCCCGATCGCTCCTCGTAGCTAGCCCCATAACTCCTCTGGTTCTGGCTTTAATACCTGTGTGGATGGTTTCTGGGATTATGATCGGCCAAAAACTACGCCTCCCTGCCGGAAGCTTCTTGGGAACGCTCCTGGTCGCTTTGGGTACTTTTTGGTTACTGCCCCAACCGGTGACGATTCCCACGCCGCTCTTTTTGCTGGGGCTGTTGGTGGTGGGGCTGTCGATCGGCCTCCGGTTCCACCGCAGTGCCCTCCAGACCTTAGCGAAAGCCGTTCTTGTCGATACTGGCCTGATTTTGGTTTTAATTCTCTGTTGCTTGGGAATTGCCTACGGTTTCCATGGGCTAACCCACATTAGTACGATGACGGCGGTGCTGGGGTTTACACCAGGGGGACTAGAGGCGATGGTGGCGACGGTGATGGAGTTGGGGGGGGATACGAGTGTGGTGTTGGCGATGCAGATGACGCGGATGTTTGCGCTGTTGCTGCTGGGTCCGGGGTTGGTGGCGTGGCTGGTGAACCGTCCCGATCGTGCAACGGTTGATTAAGGATAATGCGATAGATAGACTGCAAAATTTCCGTAGGGGCGGGTTTTCGCCCAAATTTATGTTTAATCGCCGTTATTTTTCTAAAACCGCCCTCTGGGTCTCTATTCCTAAAGAGGGCGGGTTTGGTTAATGTCTTGGTGAGGTTTTGAGATTATCGCAGAAACCCGCCCCTACCAACCCTTTGCTTATGTTTAATCGCCGTTATTTTTCTAAAACCGCCCTCTGGGTCTCTATTCCTAAAGAGGGCGGGTTGGGTTAACGTCTTGGTGAGGGTTTGAGATTATCGCAAAAACCCGCCCCTACCAACCCTTTGCCTTTGATCTAAAATCGGGCCGCGATCGTCGTCCATGATGTTTATCAGCCACTGAGGGGGATTGATAAATTGCTAAAAACAGGGGAATTTTGGGTTTTAGGGTTGGATTTGGCGGGGCCGAGTAATGCAGCGGATACAGCCCTAGTTTTAGGGTGGGGGGACGATCGGCAACTGACCCTGATGGAACTGCGCCAAGGCATCAGCGACCCCGACTTATTGCCCTATCTTGAAGCAAACCCTGCCGATCGGCTGGTTTTGGGCCTAGATGCGCCGCTATCCTATAATCCGGGCGGCGGCGATCGACCGGGCGATCGTGCCCTGCGCCAGCGCCTAACTGCCTTGGGTCTCCCCTCCGGCACCATCATGCCCCCCACCTTCACCCGCATGGCCTACCTCACCCTGCGCGGCATGGCGATCGCCCGCCTCGCCACCCAACTCCATCCCCACAACCTCGACCTTGTGGAAGTCCATCCAGGGGGGTGTCTCGCCCTTGGGGGGGCGGAAATTGCGGCGATCGTGGCCCTTAAATCCCAAGCCCCAGCCCGTGCCACCTTAATCCAGTGGTTATCGAGCCAGGGCTTTGCAGGGTTGGATCTTTGGCTGGACCCTGGGACCGATCCCAGTGATCATCAAGTGGCGGCCTGTGCGGCGGCCTGGGGAGCATGGCGTTGGGCCAGGGGCCGATCGGTGTGGTGCCAACCGGCCCACCCGCCCTTCCATCCCTATGATTTTGCCTGTTAACGCGGTGTAATCCCTAGCGAGGGCGGAAAATCACCCGCGCATCCAAGCCCTGCTGACGCAATGCCTGGGCTAGGGTCTCTGCCTCGGCGCGGCTGGAGTAGGATCCCGCATTGATATAGGTGCCCCGCTGGGAACCGGCCACAAAGGCACCGGGGCTAAAGCGTAGCGCCGTTACCAAGTCCTCCTGGGTGCGGTGGGGAATGGCAACCACATAGGGATAGAACGAGGCATCATAGCCGGGAGGGCTGGCATAGGCCGTGCCGCCATAGCCTGTATTGCTGTAGGTTCCGGGTCCGGGGGTGCCGACGGGGAAGGTTCCGAGGGTGTTGCCGGGGGGGAGGGCGGGGGGATAGTTGGCGTAGGGGGTATTGGGGGGCTGAGCGCCGGTAAAGGGCAGGCTGGGCTGGGCGTTGGTGAAGACGGGCCGCTGGTCGATCGTGGTGCTAGCGGGTGCATTGGGCTGGGAGACGACCACGGAGGTGGAGGGAATCGCTTCGACAAGGGTGCGCTCTGGATGCTGTTGCACCACAATACTGCCGGTACCGCTGCCTTGGCGGACCACAATTTCATCGGCGGCCTTTTGCACGACCACCTTGCTGGAGTCTTGTTTGGTTGCGTCGCCGCTGCGATTGTCTGCGAGCAGGACACTATCAGCGGGAGGAATGACGGGGATGGCGCTGCTGCTGTTGCTGCCGGGGGTGGTGGCGACGTTGCCGGGTGAGCTATTGCGGGCCGCAATCTCGGCATCGAGGGCGTTGAGCATTTGAATGCTGACCACACCCGTGACGGGCAGGTTACTATCCCGCTCAAAATTGCGAATGGCTTCTTCGGTGAGGGGGCCATACATGCCATCAACCTGGCCTCGGTAATAGCCTAAATCTGCCAAATCGGCCTGAAGATCGGCGGTGGCTGAGTTAAAACCGGAACTGGCTGAACTGCTGCTGGGGCTGCTGCTACTGCTGGCGCTAGGGGCGCTCGGTCCTCCGCCGGAGAGTGCCGCTTGGGTTGCGGGACCGGCGACCCCATCGACTTGGAGACCTTGGGCGGCCTGGAACTGGCGCACGGCTTCCACCGTGACGGAACCGTAGTATCCCGTTGCGTTGGCGTTAAAGTACCCTAGGCTGGCCAGTTGCTGCTGTAATTCCACCACGGCAGGTCCAGAACTGCCCTGGGAGAGGGTGGCTTGGGCTTGGGCTGACAGGGGAATTAAGGTGGCAACACTAACCAGTCCTGCACCAATTGCACCGGGTACAGAGAGAGATCGCGCTTTGGCAAGGGTCCGACCTAGGGGGACAGTCCGCGATCGGTCTTGGGGGACAGCACTGGCGACACCAGTGGTGGCGGTTAGGTGCAGGTAAGCAAGGGTTTCCATGGATTCAGCCTCGGGGTATTGAGTCGTGCAGACTTGGGCACTAAGCCTAGAGGTTCGGAAATGGGGGGGTGGGGGACCAGACGTTAGGTTCAGGTTTCAATTGTATTGTAGCCTGAGGGTCTGGGATGTCACATTACTAATGTCAGGTGACTCAGGTCAGGTGACGCGAGGTCAGGTGACGCGAGGTCAGGTGACTCAAGGATAGGTGACTCAGGTCAGGTGACGCGAGGACAGGTGATATTGTGCAAAGGACGATGCAGGTGTGGGAGGCAACGATGCCATGATTAAGGATTCCCAATATGGGGGAGTGCCCCAGGGCCAGGAAGGGCTAATCCTTCAGCGGGGCGGTGAAGAATTGCCGCTGGAGAAGGCGATCG
>JAYKJG010000052.1:0-8117 GCA_035286285.1 Prochlorothrix sp.
TACCAACTCCAATTTCTAGGGCTGGGGCTGGGGTCGCGATCGCCCTGGATCACCGCTAAAAACGATGGCGCTAAGCCCTGGGGGGGGATAGAACAGGTGACATGGAGGGAGTCTTACAGGCACAATAGAAACAGCAATGTCGTCAAACTCAAATTTCTATCTGATGCCCTTGTCCCTAGCCTAGGGGCTAAGGTTACTGCTGCTCTGGAGTTGAACACAAACCCCATGCCCCCTGCGAGACCCTCCCCAGACGAAATGATGGTCACGGAGCGTCGGCGCGATGTCCTGTTGTTGCTGGAAAATATGGCACGGCGGGAAGATGCGACCATTCGCCTGATTTTGGACTGTCTCTACGATATTGGCTCCACCTATATCATTAATGAGCGGGTTCGATCGCGGCCTTTAAATCGAACCTTAAAGCGCTTGGGGCGGACTTCTAAGCCTGTGTTTCGGGAGCTAGGAACCCATTGGTTTCACAAGAATTGTCCGGCCCTAATTACGGATTGGCTCTATAGTCAGGCGACGTTTCAGCCGCCCAATTTACCCACAACGGTGAAGGCTTCGATCGTGGTGGAAACCCAAGCGGTCAGTCCTGGGGATGGGGCGATTATGCCGTTATCTGGTGTGATTTCCGATCGGATTCAGATTGAGCAAGCGATGGAGATTGCCCGGTTGCGGAAGCGGATTCAACGGCTGCGGCGGTATTTGGTTTGGAGTGTGGCGATCGCGGGGGGGCTGGGGGCTTGGGTGGGCTATACCAGCTTGCAGGTGAACCAGGTGCAGGATTTTCCCTATGAGAGCAAGCCTGTGACGATCGAGGCGATCTTGGACTAATGGTATCGGGTGTCGGGGATCATGGGGTCGGGGCAAACCCGCTGTGGTTGCTCGGTTGTGGCCCCAAGAGGGTCGGCGCGGGGGCACGACCCCTACCTGGATTGGTTGTCTAGGAACTGTGCAAAACTGGGATCGTTGGCATATTCGGCGACGATCGCCCGTGCATAGTCGGGAATTTGGGCGATGCCTGCGGGGCCGCGATGGCGCTGAACATAGAGGTAGTTGCGCAGGGTGTGGTAGTCAATGGAGTAGCGGGCGAATTCCAGCCCCTGGGGGCCGATGCGGGTCAAAATCCAGGCTAGGAGCTTGCCTGCCCAGCGAGGCAGGGGTTTGGGGGGCTTTGGGGCGGCTTTGGCTTGCTCTTCTTGGATTAGGGTTTGGAGGACAAAGGTGCGCCGATCGCCCCGGCTTTGGGGGGCTTGCAGTTCTAGGAGAGGTTTGACTAAATCCAGCAGGGCTTGGCCGCGATCGTTGCGGACCAAAATTTGCTGCAAATGCTGGCTCATGGGTTGATTTTGGTAGGGTACGCCCATATAGCCCACCACAAGGTCAGCAAGGCCGTTCATATAGTCAAAGCAGCTATAGCAGGAGGGGGCGATCACAGTGGTGAGTTCGGCGGAGGGCAAGCAGAAGTAGGGAACTTGCTCGTAGTATTCCTGAAAGGTGTTTAATTCGGGGTTTTGGCCTGATTCTGGCGGCTGGGGAGGGTTTTGGGGGATGCGATGCTTAAAATGCACCTGGTAGTCCTGCATAAATTCATAATGCTGGACGGTTTCGGGGCTGGTGCTGGCGGTTTTGAGGAACTGATCGAGGCCCGATCGGCGGCCATTATCCACGCAGTGGGTGCCGATGACATAGAGTTGGTCGAGTCCTAAATCGGGGGCGATCGATCGTAGCGCCTGGACCTGGCAGCCGACTCCGCAAAATAAAATCTTTTTGAGGCCGCTTTGCTCTAATTCGGCCAAAATATTGAGGTTTGGGGATAGGGTCGGCTTAACCCCTCTGGCGGCGAGAACTTCCTCGACGGTTGTGGCTAAGATGGGTTGGGGTTGAAAGCGATCGCCCGGTGCGGACTGTACACAAACCACACCGTCTACATAACCCTGGCGCAGCAGTTCCACGGCGATCGTCGTGACCACGCCAGTCCACTGGGCACCGGCTACGGGTTGCCGCACTCGCCCATAGTACAGTCCCTGGGTTACGCCAAAATGCCGCTCTGGGTCTGATTTCCCCGCTTTTAGGCTGGTTTGCTGGCCAAGTCTAGACCGTCCGTGAACTGGCGCTTCTAATGACTCAATTCGTCGCATTCCTTCTCCCAGAAAGGCACAGGCCGTTTTAACTTGGGCGACATAGTAGGTGTCGCAGAGGCCGCACTGGCTGCAATGCTCCTGGGCGGGATAGGGGCGACCGGGGGCGATCGGTCGAGCGCGATCGCGCCAATTGGGGGGTAAAGGCGGCATAGGTGCTCCTCAGCTAGGTTGTGGCGGATGCTCCCCTTTCCCAGAGAAGGGCTGGGGGTTCGATCGCGGCTAAATTTCCTCTTCTTGGCTAGAAAGAACGAGTCGATCGCCCAATTCCTGCAAGGTGCGGCCCATTTGGGTATTGCTTTCCTTTTGTTGGAGGATTTTGTCGCAACTGTAGAGGACGGTGGTGTGGTCCTTGCCGCCAAAGGCTTCACCAATCTTGGGTAAGCTGAGATCGGTGTACTGTCGCATTAAATACATGCCAACCTGCCGCGCTAGGCTGATTTCTCGGCGGCGGGAGTTGCCTTTGAGGTCTTCGATCGAAATTTCAAAGTTTTCCGCCACCACTTGCAAAATTGTTTCCGGCGACACCTCCACTTTGTTGTCACTGGGGCTGAGCATGGGCGCGATATTCTCCACCGTGAGGGGAAGGCCCGAAATGGAGGTATAGGCAACGGCGCGGGTCAGTGCTCCTTCCAATTCCCGGATGTTGGAGGTGTAGCGGGTCGCAATGTATTCCGTAACGGTGCGGGGCAGGGGAATATTCTCGTATTCTGCCTTTTTTTGCAGAATGGCCATGCGGGTCTCCAGATCGGGGGGCTGAATATCGGCGATTAAACCCATGGAAAAGCGGGAGCAGAGGCGCTCTTGGAGGCGGGGAATTTGGTTGGGGGGCCGATCGGAGGCTAAAACGACCTGTTTTCCAGACTCGTGGAGGGTATTGAAGGTGTAGAAGAACTCCTCCTGGGTATACTCCTTGCCCTCAATGAATTGGATATCATCCACTAAAAGAACGTCGGCGGCTCGATAGTGCTCCCGAAAGTCTTGCATTCCATCGTGGCGGATGGCGGTAATCAGGTCGTTGGTGAACTTTTCGGTGGAAACGTAAAAAATGCGGGTATCGGGGCTGATTTGCAAGCGATAGTGGCCGATCGCCTGCATGAGGTGGGTTTTCCCCAGTCCAACGCCCCCGCAGAGAAAGAGGGGGTTAAATTCCCGACCAGGGGATTCGGCGACGGCAAGGGCAGCGGCGTGGGCCATCCGGTTGGTTGCCCCAACCACGAAGCGGGAGAATAGGTATTTGGGGTTGAGTTCGCTTTGGCGTTTGACCCCTGGGGCCGATCGGGCGATCGGTTTTGGCATCCCGCTCCCCTGGGCCGGACCTACGGCATTGGCTGCGGCTGGCAACTCTTCGCTGCTCCGGTTCAACAAGTTCCCCTTGGCCTCCATGAAGCTGAGGTTTGAGCCGGGGGCGGTCCCTAGGTTGGGGTCTGCTTCGGTGAGGGAGTCCCGATCGCGATCGTTGCTGAACGAGGGGTCTTCTCCTGGGTTGGGTGCTGGGGAGTTGCTTGCCCTAGTCTCTGCCGGGGAAGGGGTGCTGTTCTGGGCGGTGGGCTGAGGAGCGGCGGAGGCTTCTGGGGGCGGGGAACTGGAGGCAGTGAGGCTGGGGGTGGCCTCGGCGGGTGGGGCGGGGGTTGATTCTGGGGCGGGGGTTTGGGGTTTAGGGGCCGATCGATCGTCGGGATCTGCCGCAAGCCGATCGGCAGCAGCCCAAAGCTTAGAGGCAGCACTGTCCGGCTCGCCCTCCGTCACATTGGCAACCGTGAACTCTAGCTGCATCGGCTCCCCAACCACATCTTCCAGCGCCGTCGCAATGGCCTGGGCATAGTACTTCTCCAGCCATTTACGGGCAAAGGGGTTAGGGGTTTGGATCTGCAAACAATTGCCTTGCCGCTCTTCCACCGTTGCCGTTTTGATCCACGTCTCGAAGGTGGGCCGACTTAGTTGGGTTTGCAGACGCTCTAAAACCTGATCCCAAAGTTGTTGAGGGGACATTTCCACAGTCAACACCTAATAAAAACAGAAAGTTATCCAGTAGGCTGGGTGAGAAGCCGAGACAGGGCGCTATCTATGCCGGGGGGCTATTGATGACAGAGCGCTATCCAAGGGTGATGGTGTTGCTACAGGACCGCGATCGTGACCGCACCGGGCAAAAGCCGAAAGGGTCACAGGAGTTCATGGTTTCTGGAGGGTTTCACAGACTTGTAGCCAAGGCCAAGGCCACAACCGTCCCTGAACGGGTGGCTAAACGCATGATCCCCGTTAGGATTCGTGGGGATTGGCGTGCGTTCTGCGGGCAAACTGTTCAGGCAGTTAAGAAAGGCGAAGGGAGTCCGGTCTTGGGTGAAGGCTCGTTGGGGGGAAGAGCCTAGGGGGAGTGCCTCATCGGGCTGGACTGGGGGGGGAGGCGAGTGGCCCTGGCTAACCCTGTGGTGTTGCGGGGTTGGGGTGTGAGGGGAGGGATGCCGGGGGCGGTGATGGGCCACAGGGAGGCAGAGGAGGCAGGCTGAGGATGAGTCACAGGGGCAAGACAGGGAGGATGATGGGGTTGGGGGAGACGAGGGGAATGGGAGGGAGTCTTGGGGTTTGGGTTGGATGAACCAAAAAACCACAGGATGATCATCCTACCATTGGAGTCCTGGGAGCGGGCAGATCTCTGGGAAGAAATTAGATTCTACGCCTAACGGGATGCTCGTAGGGCCAAGCCCCCCCCCACGACTAGGCTCAGGAAAATGGGCATCCAGGCTGCGAGGAAGGGGCTAATGGATCCCCGCACGCCTAAGGCGCTGAAGACGAAGGCCAGTAGGTAGTAGCCAAAAATAATGAGCACACTAAACCCGAAGGCTGTGGCCCGGTTGGTGCGCTGGTTGGGCAAAATTCCCAGGCTGGAGCCGACCAAGCCAAAGACGACACAGACAAAGGGAAAGGCCCATTTTTGCTGAAGCCGAACGCGCAGCTTGCGGACATCCTGTTCGTTGCCCGTGGTTTCCAATAATTTCAGTTGGGCTTGGGCTTCCAGGATGTTCATCTCGCCGTAGTCTTTGCTACGGGAGGCAAGGTCTAGGGGGGTTTTGGGGATGGCGAGGCTATGTTCGCCGAAGTTGAGAATACTGCGGTAGGAGCCGTCGGGGGCGACGAGGTATAGGGTGCCGTTGTAGAAGTCCCAAACGCTTTCTTGGGGGTTCCACTGGGCAGCTTTGGCGGCGAGGATTTGGTTGAGTTCGCCGCGACTAAAGTCCAAAATGGTCACGCCTTGCATTTGTTCGCCATCAAAGCGACGGGCGTAGAAGATGCGGGCAAGGCCGTTGCTGGTGCTGCCGTCGGGCTGGGTAATTTCGGCGTATTGCTGGTATAGGATGTTTCTTTCTTGAAATTCGAGGCGATCGTTTTCTAGGGCGGTGTCTAGGGTGACGGTGGCTTGGTAGTTGGCGAGGGGGACGAGGGATTCGTTAAAGAGAAAGGTTAAGCCAGTGACTCCAATGCTCAGCACAACGGCGGGGAGGAGGAGCCGGTAGACGCTGATGCCACAACTGCGCAGGGCGACGAGTTCGCTGTCGGTGGAGAGGCGGCTGTAGGTCATTAAGGCCGCCAGCAACATGGACATGGGGAAGGCCAGAACGATGAATTCTGGCATTTTCAGGGCGAAGACTTGGAAGGCGATGGTGAGGGGGAGACCGGCTTCGCTGACGCGGCGGATCAGGTCAAAGAGGATGCCAATGGAGATGCCGACGGAGGTAAAAGCTGCGACCCCGAAGAAGAAAGGGCCAGACATTTCCCGAAGCAGGTAGCGATCGAGAATCGGCAGGGGACTTTTGAAAAACATGGGGGCGGAATTTTAGAGCTAAAGATCGGAAAGGAGCCGAGATATCGCGATCGGGTTTGGGATCTCAAGACCCCTCACCCCTCACCCCTCACCCCCCGCCCCTCTGCCAAGGAAGAGAGAGGATCAAGAGCATTCAGATTGTATTTCGGATCGCGATCGGGATTGGACTCGATCGAAACGATTTCGCCCTCTAGACCAGGTTGAGACTCGGTGCGGTTCAAAGGCGGAAGTTTTCTCCCAGATAATATTCTCGCACTAGGGGATTTTCATAGAGTTCGGTGGGGGTTCCTGAGGCGAGAATTTCTCCGTCTCGGAGAATGTAGGCCCGATCGGTGATGGTGAGGGTTTCACGGACGTTGTGATCGGTAATGAGCAGACCCATGGCTTTATCCCGCAGTTGGCCAATGATGACTTGGAGGTCGGCCACGGCGATCGGGTCAATGCCCGCAAAGGGTTCATCCAACAGCAAAAAGCGCGGCCCTTTAGCACCAGAAGCCAAAGCACGGGCAATTTCGGTGCGTCGTCGTTCTCCCCCAGAGACCTGTAGCCCCAGGGTGTTGGCCACGGCGGAGAGGTTAAATTCCCGCAGGAGTTCCTGGAAGCGCTGTTCCTGTTCCTGGGCTGTGAGTCGGCTTTGTTGCAGCACGAGGCGCAGGTTATCGGCCACGGTCAGGTTGCGGAAAATGCTGGCTTCCTGGGCGAGGTAGCCAATGCCGAGGCGTGCCCGATCGGTGATGGGCAGGTGGGTAATGTCGAGATCATTGAGGCGAACGGTGCCGCGATCGGGTCGCTCTAGGCCCGTCACCATATAAAACGTAGTTGTTTTTCCCGCGCCGTTGGGGCCGAGCAAGCCAACCACTTCTCCCCGCTCTAGGCTGATGTTGACCTGCTTAACCACGGTGCGCCGACCGTAGGACTTTTGGACGTTTTCAAGGACGATTTTCAAGGTGAACTGCTCCAGGACTGAAACCCATTGCTAGGGGGATACCCCGTAAGAAGGATACTGGCTGAGCGATGCGAATGAGTAGACCGATTACTGACCCGATGCCCGTCGCTTGAGCGCCCCCGGTGCAGGCCAGAGGCTGGTTGGCTGACAAAAAATTCTGTCGAGGGCGCGAAAACCGCGCCCCTACAAGACCTATGGGATCGTAGGGGTCAGGTTTCCTGACCCGTCCGCTGCGCTTAGGTTTGACCCACTTTTGTCAGTCAATCAGGGCCAGAGGCCCGTGCGATCGGGAGCCACGGGGTGACCCCTACGGTTGACTGTTCCAAAGTGAAATGCACCGGGAATTTTCGCCTGGACTAGGGCAAATCGGGGATACTAACATCCTCTGGCTCTGGAGCCGGACTTTGGTCCTCTTCCTCGGACTCTGTTCCATCATCATCCTGGATGACATAGACCGATTGCACCTGCTTCGGGGTTTGGGGGAATGCCTCAATTCGCTCTTCATCGACATAGTAGGTCACCACCTCGCCCCGTAATGTGTTGCCCCCTTCCTGGTACACCACCACATTGCCGGTGAGGATAATGCGGCGCTCCTGGCTGAAATATTGGGCCTGGGCGGAGGTGGCGGTTAAGCCCCTAGCGGGATAGAAAATCTGGACGTTGCCCGTGGCGGTGACAATGCCCGTTTTTGCGTCAGCTTGCTGGACATCCGAGAGCAGGGTGATGGCTTGGCCGCCGCTGGGGTTACCTCCTGCGCTTTGGGCTAGGAGCCGTCCAAAGGGGGTTATCAGGGCCAAACAAGTGCTCAGGATCAAGGTGGTGGCTGTAATGGCAACTCTCACGATCGGGGTTCCTTTGCTGGGTTTCCTTTAGGGTCTCTAAGCTGTTTCTTTAGAGGGGGTTGCTAGACGGGGTTGCTAGACAGGGTTGAAGAGGGCTGGGATGCATTATAGGGCAATTTTCTGCTGGTCCTGGGGGATGAAGCTCTGGGATAACCTTTGCATTTCTCCCAGGACTGCGGGGGGATCGGTATAACTTCGGTAACCGGAGTAAGATAAAGGAAGCTGCTGTAGGGCAGAATCTGGGTTGAAGTCGTGTCTACCTCAAAAATATCCTGTTGCATCTGCCTGCTGTGGGTTGTAGTAAAGAAGGATCGAGTTTTATTACCGGCTGACGCTTTGGAGATGCTACTGTTCCCTGGTTGATGGTC
>JAYKJG010000053.1:0-26691 GCA_035286285.1 Prochlorothrix sp.
AAAAGACGGAAAAAGGCGGATGCAGTGGCTAGAATATGGCCCAACCGTTGCACTTCTCCCTTCTCCCCATGGATGTTCAAGCCCTCACCGATCGCCTAGACACCCTCATCCACCACCACACCGGCCACCACCTCGACACCCTCCAAATCGCCATCTTCCAAGGAGTCCTCCAAGGCCACCAATACACCGACATCGCCCAAACCTGCCACTGCACCAAAGGCCACATCAAAGACAAAGCCTACAGCCTCTGGAAACTCCTCACCCCCCTCCTCGGCGAACCCATCAAAAAAACCAACCTCAAAGCCGCGATCGAACGCAGCATCATCTACACCTCCCCTCCCCCGATCAATCCCGAAAAATCCATCTATATTAGTACCCTCAACCTCTGCCCCTACCCCGACCCCACCGCCACCGCCCTGCACCAAGCCCAAACCCTCGCCCAAATCACCCCCTCCAGCTACCACACCCGCGCCATCCTCAAACTCCACCACCACGGCCTTTCCCCCACCGCGATCGCCGACACCCTCGAAATCCCCCCCGAACTCGTCCACACCACCCTCTACCAACACACCCCCCTCTACCCGATCGACCCTGCAACCTAGATTATGAGTAACGACCTGCAATTCACCGAACAAGAACTCAGCCACATCACCCAACTTCTCGCTTTACTAGAAGCCTGGGTTCAACAGCAAACCCAAGCGCAACTGAGTTTAGAGTGCCGCAATTCTGGTAACGAATTTTTCCAATATATGCGTCAGCGTGGAGTAAACCCCGGTTTAATGCAAGCCTTAATCAAGAGAGCCACAGGTAAACACCCCCGGTCTCTGTGGCAAGTGGAAGAGGCTGAACGGTTACGCGATGCTATCCTCCGTTATCAAACCGCACTGATTATCGCTAAAAATAGCAGTAACGACCCCACCGCCATTGTCCAATTTGCTTGGGAGCAGTAACCATGACCCCCGCCACCGAAACCCTCACCCCCTTACAAAAACTGCAACACCAATTTCCCCTCAGCCCAGCAGCACAAACCTTTCAGAAAATTCAACAAAAATTTGGGGGAACACCCCAAAAAGCAGCCTTTAGCAACCATCAACACTCCCTCACCCCACCCCTCCAAACCGCCCTCGCCCAAACCCAACCCCACCATCCCCTTAAATCCCTCATCGCCCAAGGTGGAGTTGAACTAGAACCCCTGATCGCAGCCCTAGGGCGGGCGATCGCCTGGGAACAACTGCCCATGACCTATCTCGGTGAAGCCGTCTCCATCGCCCTCATGGGTCACTATTGGCAAACCCTAACCCTACGGCTGCGATCGGTACAAGAAGCCCTGGGCCTCAACCCCCCGGAACCCGAAATCCCCACCAGCCTCGAAACCTTTCGCCACAGCCTCGAAACCCTCGAAGACACGATCGCCCTCATTGCCTGGGCCGTAGACCTGGAATTTCCAGAACTCCCCGATTAATTGCCCCATCAGGCTATCCCCGATCGGATCATAATCAAACGTCAACCCCCGATCGGCCCCCGTCCCCAGTGCCTTGACCATACCGGGCCTCCCCCTGTTTTATCGATCCCTCAAAATAATTGCTCAAAATAACAGTACCCCCTCCAATCCTCCCCCATCCACACCAGTCCCCCTCCCATGACCCAAACCCTCACCCTCCAAATTCCCGATCGGCTCTATCACCAACTCCTCACCACCGCCCAAGCAACCCAACAATCCCTTGATGCCATTCTCCTCCGTGTCCTTGAAGTTGGCAGTCCTCCCCAAGTGACCGACGCGCCCACTGCCATCCAAGCCGAACTTATGGCCCTCAATGAACTGAGCAACGAAGCACTCTGGCAACAGGTCTATCCCCCTCATCTCACCCCCACCGTCCCCCCCCTCTCACCGGACCTCAGCCACGAAGAACAGCTACAGGCACAGGCGGAGATCGATCGGGCAGTCCTCCGTAGAGCACACGCCGCTGCCATTTTGCGCTGGCGCGGTTGTATAGTTCCTTTACCCTAGGGGATCTAGTTGATTGAAGGGCAAACCCCTACAGGTCGTGTCACTGTCATTGCCTTGCAGATGAACCGGCCTATGATTGTTGCTGCCCGTCGGCGTTGGGTGCAAGTGGGCTGGCATCCACCAGACGGTTTTTAGTTACCCGTCCGCAACATCGCCACCACCGGCACAAATACCGGCTCCTGCGCCGCCAACCGCCGCGACCAAAAGAAAATCTCGATCGCCTCGATCGCTGCCGTCTCCGGATTCAGCCGCACTAAAATATCATCCCCCAACTCCTCCGTTTCCTGCTCTGGATAGATGGGACATAACCTCACCATCAGGCTATCCCCAATGGGATCGTAATCAAACCTCAACCCCCGATCTGTTACTGCTGTTAATTCCTGGACCATTCCCAAATTCCTCCTGTCAACCGACGTGATGTATACATCGTAACGATCCAATGACGCGATGGCTCTACTTCACTCACAGTCACCACCACCACATAGCGACCTGTCCGTAGCGTCTCAAAAAACCGCGAAAATAACCGCGTTTCTGGGTCACGATCGCTGTGACGTACTAACGTCGGATCAGCTAGGGTTTGTCGTACCTCTGACTCCAAATCTGGCCATGTGTGGCCATGTCTGCGCTGAATATGCGCGATCCGTTCTTCATTTAGCTCAACTGTTGTACCAAGGTAGGGACACTCAAACTGATAAACCACGCTCTCGAACTCTCCTAAAACTGTCACCGCTCATTGTAAACAGTAACCAACCCCCAACTTAACCATGACCCCCACCCCTCCCAACATGGCCAACCCCACCCTAGACAGCCCCTCTCTCCCCCTCGAACCCACCCTCGAACCCCGCATCTCCCTCCATAACCTCCCCTGGGACTCCTACGAATCCCTGCTAACCCTCGTCGGCAACCGCCCCCGCCTCCGCCTCACCTACCTCGCCGGAACCCTGGAAATCATGACCATTTCCCCAGACCATGAAATGCTCAAAACCATGATTGCGCGGTTGCTCTATACCTACGCCGATGTCCAGGGGATCGACCTGTTTAGTTGCGGTTCCGCCACCTTCAAAAATGCCGCCACCGATCGCGGCCTTGAACCCGATGAAAGCTTCTGCATCGGCCAGCGCAAACCCTTCCCAGACCTGGCGATCGAAATTGTCCTCAGCAGCGGCGGCATCAACAAACTCGCCGTTTACCAAGGCTTAGGCATCCCCGAAGTCTGGTTCTGGCAAAATGGCCGCTTTTGCCTCTATGGACTCGATGCCCTCGGCACTGCCTACACCCCCCTCTCTCGCAGTATTCTGTTTCCAGACCTGGATCTCGATCGCCTTGCCCAATTTGTCCAGCCCGACCACGAACCCCAAGCCATTCGCCAATTCCGCCAGTCCCTCCAGTCCCCCTAATCCCGTGCCTCGCCCCCTCCCAGACTCCCTGACTCGCCCCTAGAACCCCGCCATAGAGCGATCGGCCCCCCCGCAATAAAAAGGCCGATCGGGCCGATCGGTCCCAACCCACAAAGAATAGCCTTAAGATAGAACCCTAGACATAGACCCCTTGTAGACCAGCACTTGAGCATCATGTCACAAACCCAAAGCCTTGCCCTCACCCCCGAAAACGTCGAAACCGTTTTAGACGAACTGCGCCCCTATCTCATCGCCGACGGCGGCAACGTTGAACTGGTTGAACTCGACGGCCCGATCGTCCGTTTGCGTCTCCAGGGAGCCTGTGGCTCCTGCCCCAGTTCCACCATGACCCTGAAAATGGGCATCGAGCGCAAACTGCGGGATATGATTCCGGAAATTTCCGAAGTTGAGCAGGTTCTCTAAAATCCCCGCACCAAGTCCATTTCACTGTGGACGGGCCGGAGGCCCATCCCACTCAAAAAGTTTTTGTGGGATAGCCGTCTCGGCTGTCCCTTGGCAAAAGTGAACTGTACCCCCCGCCCCAAGGGGGGACCGAGGGGGTTTTTTTAGCCCTAAAGGCCCGATTGTTGGCGGATCGATCGGGCCAACGCCGACACATCCTCATCCCCAAAGCCCTGATTAATCAGCCCCGTCTCGACCTGCTCCACATAGGCCGCCATCGGCAACACCACCCCCAACTCCTGGGCCACCTCCAAGGCAATCCGCAGATCCTTGCGATGGAGCCGCAGCCGAAACCCTAAGGGGTACTCATTGGCCAGCATATTGCCCGATCGATGGCTTAAGCCCCAGGATCCCGCCGCACCGCCCCCCACCGCCTGCACCACTGGCCCCATGTCCAGCCCCGCCTTTTGGCCGAGGGCCAGCCCCTCCGCCACCGCCCAATAGGTGCCCGCTACCATAATTTGATTAATCGCCTTCGTCACCTGCCCCGCCCCGATCGGCCCCACATGGGTAATCGTTTGGCCCAACACCCCCAGCACTGGGCGCACCCGCTCCAAAACCGCCGCCTCGCCCCCCACCATAATCGACAAGGTGCCCTGCTGTGCCCCCTCCGATCCCCCGGAAACCGGCGCATCCAGCATCGCAATTCCCCGCCCCTGCAACTGGGCCGCAATCTGGCGCGTCACCTTGGGGCTAATGGTTGAAAGATCAATCACAACGCTGCCCGGTTTGGCTCCGTGGAGGATGCCCCGATCGCCCAAAACCACCGCCTCCACATCGGGGCCGTCGCTCACACAGGTGAGGATAATCTCCGCCCCTTGGGCCGCGTCCTGGGGGCTGGCGGCTCCTGTGGCCCCGCGATCGAGGGCGGCCTCTTCCCGTTGGCGGGTGCGGTTGTGGACCGTGACGCTATAGCCCGCTTGGAGCAGGTTCAAAGCCATGGGCAACCCCATGGTGCCCAGCCCAATGACAGCGAGGGCGGGGAGGGTGGGGGCGGGGGCGCTAGGGATCATGCTTCGGCGGGGGGTTCCGGTTCAATGGTTTGAATCTTGGCAAGGCGGGCCTCCACTTCTAGGAGTTTGCGCCCCAGTTCCTGCTGCTCTAGGGTCAGTTGCTGCCGCCATGCCTCTAGGCGATGCCGTTCTTGGTGCAAAAACTCTGGGGTTTCTCCCCCGCCCAAATAGGTGTGGATAATGCTCACAATCCAGGGGCTAGCACTCTCCCAATGCAAGACCTGATTGCCTTCCACGTTCACCAGCAGCAGTACCCCTGAGCTAAGCCGCCGATCGTCCCCTCCCTCGCTCAGCAGGGCCGCTTCTTCTGGCCCCGTCGGGGGAGCTAAGGGCTGACTTAAGCAAAAGGGGGCAACCTCGTGGGCATCTATCACCTGCCACGTTCGCGGACTTTGCTGACGGGCGAGAAATTTTAGGCAAGGCTGGGCGTTGGAGCCTGACGATAGATATTGAGCCAAATAGAGCATGGCGAAAGACTGAAGAGCCGCAGGGTGTTTAGGGGCGAGGGAGGGGTGCTCAGAATGATAATCAACGCTGATCAGCAGCAAATCCAGCCCGTAGCTATTCTGACACAGTGTTGCGACAGGGTAGCCTGCCGATCGGGGATCAATACCGCAGCCGGACGACGGAAATTGCTCGATCGATCGCCGCAGAGCGGGGCGTTGCTGGACCCAGAAGCATGGCCTCCGGGCGGCTCGGCCCCGGTGGGATCAGGGGGTGGGGGGATTAGGCGGTGAGGGGGACTTGGCAGAGAATAAGGCCAAACCAGCCGCGATCGTCGGTCCAGGTTTGCAGGGGTTGCAGCCCCCGATCGGCCAAGTAGCGCTGCATCTGCTCCCGGTCAAATTTCCGGGAAATTTCCGTATGGAGGGTTTCCCCCGCTGCAAAGTCCACGGTTAAATCCAGGCCGCTGAGGGTGGCTTGGTGGCTGTGGAGACAGCGTAGATGCATTTCAATTTGGTGGGCGCTTTCATTATAGAAAGCCCAATGCTCAAAGTTCTGGGGCTGAAGATTGCCCTGGTAGCGCCAGTTGAGGTGGTGGAGGACGTTGAGGTTAAAGGCGGCGGTGACCCCCTGGCGATCGTTGTAGGCGGCTTCTAGGACGGCCTTGGGCTTTTGGAGATCAATGCCCAGGAGGAAATATTCCCCCGGTTGCAGGGCGTGGCGCACCTGGGTGAGCAGGCGATCGCAGGCTTGCGGCCCAAAGTTGCCCAGGGAACTGCCCAGGAAAAACAGCAGCCGCGAGGGGGAGGCGGTGGGGTCGAGGTGGCCGAGGGCTTGGTCATAGGTGCCCACTAAGCCCTGGACTTGGAGCAGGGGATAATCCCGCAGCAGTTGCTGGGCGCTGGCCTTGAGGATGCCGTCGCTGACATCCACCGGCACATAGCGCAGGGGATGGCCCAGGGCTTGGTAGGCGTTGAGCAGTTGTCGGGTTTTGGTGGAACTGCCGCTCCCCAGTTCGACGAGTTCGCAGGGGCCGGTGAGGCGGGCGATCGCGGGGGCGATCGAGGCCAGAATCTGATCCTCGGTCCGGGTGGGGTAATACTCCGGTTGGGCACAGATTTGCTCAAACAGTTCCGAGCCGCGATCGTCGTAGAAATAACGCGGGGGCAGGGACTTAGGCTGTTGCTGCAACCCCTTGACCACATCTTGGCCATCGTCCCGGTGGCGCAGACCTTCGGGATCACTGAGGTAGCGAACGGTGAGGGCGGGGGAGTCGGTCGGGGAGACAAGACCGGTGGGAGTGGGGAAAGGGGCCACGGGAGCCGAAGATTGGGTCATAGCCAAAGGGGTCGGGGGTAATTCAGCAGACTACAACCATCCTAGCAATCCCTGTCCCTGTGACCTAGAGCCTGTAGTCCCTGCCGGTTTTCCGGTATAATTCCAGGATGCAAAACCGTGCCCAGCGGATCACCACGACATCCCAAGCCGGACCTGTGCGATCGCGGAAGTTTTGGCCTTCCGATCGCGGAGAAATCTTGGGGTTTAAGACAATTTGGGGCTTGAGAAACTGGTGTTTCACGCGAATCTTATGGAAGTACAACCACCATGCGATCTTATTTGGCTGCTGCCCTCCAAATGACCAGCCTTCCGGATTTAGAGCATAACCTCAACCAGGCGGAAGAGCTGATCGATCTCGCAGTGCGTCAGGGTGCGGAATTGATTGGCCTACCCGAAAACTTTGCCTTTATGGGGGAAGACCACGAGCGGGCTGACCGGGCCGCCACGATCGCCGAAGCCAGTCAAAAATTCCTCAAAACCATTGCTCAGCGCTACCAAATTACCCTGTTGGGCGGCGGCTTTCCCCTCCCCGTTACGGACAGTGCCGCCCCCGCCCCTAGCCCAACTAAAGTCCAAAATGTGGCCTTGCTCATTGGCCCCGATGGCACCGAACTAACCCGCTACGAAAAGGTACACCTCTTTGATGTGGACCTGCCCGACGGCAACAACTACCAAGAATCTGCCACGGCCTTAGCCGGGACCAAACTGCCCACGGTCTATCCCTCGGAGGACTTTGGTAACCTGGGCCTCTCCATCTGCTACGACGTGCGCTTTCCGGAACTCTACCGCCACCTTTCCAAAACCGCTGCCGAAGTGCTGTTTGTCCCCGCTGCCTTTACGGCCTTCACCGGCAAGGATCACTGGCAGGTTTTGCTCCAGGCACGGGCGATCGAAAACACCTGCTACCTCATTGCCCCAGCCCAAACCGGCACCCACTACGCCCGTCGCCAAACCCATGGCCATGCGTTGATTATCGACCCCTGGGGTCTGGTGCTGGCCGATGCCGGAACTGAACCGGGCTTTGCCATGGCCTCCATTGAACCTACCCGGCTCACCCAGGTGCGGCAGCAAATGCCCTCCCTCAAGCACCGGGCTTTCTCCTAGGACAGTGCCCTGGGGCCAGTTGCCGACCCAGCCCCAGACCGGGCCAACACGGCTCGTCACAAGACTCGTCACAAGTCTCGTAGTACGGACTTTAGTCCGTCCTTGAGTCCGTCCTTGAGTCCGCCCAGGGGCAAAGGTGAACTGCACCCATTGCCTAGGCCGATCGTATCCCTATCGTAATCCCCTTGGGGATCTGAAGACCCCTCACCCCCAGCCCCTCGCCCAAGCGGGGAGAGGGGAGCCAGAGTCTTCAGATTTCACGGCGGATCGCTAGAGTTCAGCAGGGCGGAAATTCCTGATTCTGGCTGGCTGCACGGGCCTTCTGCGCCGGGAGCGAGACGCTCACCCTGGGGGGATATCGGCTGTCTGCCTCGGTTGACGAGGCCGCGTAGCCCCGCCCTGGATCCAGCCCAGGCTTAACCGGGGTTGGGGGTATGATTGTCTGAACTGTACTAGACCTGACCCATGAGTGTTTTCGCGGTAATGCTTTTCTCCTCCATCTTCCCCTGGTTGGCCCCGCCCCTGTTGGGTCAAACGGAGACTGTACTGGAGGTTGCCCTTGACCCAGCCCTGGACGGGGCAAGCGAGTCGGAGGTGGGAACCTTTGTGCTGGCGGGAGTCCTGCTGAGCTTGGTGGTAGTCTTTCTGGCCAGCAAAATCGGCGGAGAACTGTGCGCCCGCATTGATCTGCCCCCTGTCCTGGGTGAGTTGGTGGGGGGGGTGGTCGTCGGCATCTCAGCCCTCCATTTACTGGTTTTCCCCGAAGGCGGCAGCTTCAGCGGGGCCGACTCCCTGGTCATTCAACTGTTGGAAACCACCGCCGGTTTGGGTCCGGAGGCCATCACCCAGGTGTTTGAAGCCCAAAGTGAAGTGGTTTCGGTTTTGGCGGAAATTGGGGTTATTTTTCTGCTGTTTGAAATTGGCCTAGAGTCGGACCTGAGCGAACTGATTCGGGTTGGCCCCCAGGCGGCGATCGTGGCGATCGTCGGAGTCGTTGCACCCTTTGCGGCGGGAACCCTGGGCCTGGTCACCCTCTTCCACCTTCCCGTCGTCCCCGCCATCTTTGCCGGAGCCGCCCTCACCGCCACCAGCATCGGCATTACGGCCAAGGTCTTGGCGGAGTTGCGACAGCTTAGCTCCAGGGAGGGGCAAATTATTATCGGGGCCGCTGTCCTAGATGATGTGCTGGGCATTATTGTGCTGGCTGTGGTGGCCAGTCTGGCCAAAACCGGCGAAATTCGCATCGGGAATATTATTTACCTGATTATTAGTGCCGCAACCTTCCTCATTGGGGCGATTCTGCTGGGGCGCTTACTGAGTCCCCTCTTTGTCGCCTTGGTCAACCAGCTTAAAACCCGTGGCCAACTGCTGCTCTCCGCCCTGATTTTTGCCTTTATTCTCTCCTATATCGCCGCTGCTATCCAGTTAGAGGCAATTTTGGGCGCGTTTGCGGCGGGGCTGGTGCTGGCGGAAACGGAGAAGCAACGGGAACTGGAGGAGCAGGTGGTTCCGGTGGCGGATGTGCTGGTGCCGGTGTTTTTTGTGACGGTGGGGGCCAGAACTGATCTGAGTGTGCTGAACCCTGCGGTGCCCAGCAACCGGGAGGGCTTGATTATCGCGGCCTTTTTGGTCGTCGTGGCCATTATTGGCAAGATGATTACGGGTTTAACGGTTTTTGGGCCAGAGAAAACCAATCGGCTGGCGATCGGCATGGGCATGATTCCCCGTGGGGAAGTGGGCTTGGTCTTTGCGGGGGTGGGCAGTGCTAGCGGTGTCCTGACGGATTCCCTGGATGCCGCCATCATCGTCATGGTCATCTTCACCACCTTTGTGGCTCCGCCCTTGCTGCGGGTGGCGTTCCAGCGGGGCGAGAAACAGGCTGAGGCCATGGTCCCGGCGGGGGGGCACAGCCCAGAGCTAACCGCCGCCGAGGTTAAAGCCACCGAGGTTAAAGCACCTGAAGCGACAGCACCTGAAGCGACAGCACCTGAAGCGACAGCAACCGAGGCCCAAGCAGCCGTTCCTGGATCGGCTGAAGCTAACCCTGGGACTTCCGATCCGGCTCAAAAAACGGCTGAGCCGGAATCCGAGTTGCCTTAGGGGCAAGTTGCGAGACCTAGGATCATTCCCCGAATCGGGTGCATTTCACTTTGGCCAAGGGACGGACTAAAGTCCGTACTACAAGCCTTTTACTGAATAGATAGGACACGAACTACGTTTTATGGATATTACGACTGCTGCGCTGAGTGCCCATGAATGGGCTGGCCATGGCCTTGCGGTGGGGGTCAGCACTGCTGATTTTCAGGAAGATGGCAGTTTGGGCCAAGGTCTCCAAGCCCTGGATCAAGCCTTGGGGGGATTGGTTCAGGAACTGGTCCAGGATGCGGATTTTAAGGGGAAGCCCGGATCCAGTGCGGTGAGTCGGGTGCGGGGGGCTGCTGTTCGCAAGCTGATTTTGGTGGGCATGGGGGATCCCAGTGCCATTAGCCTCGATACCCTGCGCCGCAGTGCGGCGATCGCGGCCCGCCTTGCGACCCAAGAACGCTGCGAAACCCTGGGGCTACAGGTGCCCGTCGTCACCACAGAAGCAGCCACGGCCCAAGCCTTGGCGGAGGGGGCATTATTGGCCTTGTACCGCGACGATCGCTTCCGCTCCGAAGTTGATCCCGCCCCCAGCCTCAGCCAAATGACGCTCCTGGGCCTAGGGGAACAGCCGGAAGCCTTGGCCTTGGCCCAAACCCTCTGTGAGGGGGTTTTCTTTGCGCGGCAGTTGGTGGCGGCACCGGCCAATAGCTTAGATCCCGTCACCTTTGCCGAAACCCTGGCTGAACTGGCGGCGGAAACGGGCCTAGATCTGCAAATTTTGGAGCAGGCAGACTGTGAAGCGCGGGGCATGGGGGCGTTTTTGGGGGTGGCCCAAGCCTCGGATCTGCCCCCGAAGTTTGTCCACCTCACCTACAAGCCCGAAGGCACCCCCCGCCGCAAGCTGGCGATCGTCGGCAAGGGCTTAACCTTTGACTCCGGCGGCCTCAACCTCAAGGTGGGCACCAGTAGCATTGAAATGATGAAAACCGACATGGGGGGCGCGGGGGCTACCTTTGGCGCAGCGAAGGCGATCGCCCTGCTCAAGCCCGATGTTGAGGTGCATTTTATTTCCGCCATTACCGAGAATATGGTCAGCGGTCGGGCGATGCGTCCGGGGGATGTGCTGACGGCTGCCAATGGCAAGACGATCGAAGTCAACAACACCGATGCAGAAGGTCGTCTGACCTTGGCCGATGCCCTGGTCTACGCCGATCAACTGGGGGTGGATGCCCTGGTGGATTTGGCGACGTTGACGGGGGCTTGTGTGGTGGCTTTGGGGGGATCGATCGCCGGTCTCTGGAGTCCTGATGATGAGCTAGCTGAAGGGCTGCTCGCTGCCGCTCAGCAAACCGGAGAAAAGCTCTGGCGAATGCCTCTGGAAGCCCCCTATTTTGAGTCCATGAAGTCCGTGGTGGCTGATATGAAAAACACAGGCGCACGGGCCGGAGGGGCCATTTCGGCGGCGCTCTTCTTGCAGCAATACGTCGAAAAAACCCCCTGGGCGCACCTAGATGTTGCTGGCCCGGTCTGGACCGACAAGGAGGAGGGCTACAACCCCACGGGGGCGACGGGTTACGGGGTGCGCACCTTGGTGCAGTGGGTTCTCTCCTAGGCCAGCCGGTACTGATACCAAATCCGTGGCAGCAATCCGGAATTGAATTAAAATCAAGGCAATCCTTCAATCGGGTGCATTTCACTGTGGAGCAGCCCAGCCCCTAACCTGGCTCACAAAGCTCGTAGTACGGACTTTAGTCCGTCCCTTGGCAAAAGTGAAATGCACCCCTTCAATCTCTGTTGATCTTTCTCTGTTGATCTCTCTCTGTTGATCTCTCTCTGTGGATCTCTCCCGTGGGTCTAGCACCATGAACCCATCCCCTCCGCTACAATCTCTGCTCAGTTCTCACGATCGCCCTGAGACAACGCCTAGTATTGCCCTCAATCACTCCTCCATTTCGCTGTATGAGCAAGACTTTCTGCTTTGGCTAGAGGAGACTGCTGCTAAGCTGAGGGCCGGAGACTTTGCCCAGATAGACTTAGAAAATTTAATTGAGGAGGTGGAGTCCTTGGGTCGATCGCAGCGGCGAGAACTGTCGAGCCGCCTCATCCGTTTACTGGAGCATTTGCTGAAGCGGCTCTATGTGAACTTGCCCCAAGATTATCGCGGCTGGGAACAGACCATTCGCCACCAGCGCTTAGAGATCACGCTACTGCTTCAGGATTCCCCCAGCCTGAAAACCCTTTGGATAGAGCGCTTTGAGTCGGCTTGGGACACAGCCCTCAAAACCGTGCGCCAAGATTATCCCGACGTTTCCTTTCCCGATCGCTGGCCCCATGGGACCACCGTGGAAACCCTGCTTCAGCAAAACTTTTGGCACCATACCCCCTAACCCTGACTCCTAACTCCTATGTATTCCTGGCAAGATATTCCCCAGATGCGTGTTGAAGAACTCGCCCAACGGCTGCAAGAAACCCTCCCGGATGCCCCCGATGCTCCCCAGTTGGTGGATGTGCGGGAGCGGGGAGAGGCGGCGATCGTCAGCCTGCCCGGTTTCAAGCTGCTGCCCCTGAGCGAGTCCCAGCAGTGGACTGGCAACATTCAGGAGCATTTGGATCCCGAAAAAGAGACGATCGTGCTCTGTCACCACGGCGGGCGATCGGCCCAAATGTGTCAATGGCTGCTGTCCCAGGGCTTTACCCAGGTCAAAAATGTGTCTGGGGGGATTGATGCCTATGCGATCGCTGTGGATCCCTCCCTGCCGCGCTACTAGTCCAGCAGAGCAGAAATCCCCTGCGGGTTCCCCAAAAAGATTTGGTATTATGCCAGCAGCCTGTCTCCCCTACGGTGTATCCTGCGTTGCCGGTTCCTCTTTTGAGCGCCTTTAACTTTGCTGACATGCCCCTGACCTGGTCCGCTGCCCTTGCGCGGATGGCAGCGATTTTGGGGCTGATTTTGATCAATGGTTTTTTTGTGACGGCGGAGTTTGCCATTGTCTCCGTGCGCCGATCGCGGATTCGCCAGTTGGCGATCGCCGGAGATGACCCCGCCCGCATTGTCCAGCGGCTCCAACGCAGCCTCGATCGCCTCCTCTCCACAACCCAGTTGGGCATTACCCTCGCCAGTTTAGCCCTGGGCTGGATTGGGGAAGGCACCCTTGCCTATATCCTGGCGGGTTTATTTCAAGCCCTGCCCCTCAACCCCCAACTGCGCCTGACCCTTTCCCACTCCGTCGCCGTTCCCCTGGCCTTTGCTCTCTTGGCCTACCTGCAAATCGTGCTGGGGGAACTCTGCCCCAAGGCCGTTGCCCTGCTCTACCCGGAACAGTTGGCCCGCCTCTTGGGCAAGCCCAGCGTGGTGATCGCCCAAATCTTCAACCCCTTTATCTGGATCCTCAACCAGTCCACCCATCTCCTCCTCAGCCTCTTCGGCCTCAGCTACAGCGGCCAGAATTGGTACAACCAGGTTACGCCGGAGGAGTTGCAGTTGATTATCAGCACGGCCAGTGAGTCGATCGGCTTAGAAGAAGAAGAACGGCAGTTGTTGCAGAATATTTTTGAGTTTGGGGATGTGACGGTGGGGGAAGTGATGGTGCCACGAACCCAGGTGGTGGGCATTTCCCAGGATGCGACCTTGGCGGATGTGTTGGCGGAAGTTGCGGAGTCGGGCCATTCCCGCTATCCCGTCATTGGCGAGTCTTTGGATGATATTCGGGGCATTTTGCAGTTTAAGGAACTGGCAGAACCTTGGGCAGCGGGGGCTGTACCGGAGGCGATCGCCCTCAAGCCCTGGATCCGTCCCGCCCGCTTTGTACCGGAATATACCCCCCTCAGTGAACTGTTGCCCGTGATGAAGCGATCGCGCCAGTCCATGGTGATTGTGGTGGATGAGTTTGGGGGCACAGCGGGGTTAACGACCCTGAAGGATTTGGTGGAGGAAATTATTGGCTCTAGCTTAGATTCAGCCGCCGAGCAAGCCTTAAAACTGCGCCGCCTCGATGCCCACACCTTTATGGTTCAAGCCCAACTGGATTTAGAGGAAGTCAACCAAAAACTCAACCTAGATTTGCCCCTCTCAGAAGACTACAACACCCTCGGCGGGTTCCTCATTTTCCAGTTGCAAACCATTCCCCACGAAGGCGATCGCTATACCTACCAGCAGGTAGAGTTTACCGTTGTCTCGACGGAAGGCCCCCGCCTGCACTATATCCAAGTGCATTTACGCCAAGAAGAAAACAGCTTGACGGGGGAAGGCTTGGCCGGGGAGGGGTTAACGGGGGAAGGCGATCGATCGGCCCCGGCCCCCCTCTATGACCCCCCATCCCTGCCTGTTGTCCCTGAAGGTGTCCCTGAAGTGGATCCCAAGGACTAAAGGGGCGTATTGCGCTGCGCCCGCCCCGATCTACAGAATCCGGAAAATAAAGGGATATTTAACCGGACGGTTGACATTGCCCAAGACAAAAATAATGGCCCAAATACTCATGGCCCAGTGGATCAGAAAGCCGAAGGGGATAAAAATTGCGCCCAGCCCTAGGGTAATCACGGTGATAAACCCCAGAATTAAGCCCCAAACCCAAACGTTAAGCTGAAAATTCATGGCCTCCTTGGCGTTGGCCTGGACGATCGGATCATCGGAAATCAACAGAATGACCAGGGGAATCCCCAAGCCGAACACAAGGGTTGCCGTGAAGAAGACGGAACCGTGGCTGATGATGGACAGCAGTTTGCGCTTGTCGGGGTCGTAGGAGGTGTTCATAGGAGATTACGGACACAGGAGTTGGGTGGTGGTCTTTTCTAGGATAGCTAATGCTTGGAGCGACCCTTGGATTAACCGAACCGCCGCGAGGGGGTTTTGGAGGAAGATTCCCGCCATGGACAGCCCGTCGATCGATCCATCAGCCCGAAACGCGGGGGATAAATCCGGTAAGGTCGTTTGGCCATCGTCACTAATGACCCGGATCATGCCCAAACTCAAAGCGTGCTCTGGCGATCGGCCCGGTAGATGGTGCAAATAATGGTGGGCGGCGATCGCCTCCATATCCACCACAGCGGCCCCGGACTGCTGCCCTAGGCTCAGTTTTTCTGGGGCGTGGTGAATCAGGCGATCGCTGCTGAGGGCAACGACCGATCGTGCTCCCGGCAACCGTTGCAACAGCAGCGCCGTATAGTCATGGTCACAGGGAAAGTCGGGATAATCCCCCTCCGGCGGCAATATCAGGCCCAAATTCGCCACCACCGCCGCCGATCGGGGCACCAGGATATCCTGATAAACCACCACTTCCCCTACCTCAAGCTGGGGCGACAAACTCCCCGCCAAGCCCATCACCAAGACATGGCGACAGGAAGCCAGCAGTTTTTGAGTCTCGGCCTCCTGGAGACGCTGGGCCACGGCCCCCGCCCCCACCGCTAGGGCAATGAGTTGAGGGCGCTGCTCTGGGGCCAGCGATCGCAACCCTCGCGCGACGGCCTGGAACTCCGCCCCTTGGGGCACCAAAATTGCATCAACGGGGGGTGGGGCGGGAATGGACATCAAGAGAACCTCCAATGCACAGATTACGATCGGGGCAGACCGTGGGGTTTAGGGAAAAAACGAGCAGGTAATACCAAATTCGACTAATCTCGATTCGTTTTGGTAGGGGCAATCCCCCCGTGGTTGCCCCTGTATTGGGCTGGTCGAGGGTCGGCACAGGGGCACGCCCCCTACCCGTTTATTCTGTTTCAGGCTCAACGGATTTGGTATAAGGTGCCTGCGCGGCAAGGGTCGGGGAGTTTGGCCCTGTTAGACTAGGACTCAAAACAACCTAGGACTCAAAACAACCGGATGCGATCGTGGGTTTGCAGGGTCTTTGGCAAGCCCCCATGTTCTGGGGATTTTGATGTGCATTGTAGACTGTCCTGGCTGGGGAAAGGGATGGCTAGGGCGGTGCATCCCCTGACGAGGCGGGCCGTTGACCGATCGCCGTTGGGGTCGGGGTTGCGTCCCCGTGGCTCCCCGCTTTGGTCCACAACCGGAGCAACGGTGCCCGATGCGGTTGCGTTGGTGGAGGCATTCCACGCTCTGGCGTGGGAACGAGGGTTTGGGAGTTCTGGGGGAGTTCTGGGGGAGTTCTGGGGGAGTTCTGAAATTTGGCTAGCGGTTGTTTTGTCAGGGGTTGTATTGATGATCCCTTCCCCATGACATGATGAAAAGATGCGTGACAGGTTTGCTAACTATGGATCTCAATCACCCCACCTTTGCCCAATGCATGGCCTTCTTAGTGGCCATTCCCCCCGACAGCCGCCTTGCGCAACTGTTTCGCTTTTGCCTTGCCACCCAACTCGCCGATGATGGTTCCAGCCAAGCCGCCCATGCCCTGGTGCAAAAGTTTATCCAGGATCCGGCGGGGTTGCCCTACTGGAGCTTTGAAGCGATGTCGAATGATAGCCGTTTTACGCCGGAGGAGTGGGCAGAGTTGGAGAAAATGCAGAATACTAACACCAATGCTTTTATTCGGGCGCTAAAACAGGAATTGGCGGCCTTAGACTTTTAAGGAGACGGCTATGACTACCCCCTCCTTTGTCCTTAGCCCAGAACAGCGGCTCTTTATGACCGCCGCGATCGATCTCTCCCGCCTCAGTCTGCAACGGGGAGGTGGCCCCTTTGGGGCGGTGGTGGTCCGGCAGGGTGCCATGATTAGCCAAGCCCACAATGAAGTGACCCTCAGCAACGATCCCACGGCCCATGCCGAGGTCGTGGCGATTCGGCGAGCCTGTGCGGCCCTGCAACATTTTCAACTGCAAGGCTGTGAGCTTTACACCAGTTGCGAACCCTGCCCGATGTGTTTGGGGGCGATCTACTGGTCTCGCCTCGATCGGGTTTACTATGCCAATAGCCAAACGGATGCGGCGCGGGTGGGGTTTGACGATCAGTTTATCTATGACGAGATTGACAAGGCGGCGATCGATCGGCGCATCCCCATGATTGCCACCCCAGACCCAGCGGCCCTCCAGGTTTTCCAGGACTGGCAAACCCTCACCACTAAAACCGAATATTAAACCCTTCTGCGTTAGCCCCCATGACCAAAGAGACCCTGTTTGCCCTCTCCCTCTTTCCCTACCTCGGTGCCCTCTGGTTTTTCACCAAAAGCGGCCAAATACCCCGCCTTGCGCTGATTGGCTTCTATATGACGCTGGTTTTTGTGGGGGTTACCATTCCGGCGGGTCTCTACGCCAAAGCCCACTATGGGGAGCAGTTGGCCAATGTGGACTGGCTCCATGGTAGCGCCGAGTCCTTTTTAACTCTGTCGAATATTTTGATTGTGCTGGGCTTTCGCCAAGGGGTCTTGCAAAAACGGCGAGAAGCCTCAAGCGATGGGACAATAGGGGATGATCTGAGTTAGACGAGGTATCACTCTATGGAACGGTTACCAGAAGCCCTGCAACGCTTAAACGGAAAAGTCGCCCTTGTAACCGGGGCTTCGCGGGGCATTGGGCGATCGATCGCCTTTGCTTTGGCGGCAGAGGGCGCGAAAGTGGTGGTTAACTATGCCAGTTCTAGCGGTGCAGCGGATGAGGTGGTGGCCAAGATTGAGGCGGCGGGGGGTGAGGCGATCGCCGTGGGGGCGGATGTTTCCCAGGAAGACCAGGTGGAAAGTTTGTTTAAGGCGGCGATCGATCGCTGGGGCCGCATTGACGTATTGGTTAATAATGCCGGAATTACGCGGGATACGCTGCTGATGCGGATGAAAACCCCCGATTGGCTCGCGGTGATTAACCTCAACTTAACGGGGGTCTTTCTCTGTAGCCGTGCCGCCAGTAAGGTGATGCTGAAGCAGCGATCGGGCCGGATTATCAACATTGCCTCCGTTGTTGGCGAAATGGGCAACCCCGGCCAAGCCAACTACAGCGCCGCCAAGGGAGGGGTGATTGCCCTGACCAAAACCCTCGCCAAGGAACTTGCCCCCCGTGGCGTGACCGCCAATGCCGTCGCCCCCGGTTTTATCGCCACGGAAATGACCCAGGATCTCAAGGCCGACGAGTTGCTCAAATTTATTCCCCTAGGCCGCTACGGCGAAGCCGAGGAAGTCGCTGGTTTGGTGCGCTTCCTAGCCGCCGATGCTGCCGCTGCCTATATCACGGGCCAGGTCATCAACGTTGATGGCGGCATGGTCATGGCGTAGCCGCTCTCTCACCGAGGCCCCCGTCAACATCACTTCCCGCTTCTCCCCCTATGGCCCACAACCCCCACGATCAATTTGCCAAACAGTTCCTCGAAGAACTGCTTAGCCCCTTTGGACAGGTGGACCTCAGTCGGGAAATTTTGGGGGAACCCCGCTGGGTTGATCTGTGGTTTCAGCCCGGTCCCCAGGGGCAGGGGGGCGATCGGGCTACCCGTGATTTGGGCCTCCTCGGACTCCTGACCCAAACCCCCTGTTTGCTGGAACCCTACCGCAATGCCCCCGACTTCCGCGATCTCCGCAGTTGTCTCAGCAAGCGCTTGGCCCTAGTCGCAGACCAAGAGCGCCAAACCCCCAGCCTGCGGGAAGCCGATCTGCCCCACCTCTGGATTTTAGCTCCCACCTTCTCCGAGGCAGTCCGTCGCCATTGCGGCGCAGTTCCCGATCCCACCCTCGTTCCGGGCTGCTACGCCCTCCCGCCCCTCTTCGGCACCCACCTCATCCTGCTCCACCAACTCCCCCCCACGCCAGACACCCTCTGGCTGCGCCTCCTCGGCAAAGGCCGCTGCCAACGGGACGCAATTCAAGAAGTCATCGCTCTGCCTGCAACGGACAGTTACCGGGATCTGGCTCTACAATTGTTGGCAAACTGGAAAATTGCCCTTGATACCCTCAAACTAACCCGATCAGAAGAGGAGGAAACCCTTATGGCCCTCAGTCAGGCATACCTGGAATGGGAACAAAAGACCCTGCGCCTCGGTGAAGCACGCGGTGAGGCACGCGGTGAAGCACGCGGTGAAGCACGCGGTATCCAAATTGGTGAACTGCGCGGTGAGACACAGGGTCAGCAACGGGAGCGGCGGCGGTTGGTGTTGGAGATGTTGGAGTTAGAGTTGGAGTTTAAGTTTGGCGAAGGGGGCCGATCGCTGCTGCCCTACCTTCAGCACGTTGTCGATAGCGAGTTGCTGTATCAGTTCCTGCGATCGATCAAGCCCCTCACCACCTGGGAGGCGGTTCAAGGATGGTGGTTCGATCGCCTCGGACAAATCCAGCCCCCAGAACTCTCCAGCCCAGAAACCCCTAGCCCAGAACATCCCGGCTTTCCCATCGACCCCGCAGCGCTGGCCGTCGCCCTCAAGTTACGCTTTCCCACTGCTAGCCCCGCAGAGGTTGCCCAAGCCCAAACACAACTGACCCAGAGCAGTGACCCAGAGTTAAGGGGGTCTGCCCTGAGTCAGAGAATCCAAGGGGCGGACACGATCGCAGACCTCGCACCGCTGCCAGAAGTCAGCCCAGATTGGGACTAGCTGCCTTGGTCCATGGCGGCAATGAGCCGATCGACATACAGATTCACCAACTTAGCACTGTCGGCGGGGAAGCTTTCAGCCACGATCGAGCGTAAATAGGTATAGGCGGCATGGGCGGCATCCTTGCGCTTAAATGCCTTCATCATGGTGTCCATCCACAGGACAAACTCCTCATAGAAGCCCTGCTGATCGTGCTTGAGAATGCAGAGGCCGATGTAGCGCATAATGTCCGTCAGGTCGCGCTTACAGGTTTGCCCGTGGTGTTGAATCATTTGGGAATACCCTGCTGTCATCTTGCGCAGGGTTGCTAGCACTATCTCATCGGTATGGGCTTGGATCAGATGATAGGTTTTCATCCGCAAAGCGTGGGATTGCAGATAGTCTTCAAGGGGCTGTAATTCCTGGTCGCTGAGGTAGCGATCGTCTACAGCAAATACACTTCTCTCAAGGGTTGAACTCATGCTTTGAACCTTTGGTAGGCCACAAACGCGCGATCGGTGGCAATGACAATTGAGGTTGTCTCAGAGCCTCTAGACCAGAGTCTCTGCACCAGAACCCCACAGGGCTACCTCTTCCAAGGGTGAGGTGTCCTCTAGTTTTAGAGTGGAAGAAGCAGTGCCAAAAAGCTACCTTCCTCAGAAATCAGATACTTTTCTTCACGCTAGTTAACATTGACGGCAGGGTATTAAAATGGCAGGCTATCAAAACGGCAGGTTATCAAAACGGCAGTTTACCCAGCAGTTTACAAAAAGGAGTTGCGATCGTGGTTTCCGTTGGCGTTCTCATTGATCTCCCTTGGCGATCGGATTCTGGGGGACATGTCAAATGTTGGGAACGCTTTGCCCAAGCGGCCCTGGCCCTGCCGGAGCGGCTCGATCTCACGCTCTATTTTTTGGGCGATCGATCGGGCCAGACCGTCATCGGCCCCACTGTGCGCTACTGCTTCCAGCCCCCCCGCTGGGGCACCGATCGCCTCCCCTTCCTCCACAACATCGCCGATCACACCGACCTTGCTCCTTTCCACCCCGCCCTTGCGGCCCAACTCCAACACCACGACGTTCTCCATGCCACCCACCAGCTTTTTAGCTTTGGCAAAACGGCCCTCCGCCTCAGCCAGCGCCAGCAGATCCCCCTAGTTGCCTCCATCCACACCGATGTTCCCTACTACACGGAGATCTACACCCAAACCATTTTGCAGCAGATGCTGGGCGATCGGGGACTAGGGGGAGCGCTGTACCACTCCCTCATCCACAGTCTCCAGTTTCCCCAGCGTCGCCGCACAGCCATGGAGCAGCAAATCCAGCACTATTGCCGCTCCTGTCGCCATGTGTGGACCTCCCATGCTCAGGATCACCATAAAATCAGCCTCAGTGTCTCCCCCGATCGCCACTCCCACCTGCGCCGAGGCATCGACAAAACCCTGTTCCATCCCCAGCGCCGCGATCGCCGCTGGCTTCAGCACACCTACGGCATTGCCCCAGAGATCCCCGTGACCCTCTTTGTCGGTCGCCTCAATGCTTGCAAAAATGTCATCCTCGCTGCCCAGACCCTACGGCGGCTGCGGGAGCAGAGCCTTGATGTCAAAGGGATCTTTGTGGGCAAGGGACCGCTTAAGGCAGAAATCCAAGAAATTCTCGGCGAAAACGCTATTTTTCCGGGTCAGTTGGCCCCCGTTGATCTCGCCCCCCTCTATGCCAGTGCTGACTTGTTTCTGTTTCCGTCCACGACGGAGGTCTATGGCAATGTGGTTTTGGAGGCACGGGCTAGCGGTCTGGCGGTGGCCATTACGGATCAGGGGGGGGTGGGGCAGTTCCTGGGGCGATCGGGGCAAGATGGCCTTTGCATCCCCGAACTGACGGCGGAAGCCTGGGCAGCAACCCTAGGGCCGTGGCTGCAACAGCCCGATCGCCTCCGCGCCCTAGGCACCCTCGCCCAGCACCAAGTCCACACCACTTGGCCGTCCTGGCAAGACGTACTGGAAGAAGACCTTCTGCCCGTCTGGCAGCGCTACGCCTCCCCGGCTGGGGGCCGCTAGGGTTACGCTCCCCGATGCTCCGGACTGACCTGAAGATTAGGTCACCCAATTGCGAATAAAGCCCGTGGGACTCGTCCAGCTTAGCTCGCAGTAGCGGCGGAACTCCTCCGCAGCCAAAGCAGGCGCAAAATAAAACCCCTGGCCATAATCACAGCCCTCCTGCCGCAGGAAATCTAACTGCGCTTGGGTTTCCACCCCCTCCGCCACCACCGTCAAGCCCAACTCATGGGCCATCGCCACAATGGCACGGGTCAGCGCTGCCGACTCCAAATCCCCCGGTAGGTCCAAAATAAACGACTTATCAATTTTGAGGGTCGTAAAGGGAAAGCGCTTGCAGTAGCTCAAGGAAGAATAGCCCGTCCCAAAGTCATCTAGGGACAGCAAAAAGCCCAAATGGTTGAGTTGGTGCAGCAAATCCACCGCTTCCGGCACATCATCCATTAAGAGGCGCTCGGTAATCTCCAACTCCAAGCACGCCGGGTTCAACTCGTTGTCATGGAGCAGTTGCTGCAAATGGGCCAGCATCGCGGTGCTGTGGAACTGCCGAGGCGAGAGGTTCACCGCCACCCAAAACGGGGGTACGCCCGGTCGCTGCCAACGCCGCACCTCTGGCACGACCTGCTCTAGCACCCACTGCCCCAGCTTCAAAATCAAATTGGTTTCCTCCGCCACCTCAATAAACTCATCCGGCGGCACTCGCCCCAGAACAGGGTTATGCCAGCGCAGGAGGGCTTCTCCCCCTGCCGTCTGCCCGGTTTGCAGGTTGACGATCGGCTGGTACATCAGAAACATCTCATCCCGCCCCAGGGCATGGCGCAAATGCTGGCTAATGGTTTGGCGGCGCTGGGCCACCTCAGTCATGTGCGCCCGAAAGTAAGCCCAGGTATTGCGGCCACTGTTTTTGGCGCGGTAGAGCGCTGTGTCGGCATTGCGCAGCAGCGTATTGACCTGCTGGCCATTTTCTGGGGCAAGGCTAATGCCAATGCTGGTGGACAAAAACCACTCTCCGTCGTGGGAGGGCAGGCTAAAGGGCGCTTCCAGGGCCGTAATCAGATTTTGGGCCATATCCGTGACCTGGGAGGGGTGGCGCACCTGGGGCAAGATCACCAAGAACTCATCCCCCCCCAAGCGCCCCAACAAATCCTCCGACTCTAAGCAGTCTCGAATCCGCTTCGCCACGGCTACTAGCAGTTGATCGCCAAAGCTGTGGCCGAGGGTTTCATTGATGGTTTTGAAGTGGTCGAGGTCTAGGCAGAGGACGGCTAGGGTTTTGTGATCGTATTGGCTTTGGAGCAGGGCTTGGCGCAGCAGTTGCAGGATAAAGGTGCGGTTGGGCAGGGCTGTGAGTGCGTCGTAGTTGGCCTGGTAGTTGAGCAGGGCTTCGGCCTGTTTGCGCTGGGTAATGTCTTCTTTGACGGCCATGAAGTGGGTCACTTCGCCCTGTTCGTTTTTCATGGGCGAAATGGAGGCATATTCCCAAAAAAGTTCGCCATTTTTGCGGCGGTTGTGCAGTTCTCCGCGCCAGATTTGCCCGGACTTGAGGGTTTGCCAGAGGTTGCAGTAGACTTCCGCAGCGGTATGGCCGGACTTGAGGAGGCGGGGGTTTTGGCCTTGGATCTCCCGTAGGCTGTAGCCGGTGACCTGCTCGAATTTGGGGTTGACATATTCAATGCAGCCGTTGACATCGGTGATCACGATCGCAGCGGGGCTTTGCTCACAGGCTTGGGACAGTTGCCGCAGTTTGAGTTCGTTTTGTTTGCGGCTTTCAATGTCGGTGCAAATCACGACGATGCCGGTGAATTTGCCGCTGACATCCAACATGTGCTGCACCCGTAGATCAAACCAGCGATCGCCCGCGTTGGTGGCGAGCCGCCGCTCTAGGACTTCCTGGGGCTGGTGGTGGGCCTCAAACTCCATCGCGATCGCCCGCAGCCACGGCAGTTCTAAGGTTTTGCCCGCTTCCAAGTCGTAGTAAAAGCCCCCGGCGGTGTTGTACTGGGTAAAGGTGAGGGCAGCGGCTTGGTTGAGGTTGAGAATTTGGTAGTTGAGGTCTAGGAGAAAGGCCGGATTCTGGAAGCTTTCAAACAGGGTTAAGTAACGGTTCTTTTCGTTGACCATGACCCGGTTTTCGGCCTGGAGTTCTTCGATCTTTTCGGTTTCGCCGAGGGTAATCCATTCGTGGCAGAGGCCCAACTCAATGCGATCGAAGCAACGGTGCAGCAGGAGTTGAAACTCGATTCGCTGGGCCGGGGTGAAGGATCCCTCTAGGGCCACTAAGTCTAAGTAGGCTTGCCGGTAGTATTTCAGCAAGCCCAAAAATAGCTCGATCGTCACCCCTCGGCTCCGGTGCCGCTGGGCCTCCATCACGCCAAAGGCCGCGATCGGATCGTTCTGGTAGTCAAATCCCGGCTCTAAGGGTTCAATGGTCGGGAATTCCTGGAGGGCTGCTAGGATTGGGGCTGATAGCCCACAGATTGAAACACGCCATGCTTCCAGTAACGTTGAGGTATACATCGTATAGCCGTGGAGCTTGGCGTAATAGAGGATCCGCTCCATCAGCCACGACTCATGGGTTTGGATTAAGGTGTATAGGGGGGTAAAAAAGGCTTCCATGGCGATCGGTGGGATGGTGCTCTCAACCAATGTTGAGCGCTGAACCGGCTAAGGCTGGCTCTTGCGACGGGCCAACTCCTCCTGTAATTCGGCGATTTCTTGCTGAAGACGGACAATTTCAGAGGAGGCCGAGGTCGGTGCTGCGGCGGGAGAAGACAGGGGTGCAGCGGCAGGGGTTGGGCGGGCCGGGGAGGCGGTGGGGGCAGAGGGGCGGCGAGGATAGTGGCCTTGGCGCAGGCGATCGTAGGCCCCAGAGTTGGCCCACTCTTCCAGATAGGTGACCCGCTCCACGGGGAAGGGGTGCGTCATCATCATGCCTTGCCCGCCGCTGTAGAGAAGCATTTTGTAGAGGGTATTGAGGCCGTTGTCGTCTAGATCCTGGTAGGCCAAGGATTGCCGACGAAAAGCATTGAGGGTTAGCTCTTGACTATACCGATGGCTCCCCCCTGACAGCTTCATCAGGGTGGACAGGACTGTTTCCAGATGATCGGTTCCCAGTAAGGCCGCCCGATCGGCAGATAACTCCGCCTTGCGTCTCCACTCATAAAATGCCATGACCAAACTGGTGCTCACCAAGCTGCCCAACCCAAAGGTTAACTCACCCACCAGCGAAGCGGTACTCATCACCCACAGCGCCATCTGCGTGAGCGTCGTGTGGCCACATTTAATATGGCCCAATTCATGGGCGAGAACTGCGCGGATTTCCGCCTCTGTGAGCAGATCTAATAAGCCGGAGTTGACCACGATATAGGGGTTGTCTTCCCCAAGGGCATAGCTATTCACCGCCGGATTCTGGCTCACAAAAAGCTGGGGTGCTGGATCGACATCTAAACAGGCGATACAGTCTTGAAAAAGGCGATATAAGGACCGATATTGTTCAGGACCGACTTGGATGGCGTTCCCCATCAAGTAGACCAACTGGGGCCGCTCATAGAGAAACTCAACGAACTTACGGGTGACCAGATCGAAGCCGGGGACGCTGCGCAGGGCTTGTTCTGCTTCTTGGTCGAGGGGATGGCGAAAGGCTTCGCTGGCAAGGCCGGGGTAGGTAATCATGGGGTCGGGGGGGTAGCGGGAATCTGGGAGGCTAGGACCTGTTCCATTGTGGTTGAAGACGGTGAATCAGTGCAACAGCACGTAGCAACAGCACGTAAAATAACCCAACATAAGCTGCTTGACCGTGGCCTGATTGCGGCTGCGTGTCTGTATTGTCCTATAGTTTTTGATTCTGCCCAATGCCCGTCAACCGTCCTTCCCCCTCTTCCGCGACCCCGGCCCTGCCGACGGCTGCCCTGTCTTGGTCTGAACTGGCACAACTGACGGACTACCAGATCGATCGGGTCAATGGCCCCACCAATGCCCAAAGTCGGCTCCGTCTCTTTGGCCAGCCGGAAAGTGCCGTCCAGGTCACCCTCTACCGGGATCACCATGCTTGGTGTCCCTACTGCCAAAAAGTTTGGCTCTGGCTGGAGGAAAAACAGATTCCCTACCGCATTGAAAAGGTCACGATGTTTTGTTACGGCGAAAAAGAGCGCTGGTACAAGCAGAAGGTGCCTTCGGGGATGCTTCCGGCAGTGGAGTTGCAAGGTCGCCTGATTACGGAGAGTGATGATATTTTACTGGCCCTAGAGCAGGCTTTTGGGCCACTGAATCAGAGCATGACTGCGCCGGAGGTTTTGCCGCTGCGGCAACTGGAGCGGCTGCTGTTTCGGGCTTGGTGCCAGTGGCTCTGTTATCCGGCTCCTTTTCCGGGCCAGGATCTGCTCAACCGTCGCCAATTTACCCAGGTGGTTGCCCAGGTGGAGGAAGCTCTGGCTAGCACCCCTGGACCCTATTTTTTAGCTGAGTTTGGCACGGTTGATCTGGTGTTTACGCCCTATGTGGAGCGGATGAATGCCAGTTTGTACTATTACAAGGGCTATTCCCTGCGGGAGGAGAATCCTCGGTTTTCGGCTTGGTTTGAGGCGATGGAAACCCGATCGACCTATCGCGGTACCCAAAGTGATTTCCATACCCATGTCCATGATTTACCGCCCCAGATGGGGGGTTGCTATAGCAACAAGGAGAAACAGGCCCAAATTAACCAAGATCGGGTCAATCATGGCCCTTGGCTGGGTTTGCCGGATGTGACCTATCCGGAGCCGGAGACGGCCCGCCAAGAGGCGCTGCATCGGATGCTGAAGCACCGATCGACGCTGATTCGGATTAATCCCAGTGAAGATGCGATCGTGGAGGAAGCGTTTCGCTGTGCCCTGACCCATTTGATGACGGGGGCCGACTGTGTGCCGCCGCCCGGTGGGGATGTGGCGCTGCGGTATCTGCGCGATCGAATTTGTGTACCCCGCGATATGTCGATTTATGCGGCGAAGTATCTGCGGCAGTCTTTGGAACACACGGCTGCCCTCGCGGGGACTCACTCCGGCCTCCCGATCCCGGTCCGTCACCGTCGCGACCAGGATCCGGCTAATTTTGCGGCGGCGGCCCTGGCTTAAATCTGCTGGGAAAGGGGAAATTAAAAAAGCCGACTGCAAGTCGGCTCTCCTAGGCTCTTTCCGGTTTTTTCGGGTGGGCTGTGTGGGAAGGCTGACTGTAAGTCGGCTCTTTCAGGCCTGATTGACTGACAAAAGGGGGTCAAACCGAGGCGCAGAGGGCGGGTCAGGAAACCTGACCCCTACACTCCCAAACGTCTTGTAGGGGCGCGGTTTTCGCGCCCAGGGCAGAATTTTCTGTCAGTC
>JAYKJG010000054.1:0-10735 GCA_035286285.1 Prochlorothrix sp.
GGCTGATTGACGGATAGCAGTGGGTTAAACCTAGGCTGAGAGGGTCAGTTAGGAAACCTGGCTCCTATGATCCCCAGCGTCTTGTAGGGGCACGGCTTTTGCACCCTGGGCAGAATTTTCTGTCAGCCAAGCAGGATTCAGGGCGTGATCCTGTGCCGGAATAAAGTTGTGGAAATCACGGATATATGGCGCTAGCTTGGATCGGGCTGTGGGCGGGTCGTCACTCCTCCCGGCTGCCTCTGGTGTGCAGCGATCGAGAACGAGAACATTTAGTTATGTAAAGGAATTCCTTCCGGATCTCTTCAAGACTTAGCACAAAGAATATAATAAGCCTGGATTGCTGTTAGGTTAATGTTCACGAGATCCCCAGGCACTGTTTGGGGAAATCCAATGACTTCTCCCTTCGGGGAGAGCTGTTCTAAAACTGTCTAAGGGAGCTATAAACATGGCTGTTGAAAAAGTAAACTCCTCCTCCAGCTTGGCTGAAGTGGTCGATCGGATTTTGGACAAGGGTATCGTTGTGGATGCCTGGGCACGGGTCTCGCTGGTGGGCATTGAACTGCTGTCCATCGAAGCTCGCGTCGTCATTGCTTCCGTGGAAACCTACCTGAAGTACGCTGAGGCTGTGGGTCTGACTGCCCAAGCTGCTGTGCCTGCCTAGGGTTTGTTAAGGACAGTCCTGTCCTCAGAATTGGCTGTTTTACCCTAGCTCCGGCAAGTGCTAGGGACTGGGGTAAACGGCGACTCTGACCCGAAGCTGTGTGCTAGACGCAGCATAGACTGTGCCAATTGTTAAATATTGGGTCAGTCGCAGGAATTTCGTCCAGGTTTGTCTAGGTTTGTGCAAGTTTTTGTAAGTTTGTGCAAGCCTGACTGAACTGGCGTGCAAGTGTACGAAGGAGTTCTGTGTGCCCTGTTCATCGGAAGCAGGGGGTTCTCCGTCCGTACAGCCCTAAGGGTAGGTTCAGCGTGGCGTTGTACAGGTGACGTTGTACAGGTGGCGTTGTACAGGTGGCGTTGTACAGAATAAGGCTGAAGTCGGTGCTGATCCTTGGAAAAGTGGCTTGGGACGCTGCCGTGTTGGTGATGTCTTCGGAGTGCTTTGGGAAATGCTGCACCTCCCCCATTGGTTGCCCATGTGCCCATCACTGCGCTAAACGTGGTGATCAGCCCCATCGGGATCTTTTGGGTGGGTCTACCGGGTGCGCAGGATCCAGCCCCTTGTTGCCCTGCTGTTGCCCTTCTTATTGAGAACTCTTAAAAGTCCCAGAATTCTACAGAAATCCACAGCAAAGCCCTATGACTTCTTTACAGGATCAATGGAGATCTGCCCAGGTGCAGCGGCAACAGGAGTTAGCCGATCGCGCTGAGGCGGTACACAGCCACCTGACGACCCTCAGCCAGCAGCGGATTGACCAGGCTCAAGCCCTTCGCACTGACCTGAACCAGTTTCGGGAAGCGTTGGCCCTAGAAGGGGAACTGTTTCAGGAACAGTGTCGGCAGCAGGATCAAGGCCGCGCCCAGGTTGCGACCCAACGCCGGGTTGCCGTTAGCCAACAGGTTCAAGCGTTGCAGGCCGATCGGCTGCGCCAAGAGCAGGAACTGCGATCGGACTTAGCCGAGTTTCGATCGGCCTTGGCCCAAGAGCAAGCTCAGTTTTTGAGCCAAGCCCAAGCCGAGGATCGGGTCCGCCAACAGGTTGCCCAGCAGCGCCGCGCCCAAGCCCATGCCCAAGTGGCCCAAATTCAGCAAAGTCGCCGCATTCAGGCCCAGGCGCTCCGGCAAGATTTAAGTCGTTTTCGTCAGCAGGTGGCCCAAAGCCATGCGGCGGCCACCCAAACCCGTCGATCGCTGCACCAGTCGATCGCCCAGTCCGTTGCGGCCCAAGCCCAAGAGACCCAGCACTTCGTGTACCAAGCTGGCCAACTGCGGCAGATCCAAGCCGATGCCCAACAGCAGGATTTACGGGAGCATCGGGCTGCTCTGTACAAGACCGTTTGGGGCGAAGGGGGAGTTGCCCCTAAGGCGGTGCCCCAGCGGCGATCGGCCCTTCCTGCCCGCCCCCCCGCCCCCCGATCGATCCCGACCCGTCCCGCTGCCCCTGCGCCTAAGCCTGCCCCCGCCCCCGTTGCGCCTCCTGCCTCCGCTGCACCCCAACCTGTCGCTGCGGCCCCTGCGCCCAACAATACCCAGGACCAGGTTTATAACTATCTCAAGCAGCATCCTGGAATGCGCCTTGCGGACTTGGATGCCCCGCTGGGGTTGACCCGTGTACAGGTGGGGGATGCCCTCCGCGAACTGACGAAACAGGGCAAAATTCGCCAGCAGGACCGGGCCTATTTTGTCCAGGAAGTGGCTGCATTCTAGCCCAGGCAGGTCCAATGCTAGCCTAGCGCCCGTTTGCTCAGTTAGTGTCGCAGGGTCAGACTCGGATTCTAGGGTCTAAGGTTCCCTCCGTGGAGGGGCTGCGCCCCCGTGGCTCCCCGCTGGGGGCTAAAACCGGGTCAACCACGGGGGGATTATGGCCCCGATCGTAGCGGTTAACTCATCTCGGTTAACTCATCTCGCGATCCGCCGTGAAATCTGAATACTCTTGCTCCCCTCTACCCCCTTGGGAGAGGGGCTGGGGGTGAGGGGTCTTTAGATCCCAAGCGGGATCACCATTTAACTCCCTAAAGTGAGATGGCCCCTGAGTTAGGCCCATCGTCACGCCCAATTTATACCCATCATCCAGGAGGCGGCTCATCCGTGACCACTGTTTTACAGGCTCGCTCCAGAGGGTTTGTCAGTACCCCCTTTATTGAACGTCTGACGCGACGGGCACTTCGTTACTTGCAATCCGGCTTTTCGGTGCATTTACGGGGACCAGCCGGAACGGGCAAGACCACCATGGCCTTGCATCTTGCCGATCTGCTGGGGCGACCCATTATGTTGATTTTTGGCGATGATGAGTCTACCACGTCGGACCTTATCGGCAATCAAAATGGGTATAGCCGCAAAAAGGTGGTGGATAACTTCATCCATAGTGTGGTGAAGGTGGAAGATGAAATGCGCCACAATTGGGTCGATTCCCGGTTAACAATGGCCTGTCGTGAGGGATTTACCCTTGTTTATGATGAGTTTAACCGATCGCGGCCCGAAGTCAATAACGTTTTGCTCTCTGCCCTAGAGGAAAAGCTCTTAGTGCTGCCTCCTTCGGCAAAGAACAGCGAATACTTGCGGGTTAGCCCCCATTTTCGGGGTATCTTCACCTCAAACCCAGAGGAGTACTGTGGGGTCCATGCCACCCAGGACGCTTTGATGGACCGGCTGATCACGATCGATGTGCCGGAGCCAGATGAGCTAACCCAACAGGAGATCATGGTTCAAAAAACCGGCCTGTCGCGGGAAGCGGCCTATGTGATTGTGCAGTTGGTGCAACTGTTCCGTCAGGGGGCCAAAGTTGGTAAATCTTCCGGTTTGCGGGCTTCTTTGGTGCTGTCGAAGGTGTGCCAAGAGCATGGCATTCCGGTGAGTGCCCGCAGTGATGACTTCCGGGATACCTGTGTGGATGTTTTGCTGTCGCGGACGAAGTTAGACCTGGGTGAAGGGATGCAGTTGCTGTGGCACTGTCTCAGTCGCTTGGAAGCTTTGGAGCAACAGGCGGGGGTTGTCCTGGCGATGGCCCAGGGCACTCGCCTTGCTGCTGAAGCTGCGGCCAAGTCGGGGACAGGCAATCCAGCAACCCCAGTTGAACGGGCGACGGTGGTGCCGATCGCGGGGCCGATCGCAGGCGGACCAATCCTGGATGGGTTGCTGCCGATCGCAACTGGGGAGGAGCACCCTGAAGGCGCGATGGATCCGGCTCTGGCGGCGATCGGCCAAAACGGCTCTGCCAGTAACGGCTCTACCAGTAACGGCCAGAGTCGCCCTGGGGCCGGTTTAGAGCAGGAAGCTCCCCTAGCCGTTGTGACCTTAGCGCAGCCCGTAGAAGCAGCAGCGGCGGCAGAAGCACCAGAGGCCGCAGCACTAGCCGAAACCCCACGGGCGGCGGCGGGGTCTTCCTCCTCCCCCCAACTGCCTTCTTTTACCCAAAAGGTGGCGCAGCAGATTACCAATCAGCTTGTTGCGGTGGGAACGGGCGATCGGGCCTTTAGCAACGACGTGGAACAGTCCATCTATACCTATCTGCAATCGTCCCAAGGCCAGCACTTATCCGCGATCGAGTCTGCCTTGGGCATTAGCCGAGTCCAGGCCGTGGATGCCCTCCGGTCCCTGGCTGAGCAGGGCTGGGTTGTGGTGCAGCGGGACGATTCCGCCTCCCATGATGCAGGGCGGACGATCTACCGCGTTGAATCCACTCCGGCGTAATCCGGCTGAAATGGTCCGATCGCGATATTCTGGGGGAGATCTCTTCCCCCGATCGCGGTTGCTGGTTCCCTGGCCGATCGTAGGCAAACGCCATCGCCCCCGTGCCGCCTTGCGGTCTTCTTCTGCGCCCCTGTTATTGAGTCCCTCCCCCCCCTATGCAATCGAACCGAGGCATTACCTCTTCTGTTCAGTCTTCCACCCTGGCGGATGTGCTAGAGCGAGTCCTAGATAAAGGGCTTGTGATTGCGGGGGATATTTCCGTGTCTGTCGCCTCTACGGAACTGCTCAGTATCCGCATTCGGTTGCTGATTTCCTCAGTGGATAAGGCGAGGGAACTGGGCATTAACTGGTGGGAAGGGGATCCCTACCTCCAGAGCCAAGCCCAACAATTGGCTGCAACCAATCAGCAACTGCAAGCCCGCCTTCAGGACTTGGAGCAGGAAATTGTCTATTTGCGGGAGCAGCGGAGCGCAGCCCTGCCAGAGGCTGAACTGAGGGCAAACCGCCAACCCAGTTCCCCTAGCCCTACTGATCACTTGGAAGACGACTAGAACAAGCCAATGGCTGAATCCACGGCTGAGTCTGCACCAGACCCAACGCCTGCCTCTACATCTGAATCTGCCGCTAACCCTGCCCCGGAGTCTGGGCTGGGGGCGATCGCCAAAACCCCACCGATGGCGGCTCCCGTGACTGCCAAGGCCAAGGCGCAACGGCCCGATGCGGGTCTTGCTCCCTTGCTGCTGACGGTGACAGAGTTGATTCGTCAACTTATGGAAGCCCAGGTGATCCGCCGGATGGACACCGGTACGCTGTCCGAGGCCCAACTGGACGAGGCTGCCCACAGCCTTCAGGCGCTAGAAGGCCAAGTGGTGCGCCTGTGTGAGATTTTTGACATTGATCCGGCCCAACTCAATATTGATCTGGGGGAAATGGGGAGTTTGCTGCCCAAGAAGGGCGGCTATTATCCGGGGCAAAACTCCCATGAGACGACGATTTTGGAGTTGCTCGATCGGCTGCTCCATGTGGGTATTGTCGTGGAGGGCAGTGTGGACTTGGGCATTGCCAATTTAGATTTAATCGGCCTCCAACTCCGGCTGGTCCTCACCTCCCAAACCGCCCCGACGGCCCCCGCCGTGACCGTCGTTTCCGCTCCAACGCTGACGGTTTCCCCTGAGCGGCCTGTTTAATGGGGTATTGAATGGGGTATTGATGGCAGTGGGGAGGGAAGGAATCCTCCGCAGTTTTCAGTCTCCCCGTTGCCCCCCCAAGCGGTTCATCGAATTACGTCTAAGTGAGTCTAACCATGGCCTGTGGCTTTTATCTGTACGGCATCTTCCCCCCTCCGGGTCCAAAGCATCTCAATGTAACGGGTTTAGATAAGCAGCCCGTGCATTTGCAAGATGTTGAGGGGTTTATGTTTTTATACTCCGAAGCGCAACAAGAGCGATATTTGGCCAGTCGGCGCAATCTTTTGGGCCATGCCCAGGTTTTGGAAAAGGCGATGGAAGAGGGCCATCGGGTGTTGTTGCCCCTGCCGTTGAACCGGGTGATTGTCCAAAGCTGGGAAGAGGTGGCGCAACAGTTTACGGCCCCCTATGGTGAGACGCTGAAGGACTTGTTTGCTCACTTGGAAGGCAAGCGCGAAGTGAGCGTGAAGGTCTATTGGGAAGAAGGGCGGGAACTGGAAGCTTTGATGGCGGAAAACCAGCGTCTTCAGGGCCAGCGGGAGCGTTTGGAGGGCAAGAATTTAAGCATGGATGAGGTCATTGCCATTGGTCAGGCGATCGAGGGGGGACTGAGCGATCGCCAAAATGATGTGGTCGAGACCTTCCGCCAAGCCTTGAATTCCTATGCGATTTCCTTGGTGGAAAGTGATCCCCAAACCCAATCCATGATCTATAACGCCGCCTATTTGATTCCCTGGGATCTGGAGCCGGAATTTGGCCAAGCGGTGGAGGGATTGGATCAACGGTTTGGCGATCGGCTGCGCATCCGCTACAACAACTTTACCGCTCCCTATAACTTCGCCCAACTGGACCAGTTTGGCTAAGCTGGGATTTGAATTTGGGGTCAACCCTGGCTTGTTCAGGCTATGCTGCTGAGACTATCCTGCGATCGCCCCCTCTGTGACCCTTCGGGCCTCCCCCTCCCTTCTCACCATGGCCAATGAGCAACATCTGGCTTTATTGCAACAGGGCGTAGCTGCCTGGAACCGTTGGCGCATGGAGCACCAAGGGGTTAACCCTGAGCTATTTCAGGCGAGCTTGCGATCGGCAGATTTCACCGAAGCCGACTTTCGCCACGTTGATCTCAAACTTTCCAACCTGTCCGGGTCTGTCTTGCGGCAGGCTAACCTGAACCACGCCATTCTCTATACGGCGGATCTCAAAGAGGCCGACCTGCGATCGGCCCACCTCAACGGAGCCGATCTGCGGGAGGTGAACTTTTGTCTGGCAGACCTGAGTGGGGCCAATCTGCGACAGGCCGACCTGCGATCGGCAGACCTCTATACTGCTAACCTGCGGGAAGTGGATCTGCGGGAAGCCCTACTCACCTATGCGGATCTTGCCGAGGTCGATCTCAGCTTGGCGAACCTCAGCGGAGCCGATCTGCGGGAAGCCCGCCTTACCCGCTCCACCCTCTACACCACCAATCTCAGCCTTGCCCAACTCCAACAGGCCGACCTGCGCCATGCAGACCTGCGGGAGGCCGACCTCTACACCGCCAACCTAGAGGGAGCCAACCTAGAGGGAGCCAACCTCAGCCGCGCCGACTTGGGGGAGTGTGACCTCAGCGGTGCCCAGCTTCGATTTGCCAATTTGCGAGAAGTGCGGCTGCGGGAATCGAACCTACAGGGGGCCAATTGTCAGGATGCCCTGTTTTATAAGGCCAATCTCAGCCGCAGTTCTTTGCGCAACACCAATCTCAACCGCGCCAAACTTCAAGAGGCGGATCTCCATGAGTCGGATCTGACGGGGATTTCCTGCACCCGGAGCAACTTGGTGGGGGCTAGCCTCTATTGCTGCCAGATGGTGGGGGCCAATTTGTGTATGGCCAATTTGTGTATGGCCAACTTGATGCGGGCGAATTTAAGCCACAGCATCTTGATCGGGGCCAACCTCATTAGCTGCAACCTCTACAGCACCCAACTGGAGGGGGCGGATCTCTCCTGGGCAGATTTGCGGGAGGCAACCCTCTGTGAGGCCAACTTTAAGGGGGCAGATCTACGGGGGGCAGACCTGCGCTGGGCCAATTTGCGTGGTGCCATTTTCACCGATGCTGATTTGAGTTTTACCCTGTTTAGTTCGACTCATCTTCAGGAAATTGACCTCAGTACCGAGCAATTAGCCCAAATTCGCACGCCGGATCAGGGTAAGTTTTCCTCTGCGCCCAAGCCGTTCCATCGAGATAATGATGATACACCAACGATCGGATTAGTGGCTGACAACCTATTTTCTAAAGAATAGCGTTACGATCGAGGCCAGCCGTCTTTTTCGGGACACCAAGCTCAGCTTTACAAAAATTAACCTCACCAATGCCCCCAGTCTGCTCCAATCTGGAGGACACCGCGCAATATCCCCGTGGAGCCAGTTGCCCTTGGGGAATTCCCCTGTTGGGAAATGTAGTGGTTTGGGGCATACTCTGGCCCAAGGGTTAGCCTTACCGTAGGCTCCTCCTTTATGCTGTGTGAACGACGGGTAAATTCCGCGTAAATGTTACGTTTTGCGCAGTTTATAAAATTTTGTGCAGTCCTGCGCTGAATTTACTGAAAAATCCTGAAGCCATCGGTCCGACGGTTAAAACTGAGGGAAGTTCCAGGGTACATCTGCTAATAGTCGGCAACTGAGCAACTTAGGTTATGCCGTTGGCCCAGCCAAGTTATACCTTTGGCCCAGCCAAGTTATGCTTTGGTCTAGCCAAATCGAGAGTTCTCCAGGGTTGTTCTGGATTGGTTGCCGCTGACTGGTTTATCTCTCTTTCTGGCGCTTTCTTTCTGGCGCTTTCTTTCTAGCGCTTTCTTTCTAGCGCTTTCTTTCTGGCGCTCTCTGGCTTGTGCTCTCTTTCTGGCGCTCTCTGTTGCGCTCTCCCTACCTCAAGACCGGGTGTTGTGCCGGATGTGTCATGACCTTGGCCCAGCCGTTGCAGTTTCCCCCGTCTCTCTACCCCTTACTGTGTGTTGGCAGGATAACCATGGCTGTTTTCCCCCCTTTTTCAGACTCTCGTCCCGACGATCAAAGTGCTGCGGCCTCGCCCTCCCGTCACCGTGGGGCAGTGGAGGCTGATCTTGACGCGATGATCGATCGCGAAGACCCTCTCCATGAACTAGCGTCAGAACTGGATGCGGATCTAGACGATGAGTCCCTGCTAAACCTAGAGGGGGAGGGAGATCTAGCCCTTGAAGCATTAGAAGAAGACCCTAACCTAGAAATTGATGCAGAAATCGACGTAGAAACTGATTCAGAGACCGATGAGGAGATGGAGGTAGTGCTGGATGCAGAGGGCGATGACCCAGAGGGCGCAACCCGCAGCCGCAGTTCATCCCTAGGGTCTGCTGCGGTTGGCAATGGCCGCCGATCGACGGACTTGGTGCGGCTCTATCTCCAGGAAATTGGGCGGGTGCGGTTGTTACGCCGAGATGAGGAAGTTTCTGAAGCCCAGAAGGTCCAGCGCTACATGACCTTGCTGGAGCAGCGCACCCAGTTGGCCAAGCAGGAAGGCGGGGTGCTTCAGCAGTATGTGAACCTGCTGGAGGTGCGCGATACCCTGACGGCGCAGCTAGGCCACCGCCCTTCCTTGGAGCGCTGGGCCAAGGCCGCAGAGATTGACCTTGCTGAACTGAAGCCGCTGCTGGTGGAGGGGAAGCGGGTTTGGGCCGATCGCCTAGGGTTTAGTCCCGAAGAAATGGAGCAAATCCAACAGCGGGGCATTAAGGCTAAGGAGCACATGATCCAGGCGAACCTGCGGCTCGTGGTTTCGGTGGCGAAAAAGTACCAAAATCGCGGTTTAGAGCTGTTGGACCTGGTTCAGGAGGGAACCTTGGGCCTAGAGCGGGCTGTGGAGAAGTTTGACCCCACCAAGGGCTACCGCTTTAGTACCTATGCCTACTGGTGGATTCGCCAAGGGATTACGCGGGCGATCGCCACCCAAAGCCGCACCATCCGCCTCCCGGTTCACATCACCGAAAAGCTCAACAAAATTAAAAAAGCCCAACGCATTATTTCCCAGGATCAAGGTCGGACGGCCACGATCGAAGAAATTGCCCAAGCACTAGACATGACTCCGGTCCAAGTGCGGGAGGTCTTGGTCCGAGTGCCCCGCGCTGTGTCCTTAGAAACCCGCGTCGGCAAGGAAAAAGACACGGAACTGGGCGATTTGCTGGAAACCACCGATCTTTCGCCGGAGGAACTCCTCACCCGCGAGTCTTTACGACGGGATCTGCAACAGTTGCTGGCGGACTTGACCCCCCGTGAGCGGGAAGTGATTCGGATGCGCTTTGGTCTGCGGGATGGCCAAAGTTATTCTTTGGCGGAAATTGGTCGGGTTTTAGACCTCTCGCGGGAGCGGGTTCGCCAAATTGAAGCCAAAGCCCTGCAAAAGCTCCGCCAACCCAAGCGCCGCAACCGGGTTCGGGACTATCTAGAATCTTTAAGCTAGTAAACCCAGGCATAGATTTCGGGTGTATCCCACTTCACTAGTTCCCACGCTCTGCGTGGGAATTCCTCCCTAGGCGCTCCAGCGCCCTCTCCCTCTGTCTGCCTGGGTACTCCGGAGAGTCTCGCCCTGGACTGGACGCAGAGTCAGATCCCCGAAGCGGGCCGGAAGACCCGGCCCCTACCCAAAATATTCCCCCTCATGACGGTCCCTGAGCGCAGTCGAAGGGAGCAGTCGAACCCGTTATAGTACGCTCATTTCTGCCCTGCTGCACCAGTGACTGGAGAGTTAGGGGGGATTTTCTGGGATGGATCCACCCCTGCTTAATTTTCCTGCTGTGGATCAGCCGCTTTCACCTCTAACTGCGCGGTCTCAATCACATAATGCTCCCCCTGTTCTTGGCCTGCAAGGGGGATGCTTTCATAGGCGAGTGATCCCTCTAGCAAGACCCGATCGCCCACTGCTAGCCCGCCTGTCTCACTCAAGACCCAAATGGTGCCGCTCCCATCCTCCAAGGCATACATCTGCCCGGTCACCAAGGGCGCGACCTGCTGGACTTCTCCCATCAACCCGTAGGTTGTTGTGGGTTCTGGTGGGGCAGACTCGGCTAGGAGGGCGGCGATCGGGGTCGTCGGAATTTGGCTTTGGAAACCGAGCGGGGTTTGAGCGGTCCTGGACCCAAACCGATCGCACCCCCCCACAACCATGGCAAGGGCTGCAAGGCCAAGGAGCA
>JAYKJG010000055.1:0-13704 GCA_035286285.1 Prochlorothrix sp.
CCGATCGGCTGGATGCCCTAGATTCCCAAGCCCTGGACTATGACGTGATCATTGGGGGGGCGACCTTGGGGGTGTTGATTGGCGCGGCCTTGGCCCAGCGGGGCTGGCGAGTGGCCTTGGTGGAGCGGGGGATTTTGCGGGGGCGGGTGCAGGAGTGGAATATTTCCCGCCCTGAGTTGGAAACCTTGGTCAAGCTGGGGCTAATGAGTGCGGCGGAGTTGGAGCAGGCGATCGCCACAGAATACAACCCCGGACGCATTGCCTTTAACGGGGGGGAAGAGATTTGGATCCGGGATGTGCTGAATATCGGAGTGGATCCCGTAGTCTTGTTGGAATTATTGAAACAGAAGTTTTTGGCGGCGGGGGGGACGCTACTGGAGCAAACAGCGTTTAAGGGCGTGACGGTGCATCCCAACGGAGTCGCGGTAGAGATTTGCCCAACCCCAGCCCAAACCCCAGCCCAAGGACCAGATCAATCCCCAGGCCAGTCCCCAGCGCAATCCCCAAGCCAATCTCACCCGACTCAAACCCTCACCGGACGCTTAATGCTGGATGCCCTGGGCCACGGGTCGCCGATCGCCCAGCAAGCCCGCCAAGGCCAAAAACCCGATGCCGTCTGTTTGGTGGTGGGCACCTGTGCCCAGGGCTATCCCGACACCGCCGCAACTCAAACCGGGGATTTGTTCGCCTCCTTTACGCCGATCGCCGACCAGCGCCAATATTTCTGGGAAGCCTTTCCCGCCCGTGATGGCCGCACGACCTATTTATTTACCTATTTGGATGCCCACCCCGATCGGCCCAGCCTGGAACAGTTATTTGAAGACTACTTTCAGCTTTTACCGCAGTACCAAGGCGTAAGCCTAGACCAGTTGCAGATCCAACGCGCTCTCTTTGGTATTCTGCCCAGTTATCGCCAAAGTCCGCTGCAATTGCCCTGGGATCGGTTGTTGGCGATCGGCGACAGTAGCGGCAACCAATCCCCCCTCAGCTTTGGCGGTTTCGGTGCCCTGTTGCGCCACCTAGAGCGATTAGACCAGGGCATTGACGATGCCCTCCGCCAAGACTGCCTGAGCCGCAGTGAATTGGCGCTGTTGCAGCCCTATCAGCCCAGTTTGTCGGTGACTTGGCTCTTTCAGCGATCGATGAGCGTTGGGGTTCACCAAAAATTAGCCCCCGATCAGATTAATCGCGTTTTAGCCGCTGTTTTCACCGTCATGGAACGCTCTGGCCCGTCCGTCCTCAAGCCCTTTATGCAGGATGTCGTGCAGTTCCCCGCCTTGGCCCAAACCATGCTCAAGGTCGGGCTATTTAATCCTCTGCTGGTGCCCAAGCTGCTGCCCCAAATTGGGGTGCCGATGCTGCTGGATTGGTTCCGCCATTATCTGGCGCTGGGGGGCTATAGCTTGCTCTGGCCCATCGCCGATCGCCTCGAACCCCTGCTGCGGCCCCAGTTGGGCACCACCCTCGGCTACCGCTACCGCCAATGGCTCCAAGCCCTCAAATTCGGCTCCGGCCAGGATTATCACTAGATTCGCCCAAAATCTGTTATTTCGGTCACAGAACGTTAAGAAATTATTAAGTGTAAAGAATTATTTAGGTTATGATAAAGGGCAACTTTGCAAAGGACACCCCCCCATCGAGGGCGCTGCGCCTGCCGTTGCACTGAGATCTATTGAGATTACTATCGAAACCTCGCTTCTCCGGTCGGACCCGCTATGTTGGTGTTATACCCCCGCCCCGGATTTCCACCACCGTCCGCAGCGATCGAGGACGACCCTCCCTTCGACTCCTCCCACATTCCCCCAGGGCGCTAGGGGGTCTTTACACCGCTTTTACTCGTACCGAGTTTCAGGACACCATGAATACTGCCACTCTACCCGCCCCTGTCGTCCCTGGTGAGACCTACGACGTTGAGATTCCAACCTGGTTAAATAGTTGTCTGATTCGCCAGACTAGCACTAACCCAGGCTATGACTTCTGTGAGGTTAGCTCTACCTCCTTTGCAGACTCCCCGGAATCCGTAGACCTGATTTGTCGGGCCTTTCAGTTTGCCTACTGTTTGCACAACGGCCAGCTTCGTCAGTCTGGAGAACCCTATATTGCCCACCCGATCGCAGTGGCCGGAATTTTGCGGGAATTGGGCGGTGATGCCACGGTAATTGCGGCAGGATTCCTCCATGACGTGGTAGAAGATACCGAGGTCACCTTGGAGGAAATTGAAGCCCAGTTTGGGGCTGAGGTCAGTCACTTGGTGGAAGGCTTGACCAAACTCTCTAAGTTTAACTTTTCTAGTAAAACCGAGAGACAGGCGGAAAACTTCCGGCGGATGTTTTTGGCCATGGCCCAGGATATTCGGGTGATTTTGGTGAAGCTGGCCGATCGGCTCCACAATATGCGGACCCTAGAGTTTATGTCAGAGGAGAAGCGCCGGATTAAAGCCCTGGAGACACGGGAAATTTTTGCTCCATTGGCAAATCGCCTGGGCATTGGGCGCTTGAAGTGGGAACTGGAGGATTTGTGCTTTAAGTATCTAGAACCCATGTCTTACCGCGAAATTCAGACATTGGTTGCTGAAAAACGGGCCGATCGCGAAGCCCGGATCAACCAGGCGATCGAGATTCTGCATCAGCGCTTGGAGGGTTGGAATATCCAGCCGATCGACCTCAGCGGTCGTCCCAAGCACCTCTACAGCATTTACAGCAAAATGCAGAAGCAGCACAAAGAATTTCACGAAATCTATGATGTTGCTGCCATTCGGATTATTACGACCACGATCGACGAGTGCTACCGCGCCCTAGCCGTTGTTCACGATGCCTTCCGCCCCATTCCGGGCCGCTTTAAGGACTACATTGGCCTGCCCAAGCCCAACCGTTACCAATCGCTCCACACCACTGTTATCGGCCTCTCCGGTCGGCCCATGGAAGTGCAAATCCGCACCCTAGACATGCACCAAATCGCCGAGTATGGGATTGCAGCCCACTGGAAATATAAGGAATCCGGCGGATCCAAGAGCACCATCACCACCAACGACGAAAAATTTAGCTGGTTGCGGCAACTACTGGATTGGCAAAGTGATCTCAAGGATGCGACGGAATATCTGGAAAATATCAAAGATAACCTCTTTGATGAAGATGTTTACGTCTTTACGCCCCAAGGGGACGTGATGGCCCTCGCACGGGGGGCAACGGCGGTGGATTTTGCCTATCGCATCCATACGGAAGTGGGGAACCACTGTGCTGGAGCCAAGGTCAACGGGCGGCTGATCCCCCTGGAAACGCCCCTGAAAAATGGCGATATTGTCGAAATTTTCACCCAAAACAGTGCCCATCCCAGCATGGACTGGCTCAACTTTGTGGTCAGCAATGGGGCCAAGAACCGAATCCGCCAGTGGTTTAAGCGCTCCCACCGCGATGAAAATCTGCTGCGGGGGCGGGATATGCTGGAAAAAGAGATGGGGAAACAGGGTTTTGAGGCATTACTGAAGTCGGACCCCATGAAGCTCGTAGCTGAGCGCTGTAACTATGCCAATGTCGATGATTTGCTAGCGGGTTTGGGCTACGGCGAAACCACCCTCAACCATGTGGTCAACCGCATTCGAGAGGCCGTTAAGGCCCAGCAGAGCAGTACCCTTCAGCCCACCTCCCTGGCAGAAGAGGCGATTCTCCATGTTTCAACGACTAAGAGCCAGCCCCACTGCCCAACGGGAAGCCAGTCCCCGATCGTGGGCCTAGAAGGCATGGTTTACCGCTTAGCGGGCTGTTGTACGCCGTTGCCCGGTGAGGGGATTTTGGCGGCGGTTTCCCTGGGCGGGCGCGGCATTAGTGTCCATCGCCAAACCTGCCCCAATGTGGCGGAAATTCCCGGCGATCGCCTCATTCCCGTCAGTTGGAACACCCAAAACAAGGGCGGACGCAGCCAAACCTATCCGGTCAGTTTGCAGTTGGAGGTGATCGATCGAGTCGGCGTTCTCAAGGATGTTCTGATCCGCCTCAGTGATCATGACATCAATGTGCGCAACGCCCAGGTCAACACCGACAAACATAAGATTAAACCAGCAGTGATTGAGCTTTGCCTTGATATTTGCGATCAGGAGCAGCTTTACCGCGTTTCTTGCCAGTTAAAGCAGATGACCGATGTTTTAACCCTACGGCGAATCACCAGTATCGAAAACTGCCACTAGGATTGCTTAGGAAGCTCTAATCACGGTTTCCCGCAAAGAACCGTGATTAGAGTAGTCGGAACTGTATATTCTCCGGTAATTCCCTAGGAAATGTTCTAAGATCAGGAGATTTTGCAGTCAAACAACTTGGGTAGAGGTCGCGCCCCTGTGGCTCCCCTCTTCGGGGCAAAACCGGAGCAAACACGGGGATTTTTGCCCCTACCCAGTTGATCTCCCCAACCTTAGTATAGAAAAGAAGTTTAAAGGAGGAGTGCCACAGTGGTTAGAGAGTTAGATCGGATTACGGTTAACCCCCAGGTCTGTCTTGGGCAGCCAACCATTCGGGGAATGCGGATCACCGTGGGATTTGTCCTGAAGCTACTGGCCAGTCAGCTCTCGATTCAGGACGTTTTAGAGGCTTATCCAGAGCTAGAAGAGGAGGATATTCGTCAATCTCTCAACTATGCCGCTTGGGCTGTCTCCGATCGCATTGCTAGCTTTACCTCGGCATGAGTAGCATCCGTTTACTCGCTGATGTCCATATTTCCCCTTTAACTGTGGCCGTGTTGAGGTCACAGGGTTATGACATCGTGCGCACGACAGACTTGCTGCCTATGACTGCTGCCGATGCGGAGATTTTGGAACTTGCCCGCAGAGAAGGGAGGGTCATCGTTACCCAAGACTTAGACTTTTCCATGCTCGTAGCGCTGGGTAATTATGGACAGCCCAGTTTGATTACACTACGTCTATCTTCTGCCAAGCCCGCTGTCATTAGTCAGCGTCTTTTAACAATTTTACCGGCTGTAGAGCCAGAATTAGCAGAAGGAGCAGCAATTACCGTTGATGATGACACTGTGCGTGTTCGTAAGCTACCCATGCGCTGAAATAATACTGAGTTTTACCATGGAAGGTTCTGGGATTGTTATGGGAATTTCTGGGGTTAAGACATGACGACACGATCGCAGTTGTGGCAGTTTTGGATCGATCGGGGCGGCACCTTTACCGATATTGTTGCCCAGCGGCCCGATCGCCAGTTAGTGACCCATAAATTACTGTCGGAAAATCCCCAACGCTACAGCGATGCGCCCTTACAGGGCATTCGGGACTTAATGGGGTTAGGGCCAGAAGACCCGATTCCAGCGGAGCAGATTGCCCTGATTAAGATGGGCACCACCGTGGCCACGAATGCCCTGCTGGAGCGGCAGGGAGAGCCGACGGTTTTGCTAATTACGGCGGGTTTTGGCGATGCTTTAGCCATTGGTTACCAAAATCGGCCCGATATTTTTGCGTTACACCTTCAGAAGCCGGAATTACTCTACGATCGGGTCATTGAAGTCCCGGAGCGCCTCAGTCCCCACGGTGAAGTCCTGCAACCGTTGGACTTAGCTGCCGTTGAGACTCCCCTACGCCAAGCCTATGCTGAGGGGTTGCGGTCCTGTGCGATCGTCCTGCTCCATAGCTATATTTATCCCGATCATGAGCAACAGTTAGCTAATTTAGCTAAATCCATTGGTTTCCCCCAGATTTCAGTCTCCCATGCAGTCAGTCCTCTCATTAAGTTGATCAGTCGCGGGGATACAACGGTGGTGGATGCTTACCTGTCGCCTGTGTTGCGGCGGTATGTCGATCGGGTCACAGCGGGATTAGGGCAATCCGTGGGTCAGGGCAGTCCTGGAGAGATGACGTTGGCGGAACAGGTCAACCACGGGGAGATTGCTCCGACCGAGGATAGGGTTGAAAAAGGGCCAAAATTGCTGTTTATGCAGTCCAATGGGGGGCTAACGGCGGCAGAGACATTTCAGGGCAAAGATAGCCTGTTATCGGGGCCAGCGGGGGGCCTAGTGGGGGCGGTGCAGGTGTGCAGGGCTGCGGGGTTTGAGCAGATTATTACCTTTGATATGGGGGGAACTTCTACCGATGTAGCCCACTATAGCGGCGAATATGAGCGACAGTGGGAAACGGAGCTAGCGGGGGTGCGGTTGCGGGCACCAATTTTAGATATTCATACCGTAGCAGCAGGGGGTGGGTCAATTTTGCGCTTTGAGGCCGATCGCTTCCAGGTGGGACCCGCCTCCGCCGGAGCCTATCCCGGACCAGCGGCCTATGGCCAAGGGGGACCGCTGACGGTGACCGATGCCAATGTACAGTTGGGCTATCTGCAACCCCAATTTTTCCCCCAGGTCTTTGGGGCCGATGGGCGGCAACCGCTGGATCAACAAGCCGTGCAGCAGCAATTTCAGGACTTGGCCCAAGTTATTCAAGCAGCAACGGGGATTAACCGCAGTCCAGCGGCGATCGCGGCGGGGTTCCGGGCGATCGCCCTCGAAAATATGGCCAATGCGATCCAGAAAATCTCCGTACAGCGGGGCTATGACCTTAGTGATTACGTCCTCTGTTGCTTTGGGGCGGCGGGGGGACAGCACGCCTGTGCTTTGGCGCAACGGCTAGGAATACAGCGGATTTTAATCCACCCCTACAGCGGCATTTTGTCAGCCTATGGAATGGGGGTGGCCGATCGGCGTGTACTAAAGGAAAAATCCGTAGAGAAAACCTTAAATCTGGAAATACTAGGGGAAATTAATCAGTTGCTGCAAATTTTAGCCCAACAGGGCCAGCAGGAGCTAGAGCAGCAAGGAATTCCCGATGTGGTGGCGATCGATCGCTGCCTTCGCCTCCATCTCCGCTATGCCGGGAGCGACTCCACCTTAGCCATCTCCTGGCCCCTCAATTCCCCTATTCTCACCAACCCTGAGCAAATTCTCTCACACATCACCCAGGACTTCACCCAGCAGCACCAACAGCGCTATGGCTTTGTTTTAGCAGATCAGGCTTTAGTGGTTGCCCTGGGGGAGGCGGAAATGATTGGGCGAACGGGGGTGATGGATCGGGGGTTAGCGCCAGAGCCGCAGCGGGGAGAGCCGGAGAGGGCCGCGATCGTAGACTGCTGTTTTGGGGAGTCTTGGCAGCAAACCCCAGTTTACCAACGCCAAGATCTAGGGCAAGGCTGCAAAATTACAGGTCCGGCCTTGATTATTGAAGCCACGGGCACAAATGTCATTGAACCGGGTTGGCGGGCGATCGTCACGCCCCAAGGCAACTTACTGCTGGAACCGAGGCCGATCGTGTCCTGTGCCGATCCTGCCCCAACCGCCGCTCCACAACAGCATCCTGATCTCAATCCCACAGCTTCCCAGACGGCGGATCCAGTGCTGCTGGAAATTTTTAATAACCGGTTAATGGCGATCGCGGAGCAAATGGGCTTTACCCTACAAAATACCAGCCATTCCGTCAATATTAAAGAACGCCTCGACTTTTCCTGTGCAATCTTTGACTCAGCAGGGAACTTAGTCGCCAATGCGCCCCATATCCCCGTTCACCTAGGGTCCATGGGGGAAGCGGTCCAAGCCTTGCGCCAACACCACGGCGAAGCCCTAGCCCCCGGTACCGTCTATGTGTCCAACAATCCCTACAACGGCGGAACCCATTTACCCGATATCACCGTCATTACCCCAGTTTTCCTCTCGGATGCTGGCCAATTAGTCCCAGCAGCAAAAAATCCCCGTCAACCTCACTTTTATGTCGCCTCCCGTGGCCACCATGGGGATATTGGCGGCATCACTCCCGGATCGATGCCTGCCCAGAGTCGGACCTTGGCAGAGGAGGGGATTTTGCTCGATAACGAGATTTTAGTCAAAGCGGGGGTTTTTCAAACAGAAGCCCTGGCCCACAAGCTGACCCAAGCAGCCTATCCCGCCCGAAACCTAGGGCAAAATCTCGCGGATTTACAGGCCCAAGTAGCAGCCAACGAGAAAGGGGCGCAGGAACTGGCAAAACTGGTGCAACAGTACGGCGGAGAAATGGTGAAAGCCTATTTAGGCTATGTTCAGGATAATGGCGAGGCGGCAGTCCGGCGGGCGATCGATCGCCTGATCCAGACCCAAAGGTCACAGGGGGAGCCGCGATCGGCCCCGTCCCTGACAGCGACTCAGCCGATCAACCAGCCGAGTCCAGCTAGCAGTCCGATCGTTGAGCCGCGATCGCAGCCCGAACTGGGTCCAACCCTGAGCCTCGAACCCTTTTGGGTTGAAATGGACTCAGGGGCGGGGATTCAAGTCAAAATTACCCTCAATGCAGCGACCCAAAGCGCGATCCTAGACTTTACCGGCACTTCTCCCCAGCAACCCACCAACAGTAACGCTCCCCTAGCGGTCTGCAAAGCCGTTGTTCTCTATGTCTTTCGCACCTTAGTCCCCGACCCCATTCCCCTCAATGCAGGGTGTCTCCGGCCCTTGACCTTAATCGTTCCCCCTGGCTGCCTGCTCAACCCCCAGCCCCCCGCTGCCGTAGTTGCGGGCAATGTGGAAACCTCCCAAGCCCTAGCCGATGCCCTCTACGGTGCCCTTGGGGTCTTAGCGGCCTGCCAAGGCACCATGAACAACCTCACCTTTGGCAACGATCGCGCTCAATACTATGAAACCCTCTGCGGTGGCTCCGGGGCTGGTCCCGACTTTCCCGGCTGTGATGCAGTGCAAACCCACATGACCAACTCCCGAATTACCGATCCTGAGGTTTTAGAGCAGCGTTTTCCAGTGCAGTTACTGGAATTCAGCATTCGGCGGGGTAGTGGCGGCAGAGGTCGTTATTCTGGTGGCTGTGGCACTGTGCGGCGGTTGCAGTTTCAGGAGTCCTTGACGGTGAATCTCCTCAGCGATCGCCGTCGCATTGCCCCCTTTGGGTTGGCGGGGGGACAGCCCGGAGCAGTGGGCGTGAACCGCCTCGATCGCGCCGATGGCAGTCAGGAAGTTTTGGCAGGAACCGCGACGATCGCCGTGGAAGCGGGGGATATTTTGACGATCGAGACCCCTGGAGGGGGAGGTTTTGGGCAATCATCGCCATCTAGCGCAATGAAGACCCCTCACCCCCGGCCCCTCTCCCAAGGGGGAAGAGGGGAGTCATAACTAGTACAGCGTGGCAGAAATGAGGGTAGTATTGAGGGGATGCTAAAGAGGAGTTATGAGTCATGCCTCGTCTATCCGCTCCCCCCTTAACCTTGAGTGATTCAGAGCGCCACGAGTTAGAGCAGTTAATCAAGCGCCCTAGCACCCCCCAGCAAATTGCGTTACGGGCCAAAATCATCTTAAGAGCAGATCGCGGTGAAAGTCATGGTGAGATTGCCCGTGGCTTGGGGATTGGTAAAAAAATGAGTCACCACTGGCGTAGCCGTTGGCTGGAGATGAGTGAACAGGAGGTTCCGGTCATTGAGCGCTTACAGGATGCCTATCGCTCAGGTGCCCCTCCCACCTTTACCCTGGAGCAAATCACCGAACTCTATGCTCTGGCCTGTGTCCCCCCTGAGCAATATGGTCGCCCGATTAGTCATTGGACCCCTCAAGAGCTAGCAGATGAGTTAATCCAACAAGAGATTGTCCCAAGCATCAGTGCCCGTCATGTGGGTCGTCTGTTGGCAGAAGCTGACCTCAAACCCCACCAGAGTCGCTACTGGCTCAACCCCCCCCCGACCCAGAGTTCAAAACTAAAGTCGAAGACATCTGTGAGGTCTACCAAACAGCAGCTTCACGGGCAGAGCAGGGTGAATTGACCTTTAGTCTTGATGAAATGACCGGTATTCAAGCTTTGGAGCGCACGATGCCTGATCTAGGGCTTAAGCCCGGTCACTGTGTTCGCGTTGAATTTGAATATATCCGTCATGGGACACAGACCTTAATTGCCTCTTTGAATGTGGCCACAGGATGCATTGATTTAGCGACCGTGGGCGACACTCGGACCGAGCAAGACTTAGACACTCATCTCAGAACTTTGCTGGCCCAATCCCCCCAGGCTCCCAAAATCCACTTGGTCATGGACTGTCTCAACACCCATCAGTCTGAATCCCTGGTGCGGTTGGTTGCGCAACTAGAAGCAGACCCGCCTCCACTAGGCGTGAAAGGCAAGTCCGGCATTCTCCAATCCATGGCGACCCGGACCGCCTTCTTGACCAACCCGGACCATCGTCTGGTCGTGCATTTCACTCCCAAGCATTGCTCCTGGCTCAATCAAATTGAAATTTGGTTCAGCATTTTGGTTCGCAAGCTGCTCCGGCGAGCCAGTTTTCGGAGTCAAGCTGAACTCAAGGCCCGGATTTTGGACTTTGTGGCTTACTTCAATCGCACCATGGCCAAGCCCTTCAAGTGGAACTATACAGGCAAGCCTCTCACCGCCTAAATAGACCGCTTACTTCTGCCACCCGGTACTAGTCACTATGATTGAGCCAAAATTCTCTTACTCTGCCAAAGTGGGTTAGCCGCTCCTCGATCTTAGCAACTTCTCATAGAGCGTACCTGCTCATTCAGCGTGTTTCTTTCCCAAAATACTCCTTCTGAGTAGCCTTGAATCGAAGACTCAATATCAGCCAGATCCAGACGCTTCTCCGCCAAGCAAGCGTACATTTCATCAATCTCTACACCAAAATATTGCCTGTCTAATTTCTTGGCAACGACAGAGGTTGTTCCTGAACCGAGAAAGGGATCGAAAACAACATCTCCGGGGTTAGAACTTGCGAGAATAGCTTTAGCAACTAATTTTTCTGGCTTTTGTGTGGGATGATCTGTGTTCTCCGGCATTGACCAAAAGGGGATGGTTAAATCTGTCCAAAGATTGGAGGGGTGAGTCAGACGGTAGTTCCCTTGGTCTGTGATATCCCAATCTTTTGGGGTGCCATTGACGGTATAGGGGGCTAGGACTTTCCGCTTTAATTTAACTGCATTGACGTTAAAGGTGTATTCATTAGAAACGGTACAAAACCATATATCTTCCGATGAATTTTTCCAGTTTCTGCTTGCTCCGCGTCCCTTCTCGCGTTCCCATGTAATGCGGTTACGAACCTGAAAACGGTTTTTAACGGCCTCAAATACAGCGGGTGAGGATTGCCAGTCACAACATATATAAATCGAGGAGGTAGGTTTTAGGATCGCTTCAAGTCCAGACAAAAATAAATCTAGCCAATCGGTGTAAGTTTCTAAATCTTTTTTCTTAAAACTACTGGAGTTAAAGGTTTTATTTAGGTTATAGGGTGGGTCAATAAACAACAGGTCAACGGATTGTTGTGGCAAGAAATCTATAATTTGAAACAGGTCTTGGTTAATCGTGCGATTCAGTACGGTCTGCAAGTTTGCAGGTTCATCTAACCGCAGCAGTCTTTGTTTATATTTTGCTTTTTCCTCGTCTTTCAGGGTAATTGTCCGATTGCGGGGGGCACGTTCTTTATTGTCTAACATCGCTATAATTCTCCTCTCACCGGCTCTTTTAAGGGGCGTTACATTCCATTAATACACCCTACGATCGGAACGATCGCACTTGTTCTGTTCATTTTCTCATATCAATCCTGTGATTTCACCTAGAAATGTTCTAGCAAGCTTTACACTCTCTAACTCTATCGTGTGTTCATCTACCCATCGGTTATCTTGTATGGAAACTTGCAGAGTCCTGCCAGGTCTTAGTATGCTGCTAATGCTTGATATTACTGCCTTATTTTGACCTGCTGGCTTCCTTAAATGTCGTAAATCATCTGTATTTAGTTGAGTACAATCAATGCCAGAAACATAGTCACGGGCGAGTTTTAATAGGTCCGGATAGTTTACCTGAGCGCATTCAAGAAGAATATCTTCCAGCGTTCCAGCGTCAAAATTATTGGGCATAATAAAAATGCCAAATCGGGGAGAACCTTTCGCAACTTCACCTAGCACCGAGGGTAATGATAAACCTGGCAGGAATAATTTAGAGGAGAGTTCAGAGGTCAGTTTGTCAAATCTTTCTTGAGGTGTTTGCCTATCATCAGCATCTAAGACAAGACCAACGCCAAAGATTTCGGAAGCTGGGATCAACAAAGCAAGGCTTTCTTCAATAGTGTCTGATAAACGTGAGATGCCAATAGCACTATGCAATGCAACTGATAAATCAGCATTGCGTAGAAAAGTTGGAACAGGAACACGTTTTGTCAAGTCATCATCAACGGGAAAAGTTCTAGGTATAAGTGGCTTCCAAAATGAGTCGAGCGAGGATAAACAAGTAATCCGACTTAAGTTATAGAATTTGAGCAAGCGAATAAGAAATTCAAGATCCTGAGGACCTTCGGCAACAATGTAGCAGTACCTAACCATGGCTACCTCAAATCCAGTCCACGCTCTGAACGTAATCTATGTAACAAGCTGCCAGAAAATCGCTGCGGGACTTTTTCCTTAGGGTTCAGACGAAAAGCTACGATATCGTCCGTAGGAATTGTAGGCTGTAACATTGCATCAATAGCTTCAAGACTGTGAGTTGTTACAAAAAGTTGGATTTCCAGTCGGCGACAAGTTTCAATCAGCCAAGAAAATACATGGCTGAGAGCTGAAACATGAATAGATGTTTCAATTTCATCAACCAGAAGTACACCACCAGAGGTAGTTAGTAAAGTAAGGGCGATAACTAACGTTCGTTTAAATCCATCGCCAAAAATATATAGAGGTGCAAAACCTAGCTCTTTATGTTTTATGTAAAGAGTTGCTTTAGAACCTGGTATCGAAAGTATTTGAATATCAAGAATATCATCATCAAACCAGCGGATTAATTCTAATACGGCACTTGTACCATCTTCTTCTCGAAGGATCACTCGTGAAAGTCGATCTAAAATCGGTTCAGAAGAAGAGTATGAAGGGAATATAGTTGCATTCCTTACAAGGGGTTTGTTACGCTTGCGCTGAACAAATCGCTCGTTTTCCCAAAACTGAAATAACTCGCGTTCTGGTCCAGGCTCAAATAAGCTAACTTGTGTTGAAGATAACTTTGCTTCAACTTCCAGCTCAAGTCCAGGTCGAACAGAATCTATTTCAGAAGCAACATCTTCATCAACAGAAGAGCTATCTTCACTGAATCTATCTTGGTTGTTTTTTCCTATTCCAGTTCCGTAAATTTCTCCAAGCTTGGCGGTAAAACCCTGTATAGGAGAACTGCCACTTGAATTCACGGAGATTTCGTAGGAACTATCCTTTACTATGGGCGCTTTACGTTGATGTAAGATATCTCTAGCAATTTCTATTTTTTGTGGAAAAATCCATTTAACTGCTTCAAGGTTCGGTCGAAGCCCTGCCAGGGGTGATCTGCCAAGATACAATCTGCGTTGTGAAACCTCAAGCCATTGAAATGGATCAAGGGGATTACATAAAATGGAAATGGCTTCAAGTAGGCTAGTTTTTCCTGAGTTATTATCTCCAACCAAAATATTAACCTGCCCTAGCTGGGGCAGATCTACAACTTCTAAAGCGCGATAGCCATTAATTTGTAGATGGTCAAAGACCTTATTCATGTGAACTGGGTATTGGTGAGTAAGGACTATCTATAAAGCCGCTTATTAAGCAGAAAGGCACTTTACAATCTGATCTATATAGAGGGTTTAAGACTTAAGTGAGGTACAAGATCAGGCTTGTATCACCGATACAGCAAAGCTTGGGTATACTCCATGAACACGATACCCACCATAAGAGCCTTATGAGGGCGATACAAATCCTTCT
>JAYKJG010000056.1:0-14448 GCA_035286285.1 Prochlorothrix sp.
GGATTGACCTTGGGTTCACTAAAGATTCACGCTGAGGCAAAAATTGGGGTAGATTAGAGCAATGTAAAGAAATGTTAGGCGACTCTCATAAACCGTGCCTGCCCCGTGCTGCTCTCCTCCACACCAGGCCCGCATGAGACCCCAAGGTTCGTCGCCAGACCATGCAGTCGGAACGGTAATAAAGCTATGACCCAACGTCTTACCCCTCGCTTGACTCAACCGGCGTTAGCCACCCGCGACTTACTACCTCCCCGCAGGTTTGTTCAGCACTGTGCCCAGCTTGTCGGTGCTGGTTTGCTGAGCCTGCTGCTGGTTTTGGGCTGGGGTGTCCCTGCGGCCCACGCCTACGACAATCCGGAGCTACTGCCCGATTTCCAAACGCCCATTATTGATTTGGCCAACTCCTTTACGGACTTTCAGGCCCAGGACTTGGCGGAGGAACTGGAGGAGTTTGAAGCGGAAACCGGCTGGAAGTTGCGGGTTTTGACCCAGTACGATCGCACCCCCGGACGGGCCGTGAAGGACTACTGGGACTTGGATGGCCATAGCTTTTTGATTGTGGCCGATCCCCGTGGCGGTAATTTGCTCAATTTCAATGTTGGCGGCGATTTTTACCGCATCATTCCCCGGACCTTTTGGGTGGAACTCCAAACCCGCTTTGGGAACCAGTATTTTGTGCGGGACAATGGTGAAGATGGGGCCATTCTAGGCGCATTGCGGGCGGTGGAAATTTGCATTCGCCAGAACGGTTGTAGTGTGGTGCCGGGACTGCCCCAGGAACAGTGGGTGTTGACGTTTATTAGCTCGATCGTCGGCGGGGTGATCTGCGGCCTTGCGGCCTATCCCCGCAAACCAGGTCAAATTTTCGCATGGCAGTGGGTTTTGGTCCTGTCGCCGCTGTGGGGCATTCTCTTCCTTGCCTTTGGGGTGGGTCCGGTGGTCACCCGAACTGAAGATTGGCTTCCCTTAGCCCAAAATGCGGGGGGCTTTATTGTGGGTCTGCTGGGGGCCTATCTGCCCTCCCAGTTCCGCGACTCCACGCCCTCGGAAACCTAACAGGTTGGCAAAACCCTTAAACAAGGGGTCCATGTCACGGGTAATGATTCAGGGGGCCACAGGAGAATGAGGGTTTCAGGTTCCAGAAAACCGACCTGAGGCGATTTGAGAGGGTCGATTTCACGGGGGCAGATTCCCCGGTTCTGGTGGGGGCAATCCCCCCGTGGTTGACCCGGTTGTGGGTCGCCAAGAGGGGAGCCATGGGGGCGCGACCCCTACCCGATGTTGAGGGTTCTCCAGTGAACGGCAACCCGTTGAGGCGGCAATTGCTACCGTTCAACGGTCCCCCGAAGCACGGGATGCGCCCAGCGGGAAGGGGACTGGGCAGCGCTTAACGGGAGAGGACGGGGGTTTCTGGGGGGGCGATCGGGGTTGGTGTTGGGCGCGAAGCCGATCGATCGGCGACCTTGCGTAACATCACCTCGCCATTGGGTCCAAGGGTCAAACCCCGGCGATAGGGCTTCAGGGTGCGTTGGGTTTCCAACCTCAACTCCCAATGCTGCACCATCTGGGCCAGGGCCAACTTTAGCTCATACAGCGCTAGGGCAGACCCCACACAGCGCCGCACCCCTCCCCCAAAGGGCATAAACTCATAGGGCGAAAACTCCCGCTCTAGGAAGCGCTCTGGCCGGAATTCCTGGGGATTGGGGTAGAGATCCTCGCGCTGGTGCAGTAAATAAATCGACCCCATGATCAAATCGCCTGTCCGCAGTTCATGGTTCAACAGCGTCACCGGCTGCTCAACCCGGCGGGCAAAGGTGAACATGGCAACGGGATGGATCCGCAAGACCTCATTGCAGAAGGCCGAGAGATAGGGCAAGCGCAGCAGGGCCATGGGATCCCAGGGGGTGGGCACGGTGTCCAGTTCGGCCCGGATCTGGGCGCGGGTTTCGGGGTGGCGATGGAGCCAATATAAGGCCCAGGTCAGGGCCGTTGCCGTGGTTTCATGGCCCGCCAGGAGCAAGGTCAGCAGTTCATCCCGCAGTTCTTCGTTGCCCATGGAGTCGCCGTTTTCGTCCTCAGCCGCCATTAGCAGCGATAGCACATCGGTGCGATCGGCCACCCCCGATCGCCGCCGTTCCTCAATTTCCGCAAATAAAATCGTATCGATCGCCGCCGCTAACTGCTTCACCCGCCGCCCTGCACTCCATGGCCCCCAGTCCTTTTGGAGGGCCGGAATAAAGATCGACAGCGAAGTGAGGGGGGTTGAGGACATGTTGACCCGATCGGCCAGCAGTTTTTCTAGGGTCTGGTAGCGATCGCTCTGGTGCAGCCCAAACACCGCCTCCAAAATCACCCGCATGGTCAGCTTCTGCATATAGAATCGGGCCGAAAAGGGCCGATCGGCGGGCACCTCGGCCATGACCTCCCCCGTAATTTGCAGAATCAAATCCCCAAACACCTTAAGGCGCTCCCCATGGAAGGGCGGAGTCACCATTTGGCGACGGCGGCGATGGGTTTGGCCGCTGACCAAAATCACGGAATTGTTCCCCACCAAGGGAGCCAACAACTGATTCACCTCACCGGGCGCAGAAAAAACTTTCCCGGTATCCTGGCTCAGGATCTGCTGGATCGCCTTGGGTTCCGAGAGAAGGAGGAGCCTGGTCTCCTGCCCGTATTGCTCGCGCCGGAAGGAGATATAGGCCCGGAAAATATCCCCAAAGCGGCGATAGAGTTGGCTTTGGTAGCGGGTTGGGTTCAGGGCAAACTGAAAAAACTGAAATAACGCAGGAGTGGCAGATTCAGGGATCGAGGTCATAATTTGGGGGAGAACAGTTGAGTGACTGTCGATCACTATAGCGTTACCCTTAACGCGGTGTCCGGTAGCCCTAGCCGCTCCTTCCACGCCTTATCCCAAATCCGTTGAGCCTGAAACAGAATAAACGGGTAGGGGTCGTGCCCCTGTGCCGACCCTCGACCAGCCAAATACAGGGGCAACCACGGGGGGATTGCCCCGACCAAAATTGGTGAACCCGCCAAAATTGGTGAACTCGCTACAGTGAAATGGACCCGATCGGCCCCTGGGGACCATCCGGATCCTGAACCCATCAGACGGTAATGCTTAGAGGCAGAGCCACGCCAGCGGTAAGCCCTTGCCGGGTTTGGGTTGGTTCTTCCCAACTGCCCCGCCGCGATGCTTCCCTAGTTAGACCTGTTAGACTGACGAATGGAGTTTTAGCCGTTCCAGCCCAGGCGGGTTGTGGACACCCCAAAAAGTGGACACCGCCCCCCTCAACGTACCGAAATCGTCGGGATTCAGGCTGTGGTACAAGCCACAAGGTCAAACTGCCTTACCTCAGTTTGTTGCCTCAATCCAGTTGGAAGGTGGCCTCTATGGCGCTTTTTGTCCCGGTGGAATTAACCCTGTGGCAATCACCCCTGTGGTAACCCTTGCCCAGGCAACCTCCCACGGCAACAGCGCCCCAGTCCCCCACCGCCAGCACACCGCAATTTTCCACGGTACACGGCCTAGTTTCCTTCAGAAGCTTCTGACACCGTTTCCTTAACCCTGATGTTGCTGTGCCCTCCTGTCCTTCCCGATCGTTGGAATTCTGTGCGGATGGGGTCAAAGTGCTCCAGAAAAGATCTAGGGAGATGACCCCCAACAATGCTGTTACTTGTGATTTAGAGCTTTCACAGGCGCGTTGTACCGGGATTCTAGCATCGGGGTCTTGATCCCCTCGCCGGAGCCAGTCACCCCCATCTTGTACCGGAGCCGGTTGCTCAGATTGAGTACCCCAGGATTTTGCACCCAGATTTTTTCAGGGGATTGAGTCATTTCAACCTTTGGCCGTTTAACAAGCTTCTGTCCTAGAGGAGAAGTACATGCAGGGCAAGCGAATGCCAAAATCTAAGATCTTGATTGTCGATGACGAACCCGACAATCTGGATCTCCTCTACCGGACATTTCGACGGGAGTACCAAGTCCTGCGTGCGTCGAGTGGCCCTGAGGCTTTGGAAGTGCTGGGACAGCAGGCAGACGTTTCCGTGATCATTTCTGATCAGCGGATGCCCCGTATGAGCGGGACCGAGTTCCTCAGTTTAACGGCGGCTCAATATCCCGATATTGTCCGGATTCTGTTGACGGGCTACACCGATGTGGATGATCTGGTGGATGCCATCAATGCGGGTCGGGTTTTTCGCTATGTGACCAAGCCCTGGGATGAGCAGGAACTGCGGGGGGTGGTGGAGCAGGCTTTGGCGACCCATAATTTGCTGCAAAGCCGCACCCGTGAATTGCGCCGTTCCCTGCGTCAGGAATCTCTTCTCAATGCGATTTCGACGGCCCTGCGCAGTGCCCTGGACTATCGCCAGTTGTTGCAAACGCTGGTGGAAACTGTGGGCGAGATTTTTGAGGCTGATATTTGTATGTTGAAGCTGCTCCAAGGGGTGCAGTTTACGTCGGAGGATTGTTTTTTCCACCCTCGATCGGGCCGTGGCCCTAGTCCTACCCTAGCCACCAGTTATGCGGCGTTGCTGTCCCAAACGGTTTGGGAAACGGAAAATCTGTTGGCGATTTCCGATACAGAGCAGGAAGGGTTACTTCAGGCGATGGTGGATGAGGAGCAGTCTTTGGCGGATATTTACCAAATGCTGGGGATTCGATCGTCGTTGATTATCCCCATGGTGTATCAGCAAGAGTTGCTGGCTGTGTTGGCTTTGCACCAGTGCCATGAGGTGCGGACTTGGCAGAGTGAAGATATTCAATTGGCGGGGTTGGTGGCGGCTCAGGCGGCTTCTGCGGTGTCCCAAGCCTTGGCCTATGAGCAGGTCCGTGCCTTGGCCCAGCGCCAAGCTCTGGTCAATAGCATTACCAACACCATTCGCTCTAGCCTGGAGCCGGAGGCGATTTTTTCGGCTATTACCCAGGAATTGGGCGAGGCGCTGGGGGTTGATAGCTGTGCGCTGTCCCTGTGGACGGAGGAGGATGAGTATGTGCATTGTGTGGGGTTGTATACCCTCCAGGATCATCTAAGCTGGCTGCGGGAGGAGGCTCCTGTCGGCAATGCTCTGGAAGCGGCTGGGGTGGATACCGCTGTGGACGCTGCCCCGATCGCCCCGGTGCTGCCCAACCCAGGGGCGGATGCCCTGGCCGATCGGGAGGCCGAAGGCCGATCGCCCACTGCCGCAACGGTTACCCTGTCCCCCATGGAGCGGGTTGCTGAAAATGGCAGTCATCCCAGCCTTGGCCCCAGCCGCCCCGACCCGATCGCCCCTAAGGCCACTGCACCCCATCCCCTTCAATACAATGAGGAGCTACCCCAGTCCTATTCCCCGATCCAGGGCAACCCGGTCTTGACGCGGCTGATCCAAACCCATCGGCCTGTGGTGGTCAATAATCTGCGGGAGCACCCAGAACTAGGGGCCGAAAGTTTGTCGATCGATCAGCCCACCCAAAGCTTGCTGGTGGTGCCATTGCTGATTGAAGATCGGCTGATTGGGAGTATTTCCCTGCGTCAGGTGGAATATATTCGCCGTTGGCGGGCTGCGGATATTGAATTGGCCCAGTTGGTGGCGGCCCAGGCGGCGATCGCTGTGCAACAGTCCCGCCTCTATGAAACCACCCGCAACCAAGCCGAAGAACTCTCCCAACTCAATCGCTATCTAACGGAAACGGTTCTTGGTCGCTTCTTGCCCCCCACCATGGTCCAAAAAGCTGCCGCCGGAACCCTCACCCTGGAATTGCAGCCGGAGCCGCGCTTGGTCACCATTGTCTTTACGGATATTGTGGGCTTTACGCCGCTGTCGAACCAGCTTCAGGCGCGGGGAATTGCTCAGTTGCTGAACCAGTATCTGGGGGAGATGAGCCAGGTGATTTTTGCCAATGGCGGCACGATCGATAAATTTATTGGCGATGCGGTGCTGTGTTTGTTTGGGGCACCGGAGGAGCTAGCCCCAGAGGAGCAGGTGCGGCGGGCGATCGCCACGGCGCGGCAAATGCTCAAAACCCTAACCCGCCTCAATGCCCAGTGGACGGCGGCGGGGATGCCTGCGGTGCAATTCCGCTGTGGGATCCACCAGGGGGATGCGGTGGTGGGATTATTTGGCAGTCGGGAGCGATCGGACTATACGGCGATCGGCCCCTGTGTCAATATTGCAGCGCGGCTCCAGGAAGCCGCCAAGCCCAATCGAATTTTGGTTTCCGCCCAGGTGGCCAGTTATTTAGACCCAAACGAGCTTGAATCCGTGGGAGATCTCAGTTTAAAGGGGGTTGCCGAATTGGTCTCAGCCTATACGGTTAATCCCTAGAGGTTTAGGAGACGGTCGCCATCCCCTTGTATGATTGAGGGGGGGTCGTCTCTGTCCCCGTGGGGTTGTAGCTCAGATGGATAGAGCGAGTGCCTCCTAAGCGCTAGGTCGCGCGTTCGAGTCGCGCCAGCCCCGTTATTGCACCCAGTCGGTGATTGCGTCCAGTTATTGGGTCCGGTGATTGCGTCCGGTGATTGCGTCCAGTTATTGCGTCCGGTGATTGCGTCCGGTGATTGCGTCCAGTTATTGCATCACGACAATGCTGCGCTCTGCTGCTATCTGGGGATCCCAAGTTTGATCCAGGCAGGTGTAATGGATCTGGGTGAGGGTTAAGTCCGTTTGGGTGAACTGGGTTCCTTCCAGGCGCGATCGGCGAAAATCCACCTGTTCTAAGATTGCATTGGGAAAGCGAGCTTTGCGAAGATCGGCCCAGCGGAAGTCGCAATACTGCAACTGGGCTTGGGTCCAGGTGCTGCCATAGGCTAGGCTTTTGGCCAGGTGGGTGTGCCCTGCGGTGACCCGATCGAGGCGGCTGCGGTAGAGCAAGCAGCCCATCATTTCCGCTTCCGTCAGATTGGCCTCCCGCAGATCCGCATCACTGAGGTTGGCCCCAATGAAATTGGTCATGCTGCAATTGGTGCGCCGTAGATTGGCGTGGGACAGATCGCTGTCTTGGAGGTTGGCCGATCGTAGGTTGGCCCCAATTAAATTGGCCTCGGTGAGATCGGCCCCGGCTAGGTTGGCCCCGCGCAGGTCTGCCCCCATTAAGTTACTGCCCTGAAGATTGGCCCCCGCCAGATTCACCCCCACCAGCTTGGCTCCGACTAAGTGGGCCTCTGAGAGGTTAACAGCCCCTAGGTCGGCTTCCGCCAAGTCGGCATTGCTGAGGTTGGGCTGAACTTCTGGGTATTGGCTTCGCCACACTTGCCAGCGGTGGGAATGGCTCTGGAGAAGGGTTAGGTGTTGCAGATCAGCCATGGAAAGGAGTTTGGGTAAGGGATGGGAGGGGGCGATTGGGGGGAGAGGTCTAGGGGTGGCCCCAGGGTGTTCCTTAAAAGGAGCGGTGAGGGAGCGGGAGGTAACCTAGGGAAATCGGAAAAACCGAGGGGTTAGCCAACGATCGCCGAGCATTTGCTGGCAAGATAGAGTAACCCCATTGCAGTACCCCCCTTTTAAGACCAGAACGTGGCGATGCTGATTTCTGTGTTCCCTGCTTGGGTGTGGATGCAGAAAAGAACGATGAAGGGTTGTCAAGGTGACCTGTTCAGATTTTACGGGATTGTGGGAAAGGCAGGATAGCCCCCTTTTTGAGATGGTCGCCATGCCTGTTCGACCCATATGCGACCCATATGCGACCCATATGCGACCCATATGCGACCCATATGCGCCTAAGTTGTATGCCCCATTCATACTGAAACTGACATGACCGTAATTCTCGTCATTGAAGATGAACCCCAAGTCCGCAGGAATATCCAGGAAATCCTGGAGCTTTCTGACTTTGCGGTCTATGTAGCGTCCTCTGGTGCCCAGGGTTTGCGTTGTGCCTTTGATATTCTGCCGGATCTCATCATTAGTGACATTATGATGCCGGAACTGGATGGTTACGGCGTTTTCCAAGCCTTGCAAGCAGAGGAAAGCACCGCCCGCATCCCCTTTATCTTCCTGACGGCCAAAGCGTCCCGGCAAGACTGGCGCACCGCTATGAATCTAGGTGTGGATGATTATTTGATTAAACCCTTTACGCCCCAGGAACTGCTGGACGCGATCGAAACTCGACTGCGGCGCACGGATCACCTCACCCGGCCCTATAAAACCCAATTGGCGGAAACGGCGGCCCATCTGTGCTATGTTTCCTGCCACGATTCTCTGACCCAGTTGCTCAATAACCAGGGTTTACAGCAGGTGTTTGGGTTATGGCAAATCCAGGGAAAAGCGATGCCGAACCTGATGCACCCGGCCTCCGATCGGCCCTCAACGGTGCTGAGCAGCTTTGCAACGGGCTATTTGTTGTTGCTGCAAATTCAAAACTGGCCGTCCTTGGAGTCCCTGTTGGGCCAAACGCTGTCCCAGGAGATTTTGCAGCAGGTTGCGGCCCAAATCCAGGGCTATACCCACGCGCCCTTGGCCTCCAACGATCGGGCGTGTAATCTCTACCGCTCCCTAGACTCCAGCGTTTTAGACCCCGCCAATCCTCTACCCCCCTTTGCCCAGCTTGACACGCCGCCGGTTGCGTCCCTGGGGCAGGGGAGATTTGCGATTCTCCGGGCGGGGCAACTGCCGGTGGCGGCGGTGACTGAGTTTGTGGAGGGGCTGATCGATCGGCTCCAGCGGCCTTTGTACTGTGGTGAAGATGCCGAGCATGAGGTGGTTCTGAGGCCGATCGTGGGGCTGAGTCAGTGGCCCATGGATAGCCAGACTTTGGATGGGTTGCTGAGTTGTGGGGAGGTGGCCTTGGCCCAGTGTCAGCCGCCCAATCCGCGCCAGTATTGCTTTTATGATCCCCAGGATCGCCGATCGGGGCTGCGTGCCCTTCGGCTCACCAGCCAGTTGCACCATGCCCTCAACCAGAGCCAACTTCAGGTTTACTACCAGCCCCAGATTGATCTCAATTCTGGCCAGTGCATTGGGGCGGAAGCCTTGGTGCGCTGGCAACTCCCGGAGGTTGGCTTTATTTCCCCGGCTGAGTTTATTCCCTTGGCGGAGGAGACGGGGCTGATTGTGGACTTGGGGCGGTGGATTTTGCGGGAAGCCTGCCGATCGGCCCAAGCTTGGTCTGCCCACTGTAGCGCCCCGATCGCCCCCAAGGTGAGCGTGAACCTGTCGCCGCGCCAGTTCTATGCCAGCAACTTGATTCAAGACATTGAGGCAGCCCTCACGGAAACCAACCTTGCGCCCCAGCGGCTGGTGTTGGAGGTGACGGAAAGCTTAGTCTTTGTGGATCCCATGGTGGCCCTAGAGACCATGGCGACCCTGCGCGATTTGGGGCTGAAGATTGCGATCGATGACTTTGGGATTGGCTACTCGTCTTTGTCGGTTCTGCAACAGTTTCCCTTCAAGATCCTCAAGATCGATCAATCCTTTGTGCGGGGGTTAATGGAAAACACAACCACCCAGGCCATTACCCAGTTCATTATCCAAATGGCCCAGAAATTGCAATTACAACTGGTGGCGGAAGGGGTGGAAACCCAAGCAGAGTTGGTCTATCTCCAGGAGCATGGCTGTGGCGTGGTCCAGGGCTACTATTTTTCGCCCCCGCTGCCCTTGGCGGAGTTTCAGCGCCAGTTTTTGCCGGGAGGGGGGGATGAGGCTGGGAATGGGCTAGGGTAGGGCTGAAGTCAGTCAGGGGCGGAAGCCCGCCAAGTCAGCCGCTGAGCAGGCCGGGATTGCCCATGACCGTGATTCTGGTGCAATGTTACGATCGCTCAAGCTGTCTCACCGTCATTCCAGTCTGCATGGGTTCCAGTTTGCCCTGGTTCCTGCCTGTCCTGCTGGGGATCGTCCCTACACTATCCATCGGCCTCCCTTGGTTTTTGGTCCCCAACCCAGGCAACGCCGGGGAATTTTCCCCGATCGCCGTTGCCCCCTGGGCTGACCTGTGGTCCTGCTGGGCAGGTTCCTGCAACCTACAACTCTCTCCCTTTCACGAGTGCTGCTCTATGACCTGTATTTTAGCGATTGAAGATGAATTACAGATTCGCCTCAACTTACAGCAAATTCTAGAACTGGGCGGATATGAAGCGCTGACGGCTCAGGATGGCCAAGAGGGGCTGGAACTGGCCCGAAAACACCGTCCGGATCTGATTATTTCAGATGTCATGATGCCAAGACTCGATGGTTATGGGCTGCTGGAGGCGCTGCGTCAGGATCCAACATTTGTGAACACGCCCGTGATTTTACTCACGGCCAAGGCCGATCGGCCTGATCAGCGGAAGGGCATGGAACTGGGAGCAGATGACTACCTGACCAAGCCCTTTACCCCTCTGGAGCTACTGGCGGCAGTGGAAGTGCGCCTCAGTAAGCAGAACAGCCAAAATCAAGCCCAAGAGCAGAAAATGGAGGAGCTGCGCCAGAATCTCAGCCTTGCTTTGCCCCATGAACTCAATACGCCCCTCAACAGCATTATGAGCTTTACGCGGCTGTTGCTGGATACTCCCAACGCTTGGGAGCCTGAGGAAACCCAGGAAATGCTGGGGTTTGTCTATAGTTCAGCCGAACGCCTGTATCATACCATCCAAAACTTCCTGCTCTATGCGGATTTGGAGCTAAAGCTCCAGGACACGACCCACAGTTGGCAGCGGGGAGCCTTTGATATTCCCCTCCAAAGCTTGGGTAACGTGGCCGAACTCCAGCTAGAGAAGCTGGAACGCTTGGCGGATTTGCAGATGATGCAACTACCGGATGTGTTACTGTGGATGCCCCAGCGTTATGCCCATACCTTGATGATAGAGTTAGTGGATAATGCAGCGAAGTTTTCTGAGCCGGGTACTGCGATCGTCATTCAGGGTGAGGTCCAGGACGACCAACTTTGTCTCACGTTTAAAGACTGGGGGCGAGGCATGACCGCAGAGCAAATTCAGCAGGTGGGAGCCTACGTGCAGTTTGAGCGGCGCATTTATGAACAGCAGGGCAGTGGGCTTGGCTTGGCGATCGTCAAACGCATTCTCCAACTGCTGGGGGGTAGCCTAACCCTCCAGAGCCAACCGCCCCAGGCCAGTGGTGCCAGTCCGACACCGGGGGCCGATGGGGTTGGAACTCCAGCCCATACCGTTGTGACCCTATGTCTGCCCTGTAAGGAGGCTGAGCCACTGGAGGATTGGGAGATAACGGCGTAGTCGGACGCTGCGATCGGGCAGGGTGAACAGGGGGTCGCTTGGCTCAGCGTTCAGGCCAGTTTGTAATTCTGCATTGTGGGGCAGCACAGGAGTTCGTATGACAACGATCTCACCTCGGATTTTGATTGTGGATGACTCAACCTTAGCGCTCAGACTGTATCGGTCTTACCTGGCAACCGATGAAGAGCAGCGCTATACCATAGAGCTAAGTGATTCGGGGAGCAAAGCCCTAGAGATTTGTCGTCAAAATCCACCGGATTTGGTGTTGCTGGACTATGCCATGCCCCATCTGAATGGATCTGAGTTTTTGGCACAGCTCCGAACCTTTGCGACCCCGGCCCAAATCCCGGTCATTGTGATTACGATGCTGGAGGCGGCGGATTTAGCGGTTGAGGTCATGAAAGCGGGTGCCCAGGACTGTTTGTTTAAGATTAAACTGACCCCTGGTGCTGTGCGGCGATCGATCCGAACAGCCCTGGACTATCGCAACCTCCAACTGCGGCTTCAGCACCAAAAAGACCTCCAGCAGCTTCTTAGCTCCATTACTCTGCAAATTCGGCAGTGTTTAACCCTAGACGAGATTCTCAACACACTGGTGACGTTGCTGCGGGCCTGCTTAAAGGCCGATCGGGTGCTGATCTGCACCCAAGGGGGGCATTTGCCCCCAACGGACCCCCCGCCTCAGATTGAGATTTTGGCCGTGAGTGAACAGTCTACCTGTGTTTGCTCGTCCCTCAGCCTTGGCCCTTATCCTGCCGACCCATGGCTGCAACTGTTTCAGTCTCCCCACCCGGATCATGCTCAGGTTAGGGTTTTAACCCGACCCTTGCCCCTGGAGTCTCCCCAGGGGAACGGTGAGATGCTGTCTCAACTGGCGGTGTCCATTACCTTGCCGAGGCAACAGGATGGCTATGGGCAACCCGATCAGGCTCCGTCTTGCTCAATCTTAGAGATGCTTTGGGGCTGGATTGTGGTGGAGCAATGCACCTATGGGCGATCGTGGCATCCTTGGGAAATTGAGTTGTTGGAGCAGTTAGCGGTTCAGGCGGCGATCGCCATCCAACAGGCCGAACTCTACGATCGGCTGCAATCCTGGAATACGGAACTGGAAGTGCGGGTGGCAGAGCGGACCCAGGCGCTGCGGAAGGCAGAGCGGGCGTTGCGCCATCTCAATCGCGACTTGGAAGTACGGGTGGCGAGCCGGACCCATGAACTGCAAGTGGCGAATGAACGCTTTAAGCAGTTGGTTGCCCATATTAATGAAGTATTCTGGGTCGTTAACCTCAATCCCATCGAGCTAGTCTATATCAGTCCGGGCTATCGCAAGATTTGGGACCAAACAGAAGAGGATTTATACACCCATGTCCAAGACTGGCTCCAATCCGTCCATCCTTTGGATCAAGCTGAGGTGCTGCGGTTGTGCCGCGCTGCCCTAGACACCCACCAAATCAGCTTTGAGTGTCGGCTGCTGTGCCCCGATCAAGCGGTGCGGTGGATTGAGGTGGAGGGGGCGACGCTGGTGGATGGGGAGGGAACCCCCTACCGCTTTGTGGGCCGAGTGGCAGATATTACGGAACGTCAGCGCAGCCGAGCCGAACTGACCCGTCAGCGGGATCTGCGGGAGGCTATTTTTAACGATGCCAGCGATGCGCTGTTGCTACTGGAGCCGAATAATCTCAAAATTGTGGACTGTAATCAGCGGGCGATTACACTGTTTGAGGCGGAGGGCAAGCATCAGTTTTTGGGGCGCTCCTTTACCGCGTTACCCCAGCAATCCTTCTCAACTCGCCAATTGGTGAGCCTGACTACGGAGCTAGATACCCAGGGCTTTTGGTACAGCGAGGTGGAGTTTCGCACGTTCCAGGCCATTCCCTTTTGGGGCAATGTGGCGGCGAAGTCGGTCCAGTCCATGGCTCCGAGGCTGTATTTGGTGCGCATTACGGATGTGACTAGCCAAAAAGAGGCTGAGGAGCGGATTTATCGATCGCTCCAGGAAGCGGAGCAGCTCAGTGAACTCAAATCCCGCTTTATTGCCATGACTTCCCATGAGTTCCGCACGCCGTTGGCGGTGATTTCTTCCTCGGTGGGGATTCTCCAGCACTTTGGCGATCGCCTCTCTCCGGAAAAGCGGGAGGAACATTTAGCGACGATCCAAACCTATGTCCAGCATACGACCCGGCTGTTGGATGATATTTTGCTCCTGAACCGGGCTGGCTCAGAGGAGTTGCGCTTTGAACCAATTCCCCTCAATATTGTGGCCTTCTGCGAGAGAATATGCCATGAAATCCAGGCAGGCTATCCAGATCATGCGATTTGCTTTACGGTTGTCTATGGTTCCCTTGTGGATCAGCCTCACCCAGCGGCGAACCCGACGATCGCCGATTTGACTCCTTCGGCTGCTCCTGGGCCGTCGATCGAGTACAACCTGGACGAAAAACTTCTGCGCCAGATTTTGACGAACCTCCTCTCCAATGCCGTTAAATATTCGGCGGCCAACACCCAGATCGAGGTGACCCTCACCCTGGACTCCCACAGCATCCAAATCGAGGTGAAAGACCAAGGCATTGGCATTCCCGCCAGTGATATGCCCCAACTATTCCAGTCCTTCCACCGAGCCAGCAATGTGGGGACGATCCAGGGTACGGGCTTGGGGCTGTCGATCGTGAAGCACTGCCTAGACCTCCACAAGGGCTATATTTCGGTGCAGAGTGTGGAGGGGAGCGGCTCTTGCTTTACGGTGACGCTGCCTTTGCTGTGTGAGATTGATCCGGGCAGCTAGACCCGTTCTCTCCGTGGCCGGGGCGGTGAGGAGAAAGGGGTTGAGGTTGATCCAGAGCGGCTTCAGGTTGGCTGATTTTTGCACCTTTACCCCTATTCTCTCTATGCGTTGGTCTACGATCGCTCCCCGTCTTCAAACCAGTTTAGGGTTGCTTCTGTTTGGCTTTGCCGTGGCTGTTGTGGTGCCGGAACTGTCCGGTTATGTCCGATCGGGGGTGGGGCAGGGGTTGGCGTTGCCGCCGTGGTCCTGTTGGGGGGTGGCGATCGCGGCGACGCTGCTGAGCTATGGGGCGATCGCCTGCTATGACCTGTTGGCGTTTATTTATTTGGGTTACGGCCTCGATCGGCGCAAAATCTATTTTACCGGCCTGCTCACCTACAGCCTCAGCCCCAGCCTAGGCTTTCCCTTCCTCAGTGCCGGAGCCATTCGCTACCGCTTCTATGGCAGTTGGGGGGTGCCGCCGCTGACGATCGCCCAAATTATTGTCTTTAGCAATGCCACGCTCTGGGTGGGCCTCTGTGGGGTGGCGGG
>JAYKJG010000057.1:0-3521 GCA_035286285.1 Prochlorothrix sp.
ACTGCCCACCCTACCGAGTCAGGGCAACCATTCCCTAGGCCAGAGCCGCTTGGCGTGCCTTAGCTTCCTTGATCACCTCTTCCGCCACATTGGAGGGGCAGGGGGCGTAGTGGGAGAACTCCATGGAGAACTGGCCCCGACCGGAAGTCATGGTCCGCAGGTCGCCGATGTAGCCAAACATTTCGCTGAGGGGCACGTCGGCCTTGACGCGAATGCCGGTGGCACCGGGATCTTGGGACTTAATCATGCCCCGGCGACGGTTGAGGTCACCGATGACATCGCCCACATGATCATCGGGGGTGAAGACATCCACCTTCATGATCGGCTCTAGGAGTTGGGGCTTGGCTTTGGGCATGGATTGGCGATAGGCGGCTTTGGCGGCAATTTCAAAGGCGATCGCCGACGAGTCCACCGGGTGGAAGCCGCCATCGGTGAGGGTCACCTTGAGGTCCACACAGGGGAAACCGGCCAGCGGTCCTTGGTGGATGCAACTGGCAAAGCCTTTTTGCACCGCAGGCCAATATTCCTTGGGCACGTTGCCGCCGGTCACTTTGGACTCAAAGACAAAGCCACTGCCCGGTTCGCCCGGTTCGACGATGTAGTCGATCTTGGCGTATTGACCCGAACCGCCGCTTTGCTTTTTGTGGACGTAGCCATCTTCGAGGCGCTGGGTGATGGATTCGCGGTAGGCCACTTGGGGCTTGCCCACTTCCACTTCTACGCCGTGGGTCCGCTTGAGGATGTCCACTTTGATATCGAGGTGGAGTTCACCCATGCCCTTGAGGATGGTTTCGCCGCTTTCTTCGTCGGTTTCCACATGGAAGGAGGGGTCTTCCTGGACCATCTTGTTGAGGGCCAGACCCATTTTCTCGTCGGCACCTTTTTTCTTGGGTTTGACGGCGATGGAGATCACGGGGTCGGGGAAGACCATGGGTTCTAGGGTGGCGGGCTGCTTGGGATCGCAGAGGGTGTGTCCGGTTTGGACGTTCTTCATGCCGACGATCGCCACAATGTCCCCGGCTTGGGCGCTGTCGATTTCCTCGCGGGAGTCGGCGTGCATTTCTACGAGGCGACCAATGCGTTCGGTCTTGCCCGTGGCGGTGTTGAGAATGGTATCGCCTTTGTTGAGGGTGCCGGAGTAAATCCGGGTAAAGGTGAGGGCACCGAAGCGATCGTCCATAATCTTGAACGCCAGGGCACGGAGGGGCTTTTCAGGGTCAACAATGGCAAATTCGCCGGTTTCGTTCCCTTCTAGGTCCACTTCGGGCTGGGGATTCACTTCCATGGGGTTGGGCAGGTAGTCCACCACGGCATCCAGGACCAACTGCACGCCTTTGTTTTTGAAGGAAGAGCCACAGTAGGTGGGGAAAAAGGCCATGTCACGGGTGCCTTTGCGGATACAGGTTTTGATTTCTTCAATGGAAATCTCTTCCCCTTCCAGGTACTTCTCCATGGTGGCATCGTCCTGTTCTACCGCCATTTCGATCAACTGCTCGCGGTAGGCTTCCACGTCGTCTACTAGGTCGGCGGGCACTTCTTGGACGGTGTAGTTCATGGGATCGCCGGATTCATCCCAGATCCAAGCTTTGCGGGTCAGAACATCAACTACGCCAGTAAACTCGCTTTCCACGCCGATCGGCAGGGTCATGACGAGGGGCTTGGCGGCGAGGACAGTTTCCACCTGCTTGACCACGCGGAAGAAGTCGGCTCCCATGCGATCGAGCTTGTTGACATAGATAACACGGGCCACTTTGGAATCGTTGGCATAGCGCCAGTTGGTCTCGGACTGGGGTTCTACCCCGCCAGAGCCGCAGAATACCCCAATCCCGCCGTCGAGGACTTTGAGGGAGCGGTACACTTCGATGGTGAAGTCTACGTGGCCGGGGGTGTCGATGATGTTGAGTTGGTGGTCTTTCCAGAAGCAACTGGTGGCAGCGGATTGAATCGTAATCCCCCGCTCCTGCTCCTGCTCCATGAAATCTGTGGTTGCCGCACCTTCATGGACCTCCCCGATTTTGTGGATCTTCCCGGTCAGCTTTAGAATCCGCTCGGTGGTGGTGGTTTTACCTGCGTCTACGTGGGCAAAGATGCCAATGTTGCGATAACGAGTGAGGTCTTTCTTCATAACTGGTCTATGGTGTAAGTGCGACAAACCGCTTGGGAAAAGGTGCGACAAACCGATCGTGGCTGAACCGAGATGGGGGTCTCGGCAGTCTCCAAAAGAACTGTCAGGGCTGCTGCGCAACTTAAGTTTCTAGTCTAGGACTCAAGCTCACTGGGACTCAAACTCACTGGGGCTAAAGCCTAAGGTTTGCTGAACAGCCAACAGACTCTAAAATTACGCAGCAAATTCCAGGGATCCCAAGGAGACCCCCGGCGGGGCCGTTGGCCTTGCTCCTTTCCCAGAAACTGGCTCACGGCTCCCTGTAAGATATCTTAATATACAGACGGATTTCCCGATCGTGTCCTTGAAATGTCTTCTGATCTGGACTGCTGCGATCGCAGGTTGAGCGCGAAGGGGAGTGAGTCAGGTTGTTGCGGGTCATCTGGGGGTGACGGGGGCGGTGGGAGGGGTTGAGTGCTACGGAACCGGAGCGGTTGCCGCCGTTGGCTCTGGATGTTGTGATTGAGTTGCGATCGCAGGTTACGAATGATGATGTTGTGATGCGCTATGCTGAGGATGAACCGATCGGGTTAACTATTTTGAAGGCGAGTTAGCGGACCATTGCACCAACTCCAACTCAAAATATGATCTAGGAGAGAGAGCCATGGATGACTATCAGCTTTTGATTGATCTGCACCGGAGATCAGCCCGTCAGGGACCGGGGGGAGAAGCTGAGACGGAAAAAGCGTTGAATTTGGCCGGAGTCGATCGCACGGCTTCCCTTAAAGTTGCCGATCTTGGCTGCGGGACTGGGGCTGCGACCCTAGTGCTGGCGCGGTTGTTGCAGGGGCACATTACAGCGGTGGATTTCCTTCAGGACTTTTTGGATGTACTGGACGATCGGGCTAAGCATCAACAGCTTTCTGACAAGATTAAGCCCCTTTGTTGTTCCATGGCTGAGTTACCCTTTGTGGAGGGGGAATATGACCTGATTTGGTCCGAGGGAGCCATTTACAATATTGGCTTTGAGCGGGGAATTGCAGACTGGCGGCGCTATCTCAAGCCCGGTGGGGTGTTGGTGGTGTCGGAAATTACCTGGATTAGGGGCGATCGATCGGGGCAACTGCAACAGTACTGGGAGGCTGAGTACCCGGAAATTAATACGGCTTCGGTCAAGCTTCGCCAACTGGAAGAGCAGGGCTATGGGCCGATCGGGTATTTTGTGTTGCCGCAATCTTGCTGGCTGGAGAACTATTATCGACCGATGCAGGCTAGTTTTGAGGCTTTTCTGGACCGGAATGGTCAGAGTGAGGCAGCGCGGGCAGTGGTTGCAGCGGAAGTTGAGGAGATCAAACTCTATGAGCAATATAAAGAATACTATAGCTATGGGGTCTATATTGCCAGAAAACTTAGTTAA
>JAYKJG010000058.1:0-14806 GCA_035286285.1 Prochlorothrix sp.
TTCAAAATTGGTGTGTTAGCGTCAGCGTAACGCACCCTATTTTTATTGGGGAGTCTTTGCAGCCCAGATTGGATCAGCGGATTAAGGGGTGCTGAACTTTCCCAAAGCCGTTTTCTTTTGATCGAAAAGTAGTATATATGTATTGACTTGGGGCAATCCAAAGGGGAGGGGCTGGGCTGATGGACTGGCCCATGGCTGTTACAATCTGTTACAAGGAGTTCCTGACAGATGGAACTACACGCCTCAGCACCGTCATCGATCGCCCCTACCCCCAACCCTTGACCTATGGCTACCGCTGCCCCTGGATCCACCCCCCTTTCCGTCCCCCCCTCGGTCCCAACCCCTCCCCCCGCCGAACCCGAACCCATCCTCTGCCCCCACTGTCGCCGCACCGCCACCAATGGCCTGAAGTGCAAGGGGATTTGCGTGGCCGACAGCGACTATTAAGGGGGGTTTCCGGGCGGTTAGCGGGGCAAAAGCTGACCTAAGGCTTCCAGGGGAGGGAGAAGTAGGGTATTTTTTGAGTGACCCATTCTTAACCATTGCCCAAGCCGACCTGTGTCTGTACTTTGCCCTAAAGATCGCAAAACCTCCCTCAACTCCGGCAGCTTGTTGACGGGAGACCTTCCAACTCAGTGTTGTCCCGACTGTGAAGGACTCTGGATTACTGCCGAAGACTACGAAGCTTGGCAGGAGCAACAAACGCCGATCGAGCCAAGTCCGGCTCAGCTTGCTGATAGGGTGGAGGTTCATTTTAAGCCTTCACCCTATGATGCCAAGGCGGCGCTGTGTCCAGCCTGTAACCATTACCTGGCGCGGGCTAAGGTGAACTGGTCGCGGCCCTTTTTTGTGGAGCGCTGTCCCAACTGTGGGGGGATTTGGTGCGATCGGGGCGAGTGGCAAATTTTGGAGCGGCTGGGGCTGCATCGCACAATTCCGGTGCTGTTTACCCAGGAGTGGCAAGCCCAAGTGCGTCGCCATGAGACTGCGGAACAGGAGAAGCAGGCGACGATCGACAAACTTGGTCCAGAGGTGGCGGCGCAAATTTTTGCCTTGGCGGAGGTTTTGGAGGACCATCCCAATGGAGATTTTGGGGTGGCCTATCTCATGCGTCGGTTTGAGCAGTGATGGGGGCGCGGAAAAGGGCGGGAGCGGAAAAAATGCGAAAGAGGGCGTGAAAACCACGCCCCTACGGGGGTTAGGTAGGGGCAATCCCCCCGTGGTTGCCCCGGTTGTGGGTCGCGAAAACCACGCCCCTACGGGGGTTCGACCGGGGCAAATCCCCCCGTGGTTGCCCCGGTTGTGGGTCGCGAAGAGCGCTAAGCCACGGGGGCGCGACCCCGACCCGATGTCCATTGTTCCAAAGTCAAATGCATCCGTAGGGGTCAGGTTTCCTGACCCGGCCCCTGTGGGTTTGAGCGGGCCTGTGCCTTAGTCAAATGCATCCGTAGGGGTCAGGTTTCCTGACCCGGCCCCCGTGCAGTTGAGCGGGCCTGTGCCTTTTGTTTTTGCCGTTGGGTTTAGCTGGGTTTATTGGTTTGAGAGCTATGGTTACGACTTCTGGCCCCTTGTTGACGTTGCAAGATTTATCCATTACCTATCCCCGATCGGCTCAGCCTGCGGTCAAGGGAGTCAACCTCAGTCTCCAGGCGGGGGACTGTGTGGGGTTGGTGGGGGAGTCGGGCTGCGGCAAGAGCACGATCGGGCGGGGGATTTTGCGGCTGTTGCCAGCGGGGAGCCAGACGGCGGGGCAGATGTATTTTGAGGGAACGCCGGTGTTGCAACTGGCGGGGGGGGCGTTGCGGCGGTTTCGGGGGGAGGCGGTGGGGCTGGTGTTTCAGGATCCGATGACGCGGCTGGATCCGCTGATGACGATCGGGGAACATTGCGCGGAGACGCTGCGGGCGCATCGCCCTGAGCTAACCAAGGCCCAGGTGCGCGATCGGGTGGGGGAGGCGTTGGATGTGGTTAAGATTAGCCGCGATCGGTCCCAACAGTACCCCCATGAGTTTAGTGGCGGGATGCGGCAGCGGGTGGCGATGGCCTTGGTGCTGTTGCTGAATCCGAAGCTGATTGTGGCTGATGAACCGACGACAAGCCTGGATGTGACGGTTGCGGCTCAAATTTTGGCGGAATTAACCCGCTTGTGTCGGGAGCGATCGATGGGGTTGATTCTGATTTCCCATGATTTGGCTTTGGTGGGGCAATATTGCGATCGCATTGCGGTGATGTACAACGGCGAAAAGGTGGAGGAGGGCGACACCCAACAGGTGCTGTATCAGCCTCAACATCCCTATACCCAAACCCTACTGCGGGCGGCACTTCAACTCCACGGCGATCAGGATCCGGCGGCGGGGGGCGAGCAGGGCCGATCGCGATCGGCGTTCCCCCGTCGCGATCTGTCTACGCTGTCGGAACCGATGGACTTGGCGGCGGTGCCGGAGGGGAACCCCTTGCTGCGGTTGCGCCATGTTTACCAACATTACAGCTTGGGCAGTGGCTTGGTGGGGCGGCTGTTGGGGCAGCAGGATCGGCTGATTAAGGCGGTGGATGACTTGAATTTGGCGGTGGAGGCCGGGGAAACCCTGGGTTTGGTGGGGGAGTCGGGCTGTGGCAAAAGTACGCTCTGCCGCACGATTTTACAGTTGATTCGGCCCACGGCGGGAGAGATTGAGTTTGAGGGGCGGGATTTGGTGACGTTGACGGCGGGGGAGTTGCAGCGGCAGCGGCGATCGATGCAGATGGTGTTTCAGGATCCCCGTGCCTGTTTGAACCCGCTGATGTCCTTGGGCCAGAGTATTGCCGATCCGCTACTGATCCATGGTTTGGCGAAAAATCAGAAAGCTGCAAAGCCTAAGGTGCTGGAAATGCTGGAACGGGTCGGTTTAACTCCGGCGGAGGAGTTCTATCACCGCCGCCCGCACCAAATCTCTGGGGGCCAGCAGCAGCGGGTGGCGATCGCCCGTGCCCTGATTACCCAGCCGCGCCTGTTGCTGTGTGATGAGCCGGTTAGTATGTTGGATGCGACGGTGCAGGCCCAGGTGCTGGATTTGATGCAGGAGCTAAAGCAGGAGTTTAAGCTGACCTATATTTTTGTCACCCATGATTTGTGGGTGGCGCGATCGTTCTGCGATCGGGTGGCGGTGATGTCTGGGGGCAAAATTGTCGAAATTGGCCCGACAGACCAGGTTTTCTACTATCCCCAGCACCCCTACACCCGATCGCTGCTTCAGGCGGCTCCGGTCTTGAAGACTGCTTAAACGAGGCTGGGGGTTTCGAGGCAGTCTTGGTAAGCCTTGAGGGTGACTGGATCAAAGCAAACAAAGGTAATTTGCTCTAGGGATGACGTTTGGAGTGCGCGACTGACCGATCGCACGGCAATCTCTACAGCCCAGGCCAACGGACAGCCTAAGGCTCCGGTGGCAATGGCCGGAAAGGTCAGGGTTTTGGCTCCATTTTGGTCTGCCAGGTCGATACAGCTTTCATAGCAGCTTTGCAGCACCGCTGCTTCGTGCTGCTGTCCTCCGTTCCAGCGGGGACCAACGGTATGGATCACCCACTGGGCAGGCAGGCGATAGGCATTGGTCAGGACGGCTTGACCGGGATCGCAGTGGCCAATCTGGCGGCATTCGGCCTTGAGTCCCAATCCGGCAGCGGCATGGATGGCGGCATCTACGCCTGTGGAGCCATCCAGCTTGGCATTGGTGGCATTGACGATCGCATCCGCTGCAATTTTGCTAATATCGCCCTGAATTACCTGAATTTTGCCCTGCTGGACTTGCTCTTGTAGGATTTGTTCCTGTTGAACGAGATCGGGCTGCGATCGGAGAGTTTGCCCTTGGATATTCTGGCTGTGGGGATTCTGGCTGTGGATATTCTGCCCACCGGGATTCTGTCCACCGGGATTCTGGCTATTTGCGGACGATCCCTTACTTTTACGCTGGCTCTGGTAGTCTTGGTACTGGCTTTGGCTCCAACCGCGCCCCCGCAGGTGGGATTCATAGTGGCCGCGTTTGCTGAAGGTTTCGTAGCGTTGCGACTGCAAATCATCAAGAAGGCTGTCGAAGGAGGCAAGCTCTGGGGCCATGGCAGATGCAGGCATCGCAGCGGCGGGGGCGGCTAGGGAAAATTCATATTGTGCTGCGACGATCGTGGCCTGGGCAAGGTCGTATTGGCCCTGTTTGGCCTGTTCTGCGGCTTCTTTCTTGGCGCGGGCGACGGTAAGGAGCGCAACCTCCTGTTGAACCTCGTTGTTAAAGGGGAGGTCTTCCAGTTCGCTTTGGCTGACCCAGGGCAGGGTGAGGGGGGCGATGGCGGTTTTGCGATCGCCGCTGTCTACGTCATCCCAGCCTAGGTGGACCTTCAGAACCCAATTGAGGGGCGTTTGCTTTTGGACGGGAACTTGAATGCGGAAGGCTGCGCTAAAGGGATTAGCTGCAATCAAGTTGGGAAGCTGATAATCGCCGTTAGACCCGGTATTAAAGTCATTAAAGCAGTCTTGGCAGATGACACCGGGGGCGAGTTCTAGGGCGAGGGTTACTTTGCGGCCTAGGGTGGCCATCAGTCCTTGTAGCTCTTGCTCGAAAATGTTGGGTAACTGATCGGGGCTTTCGATGTAGTAATAGCTGCCATCGCCACTGGCGGCGATCGCCTCTAACATCTGCTCGTCGTAGTCGTCCCCAACCCCCACGGTGGAGGTACTGACTCCCCGCTGGGCTAGTCCCCGCACGTCTTGGCTAATCACATCGGGATTAGTCTCGCCAACATTGGCTAAACCGTCGGAGAGGACAATGACCCGGTTTAATTGCCCCGTTTTAAGGTGCTGGCTGACCTGGGTGCCTCCGGCTAGCCAACCGGCATGGAGGGCGGTGCTGCCTCGTGCTTGGATTTTGTGGAGGGCTTGGGCAATGCGGTGTTTTTGTTGGGCGAGGGTACTGGGGACGGGGATCTCAACACGATCGTCGAAGGCGACAATACTGACCCGATCGCGGCCTTGCAACTGCTCTATGGCATACTGGACCGCTGCTTTAGCGTAGGGCATTTTATTGTGGCCCTGCATAGAGCCAGAGCGATCGAGCACTAAGCTAAGGTTGAGATCGGGCCGTTCTTCGGCTTTTTCGGGGCTAGGGGGCGTAATGCGGATGAGAAGGTCTAGGGTGCTGGCCACCTGGGGACAGAGGGCGGAGCGCAGGGGAATTAGGTCGATCGTGGGTTGCATGGGCGGCAAGCTCCTGTTTAGTGGGATTAACTGGGATTAACTGGGATTACTGGGATTAACTGGGGAAATTTGAGTTGGGAAGGGTTTCTAGTGCTTGAACAATGGCCTGGGCTAGATTTTCTCGCTCCTGGGCCGTGCGGGGTAGGGTTACCTCTGGTCCGAGGTGCAGTTCAAGATCAGGCAAGATGACCAAGCGGGTCCAGAGGCTGCACTGGGGATAAACCACGGTAGAGGCTGAAGGAGAGACTTCTGGGCCTGTAAAGTCGTCTGAACCCCTGAAGGCGAAGTTTTCAGGGCAATCTTCAGTGTTTTCTGGATCTTCAGCCTTGTCTGCGGGGGCTAGGGGGGCAGAGTCCTCTAAAGCTTCTAAAGCCTCGACGTTTTCTGAAGGATCAAAGGGGATGGATCTGGCGCGATCGAGGGCTGGAAAAGCGGGAGGAGCAGGGGGGGGACTGGCGGAGACCGGGGGAGCAGGGGGGGCAAATGCTGCGGGAGCGGGGACAGGAGGCGAGGCCGATCGCTGCCGGATGCTTTCCAAGAAGGCCAGGGCCGGATTGGCGGGGGTCACCGTGAGTTGTACGCCTCCCTGGAGTAGTGCCTCTAGGTCTGCATTGGTTTTGGACTGGAGGAGGGGCTGGAGGGCTTGGGTGCTGTAGCCTTCCCGCAGGAGCCGCCGCACTAAGAGGAGTTGCAACAAATGCCGGTAGCCGTAGCGGGCCGATCGGCCCAGTTTTTGGGGTTCATCGACCAAACCTTGGCTGGTGTAGTGGCGCACGAGGCGGGGTGTAAGGGTGTCTCGAACCCCGTGGGGACTCTTAGAAGGGATGGAGGCACTGGAGTCGCTGGAATCGGGTCGATCGGGCAGAAATTGGGGCAAAAGCCGGTTTAATACCGTCACGAATTCCTCCAGGGTCCAGTGGGGATTTTGGTGGGCGTACTGGTGCAGGGTCGTCATGGTTCCATGGTATTGATCGCAATTAAAAACGTCAATAACAATTTTTGTTGTTAACGTTGCAGCCTGAAAATTTCTTTGGGAGGTTCCCTTGTCAAGACTGGCAAAGGAGCTTACAGTTGAGGCACTTTTTGGGGTCGAGGGGGGTCACTGCCCCAGTCATCACCGTTTCAGCCTATGCTTCAGATCCTTAGGCTCCTTAGGTTAAAGTTTTAGGCTTGCAGCTACGGCTCCAGGCCACGATCGTCCAAACCCTGACCCTAGTCTCCCTCCGGCTTCTCCCGCTTCTGCCCCGTTGTAGCCCGCTCCTTTCCCTCACTATGGTTAGTCATTCCCCCTTCCTGAGCCATGCCACCCCCCGCCTAACCCCCGTTGTGCTGGTGGGGTTTGCGCTGCTGCTCGGCGACAGTTTTGGTAGCACTGCCCCCAGTTCGGCCCAGGGTCTGCCCCAAGGTTTTTCGCAAGGTTTTTCCCAAACCTTACCCCAAACCCTGGCCCCAGTTCCCTTGGCGCTCCCTGCGGCTCCCTCTGGCCTCACCTTTGGCCAGCCCCTTCCCACTCCTTCGGTTACGGCTCCGGTCTCGGTTCCGCTGTTGCCCCCCGGTGCTGGTGACTTACCCTTTCAGGTGCCTCCGGCTCCCCCCTTCTCCACAGCTTTGGGGAGTCCGGTGCAGACTGTGTTGCCCTTTGGGGCTGGTCCTCGCTATTTGGTCTATGTGCGCGGCAGTAGCGATTTGCTGCTAGAACAGGTCCAGCGGCTGGAACCGGGCGCATTTCGCCGAGATGTAGACGATCAGCGGGTGATCCAGGTCGGAATCTTTAGCACAGAGGCCAATGCCCAGGATTTGATTCGCCAGTTGAATGCCCAGGGCATTTTGGCAGAGGTGGAAACGGTCAATGAGCCTGTGGTGGGGGTGGGGTCTGGTCCCAGTTATGGGGGCGGGCCGGTGCCCGGTGCCGTGGCTTCTGTGGTGAGCAATGGGGTCGGTGCGGTGCCCTTTGCTGGGGGCTTGGGTTCGGCTCCGGTGCTGCCTACGTTGCCCGGTGGGAATTTTGGGGCTGGAAATTTTGGGGCTGCTCCCTCCCTTCCCTTTACGGGGTCTGCCTCGACCTTTAACCGGGCGGGGGGCTTGGGTACTTTTCCTGCTACTCTGCCTGGTGCTTTGCCCGGTACTTTGCCCGGTACTTTGCCAACTGCCTTGCCAACGGCTGCTTTGCCAGGGGGAATTGTGTCTGGTGCGGCGGGGACGTTGCCGCCCTTCCCTGGTGCTTTGCGTGGCGTTGCGGACAGTAGTACGGTCAGTTTTGGGTCTTTACCGGCCTTGGGGACGGGTTTGCCCTTGGGTTCTGCGCCTTTTGTCGGGAATGCTGCGCCTGGGGTGGGGGCTGCGCCCTTTGGGCCGGGAGGCATGGCCCCAGGTGTTGGGGTGAAGTCCTACTACATTGCGATTCCGGTGAGTCCCAATTCCCTCAATGAGATCTACCAGACGTTAATGCAGGCTAATCTGGGCGGAATGCCCCCCTTAGAGCAACGCGGGTCCCGTTTGGGTTCTTTTTTGGCGATCGGTCCCTTTGGCGATCGGGCAGCGGCGACTCTCGCGGAAACCCAAATTCAGGGAGCGGGTCTGCATAATGCTCGCGTTTACTACGGTTACTAGGCTCTTTGCGCCCCTATTGCGGGTGCAGTGGCTCGCGCCCTTGGCGACGGGTGTCCTGTTTTTGCTGGCATGGCAGGGCGCGGTTGTGCTGTTTCAGTGGCCGCCCTATCTGCTCCCTGGCCCTTTGCTGGTGTTCCAAACCCTGATCCAAGACTGGGGGCTATTGTGGCCTGCTTTGGTGACAACTTTGCAGATTACGCTGCTGGCCTTTGGCTTAGCTGCCCTCTCCGGGCTGGCCTTGGCGATGGTTTTTAGTCAAAGTGTTTGGCTTGAGCGAAGTCTGTTTCCCTATGCAATTATTCTCCAAACAACGCCGATCGTGGCGATCGCGCCCCTCATTATTATCTGGGTGCGCAAGCTTGTTCCTGGGGAGTCGGCGACCTTTGTTTCCCTGGTGATTTGCGCCTGGATTGTGGCTCTGTTTCCCATTCTGTCCAATACGGTGCTGGGCTTGAAGAGCGTCGATCGGGTGCTTTTGAACCTGTTTCAGTTGTATAACGCTTCCCGCTGGCAAACGCTGATCCATCTGCAATTGCCCTATGCTTTGCCCTATTTTTTGGGGGGATTGCGCATTAGTGGCGGTTTGGCTCTGATTGGGGCGGTGGTGGCGGAGTTTGTGGCGGGGACGGGGGGCACCCGATCGGGGCTAGCCTATGAAATTCTGATGGCGAGCTATAACCTGCAAATTCCCCGAATGTTTGCAGCGCTTTTCCTGGTTTCTGCCCTGGGTATCCTGCTGTTTACCGCGCTCACGGCCCTGTCCTACGTTTTGCTCCACCGCTGGCACGACAGTGCCCTATCCCGTTGACCCCCATGCCTGCTGTTCCCGATCCTAGCCTCGACCCCCATCGCGAAATCAACCGCCTCCTCAACTTGGTTCCCGCCTCCGGTCGCCATAAAGTCCAACTGCTCATCAACAACGCCCAAGCTGCGGTCCTGCACGTTCCTGTGCCGCGTCCCTGGCAGCGCCACCATCGTCTCAGCCTTAATTTTCAGTTGTGGCAGCAGTTGGAGCAGGCCCAGCGGGATTTGTTGGTGCTGCGATCGGTGGCTTGGGTGATGACGGTGCGCTGGCTGAAGCCGGAGCCGTACCAGGGTTTGATGGCGATCGGGCTGTTGGGGACAGGGATTGAGTTCCTTCAGGCGGATTTTGTGGGGTTGGCAACGGGGGTGGGACTGACGGCGCTGGGGGGGGTACAACTGTGGCGGCGGAACCACAGTCCCCAGCGGGATTTGGAGGCAGATTCGGGGGCAGTTCGGCTGGCCCAGCGGCGGGGCTATGGCGAGTTGGGGGCGATCGAGGCGCTGGCATCGGCTCTGGAAGCAGTGGCGCAGTTGGAACAGCGTCCCCTCAGCTTTGAGGAGCTAGTCCGCTGTCAAAATCTCAAGGCTTTGGCCCGTCAACGGGCAACGGGAGCGAGGTCTTCGGCCTTTCCCTAGGGGATTTCCGTAAAGAGTTACTGACATTTTTTCTGTATAAATGTAAACAATTCACCCTAAAATATAAGGTGCCCTAGGGATGGCGTAGATCACTTTTTTGGAGAAATAACGTGCCACAGACCAGTAAAAACTTAATCATCGGTTCTCTTGATTCCTATAGCGGAAAATCCACGGCTGTCCTGGGTTTGGCACACTGCCTTCAGCAAAGACGGGTTGACATTGCCTATGGCAAACCCCTAGGAACAGTTCCTGAGGATGGGGTGGCCCTCGGCGAAGGGAGCGTTTCCTTGGATCCAGATGTAGAATTTTTGGTCACGACCTTAAATTTAGGCCGCGATCGCGTTTATGCTCCGCTGCTGACCCTCAGCGATGAGACGATCGAGCAGTCCCTCGTTGAAGAGACCCCCCCCTCCTATACGGCTCAGCTTCAGGAAACCTTGGCCCAAAGTACTGTGCCGCTGGTGTTGCTGGAAGGACCGGGTACCCTGGATGAGGGTCATCTCTATGGGTTGTCCCTGGAGCAAATGGCTGAGGCTACGGATGCGGTGGTGGTGCTGGTGATTCGGTTCCACTCCTTGAAAACGGTGGAACGGCTGGTGGCGGCAAAGCAGCGGCTGGGCGATCGCCTGATTGGGGTCATTCTCAATGATGTGCCGAGCTTGCATTTGCCCAAGGTGGAAGCCCGCATTAAGCCCTTTTTGCAGCGCCATGGGGTGCCTGTGGTGGGTGTGATCCCCCACAATGAGGTGCTGAAGAGCGTCAGCGTGGGTGAGTTGGTGAAGCGGCTGGGTGGGGAAATTCTCTGCTCGAAGGAGCGGATGGATTTAATGGTGGAAACGCTCTACATCGGGGCGATGAATGTGAATTCGGCCCTGGAATATTTCCGCCAAGGTCATAATATGGCGATCGTCACCGGGGGCGATCGGACGGATCTCCAGTTGGCGGCTTTGGAAACTTCAACCCAGTGCCTGGTCCTGACGGGGCACATTGCCCCTACCCCGCAAATTCTGGCCCGTGCTGAGGAAATGGAAATCCCCATTTTGACGGTGGATTTGGATACTCTCTCGACGGTGGAAATTATTGAGCACGCCTTTGGAGAGGTGCGGCTCCACGATGGTATTAAGCGGGAGTATGTGTTCCAACTGAGCCATGACAGTTTTGATCTCGATCTATTACTGTCTCTGTTGGATATTCCCCAACCTAGCTTGGTCTAAGCGAATCGTTCTTGGGCGCGAAAACCGCGCCCCTACAAGACCTGTGGGATCGTAGGGGTCAGGTTTCCTGACCCGTCTGCCTCTATGCCTCGGTTTGACCCACTGTTCTGCTGGTAGCTCTACCCTAGTTCCCACGCAGAGCGTAGGAATTCCTCTGTAGGCGCTCCAGCGCCCTCTGTAAACCTTCTCGTGAGATCATCCCTCGTTGGGGAGAGTTGGGACTGGACGCAGAGCGTCGGGGAGGCATTCCCACGCTGGAGCGTGGGAACGAGAGTAAGAGGGGTGCATTTCACTTTTGCCAAGGGGCGGACTAAAGTCCGCACTACGAGCCTTTGAGCCAGGTTAGGGGCTGGGTGGCTCCAAAGTGAAATGCACCCAGTAAGAGAGCGTGGGAACGAGAGCAAGGGGGCTTAGGAATGAGAATAACCGAGTAAAAGAGTTTGGGAACGAGGGTTATGGGGAAATGGGAGGATTTTGTAGGTGATGGAGCTTATGACGCGATCGATCCTGCGGCAGATTTTCCGGTATGGCAAAACGATCGCCAAGGTTGCTTTTCGCCATCCCATTTTTGGGGTGACCTTGGTGCCTGTGCTGGCGGATGGATCGATCGTGCTGGTGCGGCGGGTGGATGATGGCTGTTGGAGTTTGCCCGGTGGGCTGGTGGACTGGGGAGAGACGATCGCGGCGGCAGCGGCGCGGGAGTTGCGGGAGGAAACGGGGCTGGAGTTAGAAGCTTTGGGGCGAGTGGTGGGGATTTATTCGGCCCCCGATCGGGATCCTCGGATGCATTCGATCGCCCTGGCGCTGGAGGTGCGGGTGCGGGGGACTTTTGCAGTTCAGGATACTTTGGAGATTGCGGAGGTAGCAGCGTTTGAGCGCGATCGCCTGCCCCAAACTGCGTTAAGCCATGACCATAATCTGCAACTTCAGGATTATCTCGACGATCGGGTTCGTGTTGCCTAGGTTTCTGTTGCCTAGGTTCGTGTTGCCTAATTAACCCCTACGGAATGCCTTCGTAGGGACCGAGAAAGGTGGGTTGAGGGCGGGTAATGTGCAGTTCTCCGAGGGCTTTTACCCCCGCTAGAACCTCCCGCAGCATCATACTGCGCATGGTGACATTACTGTAGCGGCCCCAGTCAAGGGTGCCCAGACCCACAACCTCAACGCCGAGGGTGCGGCAGGTGTAGACACTGCGGGCCAGGTGGAAGTCTTGGGTCACAACAACGCCTTCGGTCATGCCAAAGATCGCCTTAGCGCGATAACAGCTTTCATAGGTACTGAATCCGGCGTAGTCGAGGGTAATATCGGTGGCAGCAACTCCCCACTGGATTGCATGGTTGGCCATGGTTGTGACTTCATCGTAATCACGGCTGCCGTTATCGCCGCTCATCAGGAGCTTTTGGACTTGGCCGCTTTGGTAGAGGCTAATGGCGGCATCCAGGCGATCGGCCAACATGGGAGTGGGGGTGCCATCGGCCCAAACCCCAGCGCCTAAAACCAAGGCAACTCTAGTGGGGGGTATGGCTTGGGGATTGCTGTAGCGGTACGATCGGGTCATCAGTTGAAGATAGGCATGGGAGAGCAGGGGGGTGAGGATCAAGCAGGTGAGTCCACCCCAAAACAACGATCGTCCAATGGCCATAGTTTTAGTCCTTCGTTTCAGTCTTTAACCTGCAAACACGATCGTACCGGGAAACAATCAGGAGATTTGGCGTTCAGAGTTCGGTTTTGCTCACTGGCTTTTCGATCGAGTTCCTTGTTACTCTTAAGGGCAAGTGAATGAGAGGTAATGGCCGTGAACCAAGATTTCTATACTCATCCAGATTTCTTTGAGCCTCACGATCAAGATTCCTTAGCGCAGTATGTTCAAAACCTCCATCCCGAGATTGTCAGCCAACTGTCTAAACCCCAATCCCAGGATGTGATTCGGGTCATGGAGCAAAATATTTCTGGGCTGTTGGGAAACCTGCCTTCGGAACATTTTGACATGGCCATCACCACTAGCAAAGAGAATCTCGGTCGTTTGCTGGCCTCCGCCATGATTAGCGGCTATTTTCTCCGTAATGCGGAGTTGCGCCACTCCTTTGAGTGTTCAATGTTGGGAGTGGGCGATCAGCCCCCTGAAACGGAGTCCTAGCGAACCTTCCCCTGGGGTTGTCCCGGTTTGTGGCTCGAAGCGGGTCGGCACAGGGGCGCAACCCCTACAGCGACTCTTCCAACGTTGGATGCTCCCCTGGCTTGTGTTGCTGAACCGTAGGACTGAACCGCCCCCTAGGACTTGTTAGAATCCTGGGGGTTTTACCATGACCTAATCCGGAGGATTTTGGATGCACGCTTTATCGATTCCCACCTGGATTATTCATGTGTCCAGTGTTTTAGAATGGGCCGCAGCGATCTGGTTTATTTGGCAGTATGGAGAGGTGAGCAGCCAAAAATCTTGGCGAGCGCTGTCCTGGGCGATGCTTCCGGCGCTGGTGAGTGCGATGTGTGCCTGTACTTGGCATTTTTTCGACAATCCAGATTCACTGGGGTGGCTGGTGACGCTTCAGGCCAGTATGACGGTGGTGGGAAATTGCACCCTGATGGCGGCGGCTTGGTGGATTTACCGATCGCGGCAGATCCCCGCTGAATAACGGCTTAAAACGAAGCCTCAGACAGGAGCGGACGCTTGAGATCGGCGTATTCCTCATGATCGGGGAAGGGATAGACAACGAGGCTTTGGTCTAACTGGATATGCAGCTTGCGGTAGAACATGGGGTGAATGGCGCAAAGGTCAGACACCAGGAGGGGGAGGCGGCTTTCGGTGCTGTACTCGAAGTCTACTTCGGCGATGCCTTGGTCGCGGTTAAAGTAGCGTACCCGCCCGACGATGCCCAGTTCTGCCACTAGTTGCCGGAAGGCGAGGGGGGAGTAGTCGCCGCCGTCCCACTCGGAAGCGGTGTGGGAGGCTCGCCGATCGAGTTCGTTACCTTTGAAAACCATGGGCAAACCCGATAAAGCTTCCAAAATTCGCCCAACTTTGGGGTAAACGGCGCTGTAGGCGTTAATGACTTCTTCGGCGAGGGCTACTTCGATGCGATCGATCGCCTTCACGATCGTGGCCGATTCAAACCGGGGAAAGGTTCCGGCTCGTTTGGCTTCGGCGGCGATCGCATTGCAGAGGACAATTAACTGGCGGGGGCGCATTTGGGTGTGACGGAGCACATAGGGAAAGGTTTGTTCGGTTCGGCCTAGACCATTGGTCAATTCCGCGCCGAAGTAGGGCTTCCACAGGTTGTCGAGGACATCGCGGGTTTGGTCCCAGTTGATTTGGTGGGCGTTGGGGACGGGTTGGCTGATGGCTTGGAGGTAGTTGCAGAAGCGCCAACTGACCAGGCGCATCAAATCCTTAGGCCGCCAGTGCAGGTAAACTTCGTTGCGAACGCACTTGAGGGGGTTCAGAATAATAGATTCCCGCAAATAGGGGAAAATTTCGGCCATGGTAAAGATTTTGAGGTGTACGCCTCGGTGGGCGAAGTCGCGGTTGAAGTCGGAACCGCATTGGATCAGGGCGGCGGTGGCCCACAGAACAGGGGTGCTGCTGAGGGCGTAGTTTTCGAGGGTATCGACGGCAACAATGACGGGTTTGCGCCGTGCAACGCGAAAAACGGCGGCTTTTCCGGCGCAGATGCGATCGTCTTCAAAAATAGCGGCCAGTTGGTCTACAAGGTCGGTGTCGGTTTCAACAACGCGGTTGAGGAGGCCGTTGATGACGTGGCGGATAAAGGTGGACAGTTTGCCGCTGCGATCGCCAAAGATACAAGCCGCACGAATTTGGGGGTCTTGGTCCTGTAATTCCCGGAAAATAACGGACCAGAGGACAAAATCCCAGACTTTAGCCAGCCGGGGGATGGCGATCTCCCGTGCATCGGTGAGGGCGGGGGTCATGGCTTCAAGGACGCGCTCAAAGACGACGGGTTCGTCTACGTCGATGGCGATGGCGTTGGGAAGTTGTTGTTGGAAGGAAAAAAACTGGCCGAGGGCGGTTTTTCCGGCTCCCCGACGACCTACTATTAGGTAGGTGTCCCGATCGAGGGCTTGAGCGTTGAAGCGGGTGTGATAGAAGAAGTAATTGCTATATCCACCTTTGAGCAGTTTTACTTCTGATTCACAGTCGGCTTCCCCGAAGGGGCTGAAGCGTTCGGCAATTTCCCGTTTCATTGGCACTCTCCACTGGGACGATCGGGGGACAGGGACTGCTAGGAGCATTATCCCTTGTTACAGCCTGGGACGGGGAGAGTCGGGAGGTTCGGGGGGTCGGCAGTCCAGTTTTTGGAGTGTCTGG
>JAYKJG010000059.1:0-6024 GCA_035286285.1 Prochlorothrix sp.
ATGGCATTGCTGTAGGCTTCGACGGCGGCATGGTATTTCCCCAGTAAATTGAGGCAGTGCCCCCGTCCGGCCCAGGCTTGTCCAGGACTGGCCTTAACCCAATAGCGGTTGCTCTCGATCGCCGAACTGTAGGACAGAAACGCTTCTTGGTATTGCTCTAATTCCGCTAAAAACTGCCCCCGCTTAAACCAGGCTTCGGAAAACTGGGGCTGAAGGGCAAGGGTCTGATTCAACGCCAGAACTGCCTCGGACGGTTGCCCCAACCGGTGCAGCACGATCGCCTGGTTATACCAAGCCGCCACACAGGTTTTATCCAGGGCTGCGGCCTTGCGATGGGCATTGAGGGCTTTTTCCGGTTGATTGGTGAGGCTGAGAATGCGCCCCCGACACAGCCACGCCTTGGCTGAATCCGGCTGAAGCGCTAGGGCACGATCGCAGGTGGCAAGGGCTTGCCCATAGTGGTGCCCTTCAAGCCACTGCTGGCTTTCCTGGAGCAAAACCTCAACCGTTTGGTGGCGAGTTGCAGAAAGCAGGGATTGGGATGAAGGAACCTCAGTCATAAAACGACCCGGGCGGCGGGGGGTAGGGGAAACGATAGAAGAGGCAGAAGGACGATGCAGGGTATCGAGGAGAACTTGGGTCTGACACAAGGTCATATAGGATTGTTCAATGAGGTGCTGCCAAGGCAGGGGCGACCCTGGGAATTGCGGCCTGGGAAAGAGCGGTCCAGAGGCGGCGGGGAGAGCCGGAGCGCGGGCAACGCCAGAAGCACGATGATGGGTCGGAGGGGAGACCAGAAAGCAACGGCTCAGAGCCGAGGGGACGGGCCTAAGGGGAGAAAAGACGATCGATCGGGGGCATCTACGGAGAAACGAGGCATTTAAGGTGCTAGGAACGGCTGACGAGGGTGAAGAGACTCGAATCCGCATCAAGCGGGGGGTGGACACAGGGGGCAGCGGCATAGGGATTTTGGGGATAGCTGCTAAAAGGAGTCCATAACCTTTTACAAAGGGGGGGTAGCAGATCCGTATATTCCGTCTATTTTGTGAGTTTGTGAGCGTGCAGCCTGGGAGGGGGCAACCTCAGCGTGCAGCCTGGAAGGGTGCAGGGTGCATCCCACTTTGAAGATATCTTGGTAAGGGTCGTGCCCCCGTGGCTCCCCTCTTCGGCCCAAAACCGGGGCAACCACGGGGGGATTGCCCCGACCCGATCGGTTAAATCGCTAAAGTGGGATGCTCCCAGGGTGCAAGCTATAAGACCAAGATTGAAGGCAATGGAGCGATATGATCAAAGCGTTCTGTCTGGCTCGTCCTTAACTCTGGCAATTCTGGCTGGCTCATCCTCAACCACCGTTCTACCTCACAGACCCAACACTATTTCCTGACCATCCCTCCACCGTCTTCCCTCTATGCTGCAATCTGCCTCATCTACCGTAGCCCCTGCGCTCATACCGTCCTTTCCCCGCCCCCTCCTCATTGCGGGCACAAATCCCCAGGTTGGCCAGCAAGACCTAGGGCGCGTTCTTCACGCCTATACCCAACAGCATCACCCCCATCCCGCCCAAGTGTTTCCTCTCACGCCCCCCCTCGACCTCGCTGCTTTATGGTCCCAGGTGGAAGCCCTCAGCCTTGTGGCCACTACGGCTGGGGATGGGACGGAACACGCCCCGTGGTCGTTGCTGCTGCTGGATCACGGCCTGGGGGAGGTGGTGGCTTCAGAAACAACGGTGGCGGACTTGGCTTGGGATTGGCGCTTACCCGTGGTGGTGGTGGTGCCTGTACAGCCCGGTTGCCTGGGGCAGGCGATCGCCCATGTGGCCCTCGCTCGCCAAAGCCGCTGTTACCTGAAGGGGCTAGTCTTGGCCTGTCCTTCAGCGGAAACCTGGACCGATCGCCAAACCCAGGCCGATCCCCGTCTGTTCCAACGCATGACCCAAGTGCCGGTCATTGGCTACTTACCCCCCCAGATCGCAGCGATGCAACCCCCAGATCAGGCTGCTGTTGCGGCTCAGTTGAACCTAGAGCGCCTATGGGTCTAGGCTTACCACAGTGGCTCACCCCGGCTCGATCGGCTGCTGAGCGATCGGCCCAGGCTCGATCGGCCCAGGCTCGATCGGCCTCCATTGCTCCCCCTTGGTGGGTTGCGGTGGGATCTGCCCAGGGCTGGCAACACCAGCAGGAGGCCGTGACTTGGCAGGACGATCGCATGGCGATCGCGGCTCCCCACTATGCCCTCAGTCCTAACCAACGGTTTGTCGTGACGGGGGCGGTCGATAATATCCGATTCAGCGAGGCTTGGACCTGCGATCGAGGGATTTCTGCAATGCTAGAGGAGATCGCGGCAGTATGGCAGCGATCGGGCTGGGAAGGCTTGGCTCGCCTGACGGGGCAATTTGCCCTGGCCATTTGGGACCGTGATCAACAGGATCTCTGGGCCATCCGGGATCCCGTGGGAGCCTATCCCCTCTACTACACCCCCCAAGGCGCGACCCGCTGGATTGCCCCCCGCCTTGCCACCCTGCGGCGCTACCATGCTGCGGATCTTAATCCCGTGGCGCTGCGGGACTATCTTTGCTGTGCCTTTGTGCCGGGGGAACAGACCCTGTGGGCCGAGGTGTGCAAGGTGCGACCGGGAACGGGGGTGCAGATGCTGAGTCAGAAGGTGCAGACCTACTGGCGGGTTCAGGAGCAGATTGCAGCAGCCGATCGGTCTCTCCCCTGGCATGGGCAGCGGCTGCGATCGCAGCTTGAAACCGTCGTCCAAGACCTGTTGCCGATCGATCGGCCCGTGGGCGTTTCCCTCTCCGGTGGCCTCGACTCCAGTTGCATCACCGCCCTGGTTGCCCGCTGCCACTCCCGCCCAGTTCACACCTACTCCATCCACTTTGGCGAGGCTTTACCCCACGAATTGGCCTTTTCCAGCCAAGTTGCCCAGCAATACAGCACCCAGCACCATATTTTAGAAATTCCCCCCCAAACCCTCTGGCAGCGGCTCCCGGAAACCATGGCCCAGTTTGATGAGCCGATCGGCGACCCCCTAACGGTACCCAACAAAATCATAGCTGAAGCCGCCCAAGCCGACGTAGGCGTAATCCTCAACGGAGAAGGGGGCGATCCCTGCTTTGGAGGGCCAAAAAACCAACCCATGCTGCTGGATACGCTCTATAGCACCACCCAATCCCAGGAAGATGCCACAGCACTCCACCAGTACAGGGTCCAAGCCTATCTGCGATCGTTCCAAAAATGTGCCGATGACTTATCCCAACTGCTCAGACCCGAAGTCTTAGCGCTGATCTCAGGCCAAGAGTCCTGTTTTAGCCCAGACCTGCAAAACCCTAGTTTTAGCTATCTAAATCGCCTAATGCTGCTGAATATTCACTTCAAAGGCGCAGATCACATCCTCACAAAGGTTAATAATCTCACCCAGAGTGTTGGGCTGGTGGGCCGATCGCCCCTCTTTGACCCCCGCATCGTTGCCCTCAGCATGGCCATTCCCCCCGCCTACAAACTGGCCGGTGCTAGGGAAAAAGCGGTCCTCAAAGCCGCTGTTGCGGATATTTTACCCGATAGCATCCTCAATCGCCCTAAAAGCGGGATGCTAGTCCCTGTACAGTATGGATTTCGTCACCTGTGGCGCAGATCCGCAGCAGCCCTCTTGCTCAGTCCCAGAGCACGCATTGGGGACTATCTCGATCGTCGTTGCATCCGCCAATGGCTCACCTATCAGGGCGATCCCACCCATCGCTACGGGGTCAAGCTCTGGCTGCTCGCAACCTTAGAGTACTGGCTGCAAGCCCATGTTTAGCCCCCCTAGCTCCCCTAGCTCCCCCTGATCCCGGCGAGAAGCAGGGTTAACCCACCCCAGTGATACCAAATCCGACTAATCTCGATTCGTTTTGGTAGGGGCAATCCCCCCATGGTTGCCCCTGTGTTTGGCGGTCAGAGGGTCGGCACAGGGGCACGACCCCTACCCGTTTATTCTGTTTCAGGCTCAACGGATTTGGTATGAGATAGACCCAGGGAACATCCAAAAATGCCCCCTCCCAGGTTCTCATCAGCAGCTTCTAGGCTTCGCTGAAGGGATCGAGGGGTTCTGCCCCGATCGCGGCTAAAAGCTCCAAATCCCGCTGGCGATCGGGATTATCCGTCGTCAGCAGCTTATCGCCATAGAACATCGAATTGGCCCCCGCCATAAAGCAGAGAATCTGTGCCTCCCGCGACAAACTACGGCGACCCGCACTGAGGCGAACCCGTGCCTTGGGCAGGGTAATCCGGGCCACTGCACACATCCGCACCAACTCCAGGGGATCGACTGGCTCTTGATCGGCTAAGGGCGTGCCCGGAATGGCCACCAGGGTATTAATCGGTACACTTTCCGGATGGGGGTCAAGATTAGCCAGAATTTGCAGCATTTCTGCCCGATCGCCCCAACTTTCCCCCAGTCCAATAATGCCACCACAGCACACTGTCAGCCCCGCTTCCCGCACATTGGCTAGGGTCTGGAGCCGATCGGCATAGGTCCGCGTGGTAATGATTTCGCCGTAGTGTTCCGGGCTAGTATCCAAATTATGGTTATAAGCCGTTAAACCTGCCGTTGCAAGCCGCTCAGCTTGGTGAAGCTTCAGCATTCCCGCCGTTACACAGGCTTCCAGCCCCAGTTCCTTCACCCCCTGCACCATCTCCAACATCGCCTCAAAGGCTGGCCCATCGGGAATCTCCCGCCACGCCCATCCCATACAAAAGCGAGTGGCCCCCTGCTCCTTAGCCACCTGGGCTTGGCTCAGCACTTCACTCACCCCCAAGGTTGGCTCCTTGCCAACACCGGTCTCATAATGGGCGGATTGGGGACAGTAGGCACAGTTTTCCCCACAGCCTCCCGTTTTAACGCTTAGGAGCGTCGCCAATTGGATTTGGTTACCGGGATTATAACGACGGTGGAGGGTTTGGGCTTGGTGCAACAGGTCCAGTAAGGGCAACGCCAGCAAGGCGCGGATTTCAGCGATCGTCCAGTTGTGGCGAATGTCGGCATTGGGGCGATCGTCTGGGGTGGGATCGGATCCAGGACGATCGGGACAGGCAGGGGCAGAACCAGCGCCATCAGAATCAGCACCATGGGCTAAATTGGCAGATTGAGGCGGGATTTGAGGTTGAATTGGGGGCGTGGCAGTGGAAACAGGCATGGGGAACCGAGATAGACAGAGATAGGGATAAAATTATACCAAATTCGGCAGAGGGGGACGTTACCAACCCAGCCCAGACCCCCCAGCCCATCGGCTATGATGAATTTATCCAGATTAGTCCCTTCCTAAACCCAATTCTGACCCCCTTGCCCTATGTCCAACGCGGTTACGTTGCAGGATATTTACAACATTTTCCAGCGCTCCCAGGCCGAGGCCGATCGGCGCTTTGCCGAACTCACAGCCCAACTGGCCCAGTCGCGGACCGAGGCCGATCGGCGCTTTGCCGAACTCACAGCCCAACTGGCTCATGAGATGGCCCAGTCACGGGCCGAGGCCGATCGACGCGCTGTGGAGGCCGATCGCCGTGCTGCCGAAGTCGATCGCCGTGCCGCCGAAGCAGAAGCACGCCTTGCCCGTGCCGAAGCCATTGCCGCCCAAGCCAACCAAGCCGTCAACGCTCTCAGTAGCCGTTGGGGCGCTTTTGTCGAAAATCTAGTCGCTCCCGCTGCTTTGCGCCTCTTCCAAGGGCAGGGGTTTGCAGTCCAGGAAGTCTATCAACGGGTGAAATCCGAACGGGGATCCCAAAATCTAGAAATTGATATTTTGGTCGTGGATGACACTGTTGCCGTTGCTATTGAAGTTAAATCTCGCCTCACCCAACGGAATCTACGGCAGTTTTTGAAAAACCTCGATCGCTTCAAAACCGCTTTCCCCCACTACGCCGACTATCAACTCTATGGGGCCGTTGCCGCGATCGAGATGGATGGCGATGTCGATCGCTATGCCATCAACCAAGGGCTATTCCTCATCCAACAATCCGGCGAAAGCGTCAAAATCAGCAACAC
>JAYKJG010000060.1:0-7990 GCA_035286285.1 Prochlorothrix sp.
CAGAATTGGCCATAGTTTCAGTAATGCTAAGCAGTTTTAAGCGGAACCATCCCGATCATGTAAAGACCCCTTGGAATACTCGGGACAAGGAATGGACTCGGACCCGATGAGAGGAGAAGCGGTTAAACGCAGGTGACAGCGAATGGTAACGGTGGACAAAAAGTACAAACAGTACAGCAAAATCGGTTGTAGGATGCGACTGGTGCAGCCGATGCCACAGGGAGCTAAGGAGGGTTAGGAAGGCTGAATTCAGGCGCGATCGCGGCTAGGGATGCCCGGTGTTTTTGTAGCACAGGAAACAAAGTTGGCTAGGGGTGACCTGTGGGGGTCTGTCGGGAGGGGGAGGCTGGGGTGCGGGTCTGGCGTTGGAACTGGGGGGGAGGTGGTCGCTGATGCAGTGTGATGCAGCAGTGTGATGCAGCAGTGCGATGCAGTGCGGGTTAAGGGCCAAAAAATTGGCCTCTTGAGGTCTTGAACTGGCTCCCCAAGGCCGGAGGCCCGCCCCCAGGCCGATCGCAGGGAGCCATCATTCAGCAATCCCAATGCAGCAACCCGAACCCGTTCGAGGGTGCTGAACCGTGGGCCGCAGGTGCAGTTGTGCGCTGCAATGCCTCATGGCCCACTCCCATGGCCCTAGGCCAAGGCTCCAGTTCAGAATTCCCGCAATTTCTCCCGTCCCAGCAGTCCCCTTAACCGGCTGGAAGACCCCACAGGGCCGGTCAAAAACCTGTCTAGGTCAGGTTCAGGGTGGCTTAGGAGGCTGCTACACCGCCTTTGCTGTTGATGTAGTCGATCGCCTCTTGGACGGTGGTGATGCCTTCCGCATCCTCATCGGGGATCTCAATGCCGAATTTGTCTTCCAGGGCCATCACCAATTCCACTACATCCAGGGAATCAGCTCCTAGATCGTCGGCGAAGTTTGCATTCGGGGTGACTTTGTCCGGATTCTCCACACTGAGTTTGTCAACCACAATGCTTTTAACTTCATTAAAAATGTCGGATTGGCTCATGAATCTCCCTCGCTAAAACGCTGTTTTCGCTATGCTATTGGGGTACTTGCCGTCGCTAGGCGAGAGTCTGCACAGGTGTATCCTCAGCTTTCCTACCCTTTCAGGTCCGTTTGCAGACAAGCCCAGGGCGGGGGTCTCAGGATGCTCAAGCTAACTTTAGGCATTCCTTAATCTTAACAATGGAGTGATCAGTTATTAGCTGTTAGGGAAAATTGGTTGCCGGGGGGGCCAGGATCTCTAAGTGGGAGCGGCCCCAAGCCCTTGAGGGGAGCGGTTTTTGGCAGGTGGGCGGGGGTGGGCGGCGGTCCCTGGGTCTGGGGTCTGTGCTGGGTCTGTGCTGGGTCTGTGCTGGACCTTAACGGGGCAGTCCCTGGAGGGTGCCGCTTCCGGCGACAACTTCCCCCAAGACCCAAGCGCCAAGGTTGTGGCTGTGGAAGTGGGCGAGGGCTGCGTCGGTTTGGGCAGCGGGGACGATCGCCACAAAGCCCACCCCCATGTTGAAGGTGTTGAACATTTCGGCCCAGGAGATGGACCCCACGGCTGAGAGCCATTGAAACAGGGGCGGTACGGTCCAACTGGCGCGATCGATCGCCACATCTAGCCCTGGACTGAGGCAACGGGGCAGATTTTCCGGCAAGCCCCCGCCGGTGATATGGGCCATGGCCCGCAGGTCGATTCCCGCTTGGCGGGCGCTGAGGATGGGCTGGACATAGATTTGGGTGGGGGTGAGGAAGAGGTCGCCGAGGCTTTGGTCGGGGAAGTCCGGCAGGCGATCGGTCCAGCTAAAGCCCCCATCGGCGACAACTTTGCGCACGAGGCTGTAGCCGTTGCTGTGTACGCCGGTACTGGCGAGGGCGATCGCCCGATCGCCTACTTCTAACCGCGACCCATTGATCAGGGCTGCCTTTTCCACCACCCCCACACAGAAGCCCGCTAAGTCATACTCGCCACTGCCGTAAAATCCTGGCATTTCTGCGGTCTCGCCCCCCAACAGGGCACAGCCCGCTTGGTGACACCCCTCGGTAATCCCCCGCACCACGTCCACCAGTTGGCTCGGATCGAGGCGGCCCGTCGCCACATAGTCCAGAAAAAAGAGCGGCTCGGCTCCACAGGTCAGGACATCGTTGACGCACATGGCGACGAGATCAATGCCGACGCTGTTGTGGCGATCGAGGCGGTGGGCCAATTTTAGCTTGGTGCCTACGCCGTCGGTTCCGGCCACCAGCAGCGGCTCCTGGTAGGTGCCCAGTCTGAACAGGCCACTAAAGCCGCCCAGGTCGCCCACGACTTCGGGACGATGGGTTTTAGCAACGAGATCGCGAATTTGATGGACGAATTGCCGCCCTGCTTCTACGTCTACGCCTGCCGATCGATAATCCATGGCTGTCTGGGGGGCTGATCCCCCGCTGGTAATGGGACAGGTGACGATCGGGGGCGATCGTCACAGCTTTCTAGACTCTGGAAAAAGCCTGGGAATCACAAGTTTTTTTATCAAAACTTCAAATCTATCCTATCCACAACCATGAAGAAAACTGACACTTCAGGGATGGGGATCACAGCCCTAACCGGCTCTCACCCGTTGGTTTTGGGCCAATTTTGAAGTCACTCTAAATCCTGTATCCCAGCCAACAAAAAAAGGAACCCTCGTCCCCTCTTGGCTGACTTGACCTAAAAAAACATGTTAGTCTGTTTCAGTTCTGTACCGTTAAATAACCAGAACGCTGAACGCTTCCTCAGTGTTCTAGACCTGGGGTCTCCCCTTTATTCCTAGGGATTCCAAGCCGTCGAGGCTTCCTCAACGTCCAAGATTTTGAAGTTCTGATCCATAGCCCTAGGAAAGACAACGTCACCGAAACGTTGTGGTTGGTGAAACCTGCGGAGGCATCAGGGGATTACAGTGGAGCCTTGCGGCAGCAGTTCACGATCGGTTCATCCAAAGAGCCATTGCCCTTTGCGATCGCCGCTCAGACTGCCCCCGCCGCAAAGCCAGCCCGCCCCTAGACCGCCTGTTGCAGTTAGCGGCAACCCCAGCTTTGGTTCCTCGCTTCAGCCCCGCCCTTCGATCGCCTCGGCCATCGAAACCGTCCGACTCCGCCCCGGACTCCGGACACCGGCTCCGCTGAAGTTCAGTCTTGAGGGTCAGCTAGTTTAATTCAGCGGTTCCCCCTCCGGTGTCGCGGCAGTTTTTGAGCCGATCGATCGCCCCGGTGACCCGCTCCCCTAGCCCCACTCCCCTACTCCGGTAGGGCTTTGGCCCCCTCCCCAACCCGTCCCAACCCCGCGCAGTGCCCCTGGCCCGCGCCCCAGGGAAGCGTTGTTCAGGGGGGCAAACCGACTAGAGGCCAACGCTGTATGCGTTCTCGGTGCTTTCTCAAACAGAGTTTATGAGTCAAAAGCGATTGAGTGGCTTCACTGCCGCCTTAATGGTTTCAACCTTAGGGTTTGTTCCGGTCAGTCGAGCCGACCAAACCGAGGTTGTTGCGACAAGAGCTAACACCGGTCTAACCGTGGATGCGCCCTTGTCCCCCAACACCAGCGCGACCGCTGTCGATCCCCAAGCCTATTGGGGCACGCTTCAGCACAACGCAGGCGCAAACCGCGTCGCTCAGCCCAGCCAACGGGACTTGAATCAACCCGGTGCAACGGCTGTTAAAGTGGGTGCTTCCCAGTCCGCCGATCAACAATTTGTTCCCAGCGCTGCCCCAATGGCGCAAGTGGTTCCCCACGCCTTTGATCAATACCAAGCGGCAACGCTCTATTTGCGGGGCATTCCGGTTATCACCTTTCTGGACCCTAACCCTCGCAACCCCCTAAACCCAACCCGCAAGCTCCCCAGTTCTGCCAAAGCCCCAGAGCAGCTTGGCAGCGGGGCCGTAGACAAAGCCATTCACCTGGCCCCGGAGCAGTCTCCAAGTCGGTCTCCAAGTCAGTCTCCAAGTCAGTCTTCTAACCCGGCTACCGCCGGTTCCAACGGTCCGGAATCTTCCCCCTCTGCCCCGGACGATCGCACCGTCAGCAGCTTAGACGAGCAGAGCGATCCCGTGCTTCGGGCAACCCGAGTTGCCGCCCTTCTCAATTACCTGCACCAGACCGGCCTGGAAGCCAGTGCAGTCCAGGTCCGCTGGGATACCAACCACGAAACCTATCAGGTCTATCTCGATACACCGGGGTTAACCCTGCCCCCGTTCGATACGGGTTCTGAAGCTGGCCCGATCGCCGCCAACGGCGAAAACCCCGCCGCCCCGACGGCACCCGTTGCTACGGTTGTGGCGATCGACCAGTACACCATCTCCCCCGACACCACCGGCGACTTAGCCGAAGATGCTCTCCAGGTGGCCAACCGCCTGCGCCGCTTGCTGGGCAATGCCTCTCCCCTGACCTCCGTAGAGCGGCCCGATGCCCCGGCCTACCGCGTCCGGCAGGCCCAGGTCCAGCAGGTGATCCAAGGCATGGCCTCCTGGTATGGTCCTGGGTTCCATGGTCGCCGCAGTGCCAATGGTGAGGTTTACAACCAAAACGCCATGACAGCGGCCCATCGATCGCTGCCCTTTGGCACCCAAGTGCGGGTGACCAATCTGCAAACCGGCAAGTCCGTGGTGGTTCGCATCAACGATCGCGGCCCCTACACCGGCAACCGGGTCATCGACCTCTCCGCCGCTGCCGCCCAATATTTGGGCATGATTCACAGCGGCATTGCCCCAGTCCGTCTCGACATCCTGGAGTAAGCAAGACCTGCTCAGTCCCTCTCTTCCCCGCTGCCAAGGTGCCTCAAAGCGGGGCAGGGAGGGGCTTTGTCTGTCTAGGTTTGGCATGTCTAGGTTTGGCGTGTCTAGGTTTGGCGTGTCTAGGTTTGGGCGGGCGTTGGGGGCCAGACGCAGCGGCAGGACGGCACGGCTCCCGACAAAACCCAAGACAAGATCGGCTTTGGGCGCTATCTTTAGGCTTGGGCTGCTGGAAGTGCTCTTGGGGCAAGACCAGGGACAGCAAGCCTAGTACCCGTTGGCAGATCTCCGCAGCGGGCCGGAAGACCCGGCCCCTACCCCAAATATTCCCCCTCGCTACGGTCCCTGAGCGTAGTCGCAGGGAGCATGGGAACCCGTTATAGTACGCTCATTTCTGCCTTGCTGTACTAGGCTCTTGGGGATTCTTGATCAAGGCGTTTATGGGAGGACTGCACCGATGTTGGGACATCTTCTGGTTTTTGCGCTGGCTGGAGCCTACGGCTGGGGCGCGTGGAAATTTTTGTCAGGCTTTCAGCATACGAACTATGCCCAGGGGCGCTTTTCCTTAGCGCTGTTGTGGCCTGTGCTCTTGGTGGTCAACCCCTCCTACCGGCAGAACTTCCAACGGGCCTTGCGGGGGCGATGAGGACACGCCTTGCCCCCAGAGCTTAAGAAATCCCAACGGATTTCCCCTTTTCCTCCCGGCTCTGGGGGGACAATAAAGCTAGACGGTCTCTTTCTACCCTTCAGCTATGGCAAAATCTTCTGCCCGATCGGCCTCTTCCCCAGCTTCATCTGCCAGTTCCCCCGCCCCCCACTACAGCCTTCCCAGTCCCTCGGCGGATACGGGGGTTGCCAATCTCCCCCACATTGCCAAGCGCTTTAACCAGGAGTATCAGGGCCAAGCCTTTGGGTTGCCGCCGGAGGTGGAGGAGATGGAGATTGCGCGGCAGTGGCGATCGGGCCAACTCCAGGCCAGCTTAGTCAGTCCCTTTTGGGAGCTAGTGCAGCCCCAGAAAAAGCAACATTGCCTAGATTTGGGCTGTGGGATCAGTTTTTTGGTTTATCCTTGGCGGGAGTGGGAGGCGTTTTTCCATGGCCAGGACATTAGCAGCGTGGCGCGGGATGCCTTGGTGGCACGGGGTCCACAGCTTAACTCCAAGCTGTTTAAGGGGGTGATGCTCAAGCCTGCGCACCAACTGGAGGACTATGGGGCAGCGTTTTTTGATCTGGCGATCGCCACGGGATTTAGCTACTACTTCCCCCTGGGGTATTGGGAGATGGTGCTGCGCCAAGTGCGGCGGGTCTTGAAGCCGGGACAGCCCTTTGTCTTTGATGTGGTGCAGGGGGAGTTGGAGCTAGCGGAAAATTGGGCCATTCTGGAGATGTATTTGGGAACGGAGGTGTTTCTGGAGCCGTTGCCCCGGTGGCGGGAGTTGATTCAGGGGATGGGGGCGAAGGTGGTGAAGCAACGATCGGGGGCGCTATTGCACCAGTTTGCCGTGATTTGGTAGGGCAAGGGCCAGAGGCATGAAACGGTAACACTGCCCTCAAAAGTTTAATTTTTGTCACAAATCCGTTTCATAGTTTTGCAACATCCGCTATGGAAGTCCCCCAATCCTAGGGGGAAGATGCTACTATGGCCACTGAGGTTAAGAATTCGGTTGCAAGCATTTGTTTCTAGCATTAACGAGGTTCCCCACGTTTCGCTCTGGCAGGCTTCTCTCCGATCATCTGAACTCGCTCACTTTTCTCGATTGTTTTGGAGACGAAGTTTTATGTCTATCTATGTAGGGAACCTGTCCTACCAAGTAACCGGCGCAGACTTGGAGTCGGTCTTTGCGGAGTATGGTTCTGTGAAGCGGGTGCAGTTACCCGTTGATCGTGAAACTGGGCGGATGCGCGGTTTCGGTTTTGTGGAGATGGAAAGTGAGGCTGATGAGGAGGCTGCTATCACAGCGCTAGATGGTGCTGAGTGGATGGGACGTGAAATGAAGGTCAATAAGGCCCGTCCCCGGAAGGAACGCTCCTTCGGCGGTGGCGGCGGCGGTGGTGGTGGCGGTGGTGGCGGTCGCCGCAGCTATTCCAACAGCTACTAATCACCTCTAGGCTAGCGGTTTAGCTAGTTTTGTAGCTCGCTTTCTGTTTTTCATCAAAACTCTCCCTGGTGGGCTGTGTGATGCGGCTAAGACTGGGGGGAGTTTTGAGGTTTTTGGGGGGTGGTGAGGTCGGTGAGTTGGAGGGCTTCGTTGAGCAGGGTTTCGTCAATTTGCAGGGTAATAGTTCGCATGGTTCAGTAGAGAGGGTTAGAGGTTGCTAGGCCAAGTTTTTGGCGAATGTCCTGGCTGGAGAGGGTGTGGGGGGTTGGTGCTGATCAATAGTCGGGCTAGGAAATGCGTGTGCCAGGTCTTCAGGATCAGCTAAGGTGATGTAGAGGCGTTTGCCGACGATCGTGGCGGCGCGTTCGAGGGTTTTGAGGGTAACGGCGGTGTTGTTGGGGTCGAGGAGGCGGTTGAGGGAGGCGCGACTGGTGCCCATGGCGGTGGCCATTTGGGACTTGGTGAGTTCTTGTTTTTGCATTTCTTGCTGGAGTTGCCAAACCAAAACCCGCTTGAGGGCAGTGATCCGGACTTCTTCTAAAATGCCTTCTTCTTCAAGAAATTCATCAAAAGAAGAGCCAATATGGGGGTTAGTCATCATGATTCTGCATTTAAGCTTTGTTGACGGTGTAAGGCTAAATCTAGGACGAGGCCAGATCGATCGCGGGTAAAGTCTTCGGGTGTTTGAATATTTTCAAAGCGCCAGTGGATCCGCTGAATTGCTTCATCAATCTGCATCAGAAGCTGAAGGGTGAGGTTGGGATCAGGCATAGCGGGCTTCTCGATCGATCTGGCTTTTGAGGTAGGGGTTCATGCCGTGCCAGTAGCGGATTACGTCTACTTCGCGGCCAAAGTGTTGTTCTAGGGCTTGTTTAAGGCGCACTCGTTTGAGGAGATCGGGTTGCATTTCGACGACGATATCAATGTCGCTGTTGGGGTGGGCTTGGTTGCGGGCAACGGAGCCAAAGATGCCGATTTTGTGGACTCCGTAGGCTTGGGCAAGTTGGGGCTTGAGGGTGTGGAGTTGGGTGAGAATTTCGGTGGGAGCGGGGGCATCAAGGTGATTCATAGTTGCTGATGTACTCGGATTGATCGAGAATGCGCACTTCGTCGCGGGAGAAGTGGGACAGGAGCCATAGAAATTTCTCAAGGATCCGAT
>JAYKJG010000061.1:0-2701 GCA_035286285.1 Prochlorothrix sp.
TTTGCTGTCAAGATTGTTACGGTTTCCTAGGAAAAATCTAAAGACTTTCCGAGATAAAGGCTTGTCCAGTGATCCCTCTCAATGGAATCATGGGCGTAGCGGATACCCTCCCAATGCTCACTATTCATCAATCGTTAGGTAGAGACTATGGTCGCTGCAACCCAATCCTTAGACGAACTCTGTATTAATTCGATTCGCTTTTTGGCGATCGACGCGGTGGAAAAGGCCAAGTCTGGCCACCCTGGACTGCCGATGGGTGCTGCACCGATGGCCTATATCCTGTGGGATCGCTTCATGCGGTACAACCCCAAGAACCCCCATTGGTTCAACCGCGATCGCTTCGTCCTCTCCGCAGGTCATGGCTCCATGCTGCAATATGCCCTCCTCTACCTGATGGGGTATGACAGTGTGACCATTGAGGATATCAAGAGCTTCCGGCAGTGGGGATCCCGTACCCCCGGTCACCCGGAGAACTTTGAAACCGCTGGGGTAGAGGTCACCACCGGCCCCCTCGGTCAGGGCATTGCCAACGGGGTGGGTCTGGCCATGGCGGAAGCCCACTTGGCCGCCACCTTTAACAAGCCCGATGCCACGATCGTGGACCACTACACCTATGTGATCCTCGGCGATGGCTGCAACATGGAAGGGATTTCCGGCGAAGCCTGCTCCCTGGCCGGTCACTATGGTCTGGGCAAGTTGATCGCCCTCTATGATGACAACCACATTTCCATCGACGGCTCCACCGATGTGGCCTTCACCGAAGATGTGTCCCTGCGTTTTCAGTCCTACGGCTGGCATGTGCTCCATGTGGAGAATGGCAACACGGACCTGGAGGGCATTGCCCAGGCGATCGCCGAAGCCAAGGCCGTCACCGACAAGCCCACCCTGATCAAGGTCACCACCACGATCGGCTACGGTGCCCCCAACAAGCAAGACACCGCCGGGATCCACGGCGCTGCCCTGGGCACCGATGAGGTCGCCGCCACCCGCAAAAACCTGGGTTGGGACCACGAACCCTTCGAGATCCCCGCCGATGCCCTCGCCCACACCCGCAAGGCCGTGGAGCGTGGTGCTAGCTACGAAGCCGAGTGGGACCAAACCTTTGCCCAGTACAAGGCCCAGTACCCCACGGAAGCCGCCAGCTTTGAGCGCCTGATCAGCGGTGCCCTGCCCGACGGCTGGGAAGCCACCCTGCCCAGCTTTAGCGCTGCCGATGGTGCCGCTCCGACCCGGAAAATTTCCGAAAAGTGCCTCAATGTCTTGGCTCCGGTGCTGCCCGAACTGATCGGCGGTTCCGCTGACCTGACCCATTCCAACCTGACCGAGTTGAAGTGCTCCGGCGACTTCCAGAAGGGTGCCTTCGGGAACCGCAACGTTCACTTTGGGGTGCGGGAGCACGCCATGGGAGCCATCTGTAACGGCATGGCCCTGCACCGCTCCGGTCTGATTCCCTACGGGGCCACCTTCTTGATCTTCTCGGACTATATGCGGGCGGCGATCCGGCTGTCGGCCCTGTCCCAAGCCGGGGTGATCTGGGTCATGACCCACGATTCCATTGGCCAAGGGGAAGATGGCCCGACGCACCAGCCGATCGAAACCCTAGCCTCCCTGCGGGCGATCCCCAACCTGACGGTATTCCGCCCCGCCGACGGCAACGAGTCCGCCGGAGCCTATAAGGTCGCCGTGGAGCGGGCCAAGGCCAACGCCCCCACCCTCCTCGCCTTCACCCGCCAAAATGTGCCCCACTACGACACCACCTCCGCTGAGAAGGTGGCCCAGGGTGCCTATGTGGTGGTGGACTGCGACGGGACTCCGGACTTGATTCTGATCGGGACGGGTTCCGAGTTGCAACTGTGTGTGACCGCTGCGGAGAAGCTGACCCTGGAAGGGACCAAGGTCCGGGTGGTGTCCATGCCCGCCTGGGATCTGTTTGAGGCCCAGGATGCAGCCTACCAAGAGTCGGTTCTGCCCAAGGCCGTGACCAAGCGGGTGGCGGTGGAAGCGGCCTGTAGCTTTGGTTGGCACAAGTATGTGGGCACCGAGGGCGCGACGGTGAGCATCGATCGCTTCGGCGCATCGGCTCCCGGCGGCATCGTCATGGAGAAGTTTGGCTTCACCGTGGATAACGTGCTGGCGACGGCCAAGGCTGTGCTGGGCTAAAGTCCAGCCTTGAACGATGTTCCGTAGGGTGGGCAATGCCCGCTCTGCGGCTGCATTTCACCTTGGAACCCTCGACATCGGGTAGGGGTCGCGCCCCTGTGCCGACCCTCTTGGCGACCCCTAACCGGGGCAACCACGGGGGGATTGCCCCTACCAAGATATCTTCAAAGTGGGATGCACCCATATTGCGGCGACCAGATTCGCCACCCCGTTGGAGGGGCCATAGGGACTTTTCCTGTTGCAGTCTGTTCTAAGCGCAGGTCACGATTGGCAGCGACGATCGCCACAAATTCCTACTGAGAAACTCTTAAAATAACCTGCTGGGGAATTTCTAAGGCTAAGTGAGGCATGGTTAACGCTCCCCTGTAGACTGCTATCGGAGTCTTGCCATTTGGGTGCATTTCACGTTGGCCAATGGACGGACTAAAGTCCGTACTACAAGCCTTTTGAGTCAGGTTAGGGTCTGGGCTGCTCCACAGTGAAATGCACCCCCCGAATCCCCCCGTTTTTGTACACCTTACTGAATAGATAGGACACGAAC
>JAYKJG010000062.1:0-6426 GCA_035286285.1 Prochlorothrix sp.
GTGACTTGGGCGATCGTATTGGTATCCAAGCCCTGGGCTAACAGCCGTCGAGCAATCTCCAGCGCTTTATTGGTTTCCCCTTGGGTAATGCCCTGCTGGATACCCTGAGCCATGCCCTGCTGGATACCCTGGGCTATGCCCTGTTGGATACCCTGCTCTAGACCTTGTTCCAAGGCGACCTCCCAAAAGCCGTCGTTCTTCCGGAAAAACTCCTCTTGAGCTTCGGCCATCTCCAGTTCTTCCGGACTCATGCCGAAGCGGTTGGAGATTTCCAGCGCCCGATCGACCTCGCTGACCTGCCGCAGACGATCGGGAATTTCCCCCAAAAATGCCGTGTTCTTCATAAAATAGAGCCAAATATCTGCCAGCGTTTCCAGTTCCTCTAGGGATTTGCGAAACTTGGGTAGCTCCACAAAGAGAAGTTCGATCGTCCGGTCCTTATACAAAGAGCCAGTCACGTCATTGCGGAAGCGGTAACTAGAAATGACCGGCTCTGTTTCGGGAAATAGCTCAAAGTTGGTCAGGGTCAGGGCAATGACGGGCTGAAGATCTCCGTAGGGTTTGCCCCGTTCGAGTTGTAGGGTGTAGGCTTTCGCGGCGTTGTAGACCACCCGTCGATTGAAGGCAGGAACTTGCAACATTTGCATCTCAATGACCACCAAGGAGCCATCATTGAGGCGGGCTTTGATATCCAGGTAGGTTTCCTTGCGGTTGGCAATGACTGGTCCTAGATAGGGATTGAGCAGTTCTAGGGATGCGATCGTAGGTTCGCCTTGGTAAATCAAGGCGTTGAGAAAACTGATCAGAATCGGTTCGTGGCCTGCGGTGGCGAAAATGCGCTTGAAGGCAAAGTCAATTTTGGGATCAACAAAGCGGCCCATGGTGCAACCCAGCGTGACTATAGTTTGGTGTGTTTTTTGCTGGGTCTATTGTAGTATAAAAGTATTAAAGCAGCTCATAAGGCTCCCCTTTGCCATGTACCAACCCCAACTTCACTCTCCGCCGCTGCCTAAAGATCAACTGCCCACCATGTATGATCTTCCCAGCGAAGAACCAGGAGACTCCGGCTTGCCCGATCAATACCACCTATGGCAGAGCGAACTGCTCTCAGCCACCTTTGCCCCCCCGAACTATCCCGAAAATCAGGTTTTTGTCGCCTGTGACCTCAACCTTTACTACAACCTTGACCAGCCCCTCTGGTACAAGCGCCCAGACTGGTTTGCTGCGGTGGGGGTAGACCGCTTTTATCAAAAAACGGAGCCTCGCCTCAGTTACGTCATGTGGCAAGAGGAAGTGGCTCCCTTCGTGATTGTGGAACTGCTCTCCCCTAGCACTGAAAAGGAGGATCTGGGTTTAATCAAGACGAAACGGGGGAAGACCCCCTATAAATGGCAGGTTTACGAGGAAATCCTAGAGGTTCCCTACTATGTTGTTTTCGATGGCCACAGCAATCAACTGCGGCTCTTTAAGCATGTCAATGGACGCTATCAGGCGGAATCGGTTGATCAGGGGGAGTATTGGTTTGATGAAGTTCAACTGGGTCTAAGGCTAGTTTTTGGCAAATACCAAAATCTAAACCGCCTCTGGCTGCGCTGGTGCGATCGTGCGGGAACCTTAATTCCCACCCCGGCTGAACGGGAAAAGCAGCGGGCGGAGCAGGAAAGGCAGCGGGCCGAGCAGGAAAAGCAGCGGGCCGAGCAGGAAAAGCAGCGGGCTGATGGGGCGGAACTCGAAAATGCCAGACTTCGAGAATTGCTGCGCCAAGCTGGACTAGAGCCGTAGCGGGTTGCTGGCCCAGGGTTCTGTGATGGCTGGGAAATCCTACCCCAGCCTCAAGTCTGTCGTGGCTACTGCTGCCCACATCTGGATGGTTCAAGCTGCCCTAGAGATGTGTAGAGATGCCCGGTCTGACGATGCCCTCGCTGGAGGGGACGGGCTTGGGTGGAAGAGCTGCGCTCCTAGGAGGGTTTGAGGGCAGTTTTGAGGGCGATCGTGATCTGCTCTTGTTGTTGGGGAGTCAGTTCAGGAAACATAGGGAGGGAGAGGACTTCGCGGGCAGCTTGTTCGGCGATCGGGAGTTGGCCCGGTTGGTAGCCCAGGGAAGCGTAGACTTCCTGCTGATGCAAGGGAACAGGGTAGTAAATCATAGTACTGATGTCCTGCTGTTGGAGGTGCTGACGCACCCAGTCGCGACAGGGAGGAGCAGACTCACCAGCAGCACGATCGCAGGGCGTAGCGGCAGCAGCACAGGGGCGAGGCTCGGTACAGGTGGGAATGCGGATCGTGTATTGGTGCCAGACACTGGTGCCACCCTGGGGCGGGTGCGGCGGAATCAGGCCGGGAATGTTCTGCAAGGCTTGGGTGTAGCGATCGGCCACGGCTCGGCGCTGGGTATTCCACTGATCGAGGTAGCGCAGTTTGATGGTGAGGATCACGGCTTGAACCGCATCGAGGCGGCTGTTAATCCCGATTTCCGTGTGGTAATAGCGCTGGGGGCTGCCGTGTTCCTTAAGAATGCGAATTTTTTGGGCAAGGTCAGGATCCTGGGTAGAAACGGCACCCCCATCACCGCAGGCTCCTAGATTTTTAGTCGGGAAAAAGCTAAAACAGCCGATATCACCCCAGCTTCCAACCTTTTGACCGGCCCAGTCGGCCCCGGTGGCCTGGGCACAGTCTTCGATCACAAAGAGGTTGTGGGATTTGGCGATCGCACACAGCCGACTCAAGTCCAGAGGCTGACCAAAGAGATGCACCGGAATAATGGCACGGGTGCGATCGGTAATGGCTGATTCCAGTTGATTGAGGTCCAGGTTAAAGGTATCCGGCTCAATATCCACAAATACCGGCACTGCACCCACTGCGGTGACCATTTCCGCCGTCGCAAAAAACGTAAACGGCGAGGTAATGACCTCATCGCCCGGTCCAATTTCGAGGGCACGCAGCGCCAAGTACAGGGCATCCGTCCCCGAATTACAACCGATCACGTGAGATATGCCGAGATAGGTGGCAAAGGCTTGTTCAAAATCGGCCACGGCTGCGCCCCCAATGTAGCGACCGGAGGCCAGGAGTTCAGTAACCGCAGTATTCACTTCTGGAGCAAGGGTTTGATACTGCTGGGTGAGGTCAAGGGGGGGGATGGGGGGCACGGGTTACATCCTTAACGACTTAACAAAATTGGGTGTTTTGATTCTATCAAGGCAGGGACCATGTAATTTTCTGTGAACCTTTTTAGTGTTTGCTCACTTCCTGATCGACAATGGCCCTATCCTCACCCTAGGAGGCTTAATCGCCATGCGCCTCGCCCATAAAGAGCATCCGCCGGAAGTGGAAACCAAGGCTCGCATTCTTCAGTCTGCTCAGCATCTGTTTGCAAAGCAGGGATACGACGGGACAACAACACGGGACTTAGCCCATTTGGCAGGGGTTGCCGAAGGGACTCTGTTTCGCCATTTCACCAATAAAAAGGCGATCTTAGTGGAGGTAGTCACCCAGGGTTGGGTGGAGTTATTAACGGATCTATTGACGGAACTGAGCGAGATGGGCAGCTACCGGGCTGTAGACCAGGTTATGCGCAAGCGAATGATGAATTTTCGTCAAAATCAGGACATGATGCGCGTCTGTTTTATGGAAGTGCAGTTTCACCCGGATTTGCAGGAGCGAATTCAAGGGGAGGTGGTGGACAAGATGATGGACGTGGCGGAGGCATTTTTCCAAACGGCGATCGAGCGGGGGGTTTATCGCCGTTTGGATCCCAAAATTATTGCGCGGGTCTTTTTGGGCATGTTTATGGTGGCGGGGTTTAGTGAGACAACCATTATGGACGCGGAAGCCTCACCCCAAGCCCTGAAGCTGATGGCGGAGGGCATTGCCGATATCTTTTTGAACGGCGTTTTGGCAGCTTCCTAGGGCGTGTCATCAATTAACCGTAGAAACCTTGGGGTATCAGCGTTACACGCCCGCGCCAGTTTTATCGGCTAGGGGCTGTAAGCCTGACACTCCGGGCATTCTAGGACTAAATGATGACAGCCCCTAGCGCCGGTCTCCCCACCCCTTGGCCCCCTCCCTAACCCGTCACAGACCCATGAACCGACAGCATATTTATCCCCTGGTTTGGCATCAGGACCATCTTCTGGTCATCGATCAGACCCGTTTACCGAGGGAGTTATCTATTATTGAGGTGCGGCGCTTTGGTGATTTAATTGAGGCGATCGAGCGCCACATTATCCAGGGGACAGAATTACTCCAGCTAGCGGCGGCCTACGGCCTTTGTTTGCAGGCAGAGGCGCTCACTGGGGGCGATCGATCGGCCTTTTTAGACCAATTAAGCCGCAGTGGCCAAGGCCTCGAACCCAGGGCGGGGGTTGGGGTAGCTTTACAGATTTTTCGCCAGGAAGTAGAACGGTTGGCCCAGGATCTAGCTCAAAATACGGGAACTGTGGCGGACCTAAAGGCAATTTTGCTCCAACAGGTACAGGACAGCCACCGATCGCAGCTCCAGCGCTGCTATGACCTAGCCGAAGCGGGGACCAAGGTTTTGCCCAGCCAGCCCCAGGCGTTACGGTTACTGACCTATGGCAATGGCGGATCCCTAGCCACGGTGGGCTATGGCACCAGTTTAGGCGTAGTCCGGCGCTTGTGGGACCAAAAACGCCTAGAACGGGTCTATATCGCGGAAACCCGTCCACTCTTGCAGGGGGCTAAGCTGGCAGCGTGGGAATGTGCCCAGGAAGGGATCCCGGTGACGGTGGTCGCTGACAATGCGGCGGCAGTCTTGATGCAACAGGGTTTAGTGGATGCGGTGGTGGTGGGGGCAACGGCGATCGCGGCCAATGGCGATGTGATCCATGACATCGGCACCTATGGTTTAGCCTTGGTGGCCAAAGCCCACGATGTCCCTTTTATGGTGGTCGCTCCCCAGGAAAAATTGCGATCGACCCTGGCAACGGGTGCAGAATACTCCCCCGCAGCGCTCAGCCTAGAAGCTTGGAGCCAGGTCCATGAAATTCTGCTCTATCCCGGTGAGGTCTCGGTTTATCCCCGATCGGAGGATGTGACTCCAGCGGCCTTGATCACGGCGATCGTCACGGAAAACGGGGTTCAAGCCTTCCCCTGAAACGCTTACCAATGCCAATGCTTGGAACCCAAAGTTCAGGGCGACCAGGGGAGGTTTGCCCCTACGCGGCGCAGGTTGATGGGGTTGGGGTTTAACCCTGAAGAAGGTCAGCGCTCAGGGTCTGCCATTGGGCTTGGGCAGCGGCCAGTCCTTGGGTTTGGGCCAAGGAGTCTATGGTGGAGATCACCGTCGCGATCGCCGCTGTCTCTACCTGGGGAAATTGGAGTTTGAGAGCAACCCCTAGCCCTTGAAGCCAAAACCGGGACTCATCGCACTGTTCCCAATGGCTCGACCACCACTCCTGCAAACTCTCCCAGGTCGTCAGTGGCTTGATCGCACGGGCAAGGGCATATAAATCTGCTCTGGTTTCAATCTCTTCCAGGTAGGGCACCAGTTCTAGCCCTCGATCGCCAAATTTAAACTCCAGTTCCCAGGTCAGCATCTGTAACAGCATTTGCCGCTGACCCTGCTCTACCCCCCGCTGTTCGCCAATCTGGATCCCCCGCTGTTCGCCAATCTGGATCCCCCGCTGCTCCCCTTGGTGCAGGGTTTTCGCTTCCCACTCTAGATAGGCTTGACTCAGGGCCATCAGCGTTGCCTCCTCTTCAGATTGGATAGGGGGTAAGGTTTCAAGGGCGATTTTCCAGTTTGCTAGTAATTGTAAAGCAAGATCCCGGTAAGACGTGAAGGTAGGCAGCGCCAAGACTTCTTGGATGGCTTCCCGTTGACAGCGGCCCCGACCCAAAAGGCGGAGCCAAAGTGTTGCGGGGGTCTTGGGAAGTTGATGGAGGATAATGAGATGGGTGCCCAAGAGGGGGGCGAGGGTGTAGCAACCGGGTAGCAAATGGGCGTTGGGGGTTGCGCCACAGTGGTGCAGGGTGGCAACAGAAAGGGTAGGGGTGAGGATCCAGAGGGGGGGAAGCTGGGTTTCGGGGGTTTTAGGGGATTGGCGCTGTTGGCTGGCAACCAGGGCAAGGCGCTTGGCGACACAACTACGGATATCGTCGAAGTCCGGAGGGTTACGGTAGGGTTCAAGGAGACAGGGGGACTGAGTGAGGGTGCCCAGCAGTCCAAGGTCGATCGGGGGCCGATCGCCGCCCGCTGGGGTTCCAAAGGGCTGAAACCAGAGATCAATCAACCGTGATTCCCCCAGGACTTCTTGGCTGAGGACAACTTGCCCAAAGGGGCTAAGGAGTTCTTCAAGGAATTGTTTGGCAAATTGATCGTGGGGATTGTGGGGCATAGCAGGGCGAAGCACAATGCACCCCAGATTATACCGTTACTGGAGAATCCACATAGGCAACGGGATCTTC
>JAYKJG010000063.1:0-6726 GCA_035286285.1 Prochlorothrix sp.
GGTCTTGGGGGTTCCCAGAACTCAGCCAGCGCCAGGGATGCCAGAGATTCCCTACCCCGGAAGGGCTGGAGTCCCGGCGAAATCTGGGGAGCGATGCACGTGCCCAGACCGATTAGACTTATCATAGGAGTCGGTGGGGAGTTGGTGGACTTCCAGGGCTAGGCTGGGCTAACCTGAAGAGCCTCTAAGGGATGGGATCTGGCGGCCATGGAAGTGGCTTTGAGGATCTCAGCGGGTCCATTGCACTTGGGCGAGTTCACCGAGTTGGGTAGGGGCAATCCCCCTGTGGGTGCCCTGGTGGTTGGCGGTCAGAGGGTCGGCACAGGGGCACGACCCCTACGGTTGACTGTTCCAACATGAAATGCACCTATCTCAGCAGCTTGGGGTTGAGACTGGGGGCTGGTATCCGAACATTAGACCAAGTTATTGATAGACTTGGACAACTCCGGTTAGGATAGCGCTATGCTGAAACCCCATGCCCGCTGACAGGGTTCTCTGGAAGGCGAGAGAGGCTTCAAGATGAGGCATGTTGTGGGTGAGGCAAATCTATCTCGGCTAAAGGGTTCTGGAAATCGAGTGGGAACGTCTGCTCCGGGGGGATCGCCCTCAAATTTTCAGCTATTTCCGTCGTGGATTCATGGCTGAGGTGCTTTGTAGTCTCGGCACTTGGCGATGGAGCGCACAGCGCTATCTGGGAACTGGTTCAATTTGGTATTGAGGGAGAGGACAACTGACGTGCTTTATCTTGCAGAAGTACAAAAAAAATCAGGTGGTCTTTTGAGTTCTAGTAAGGCGGTGGGACTCAAATTGTTAGCCCAGCAGCGATCGGAGGACCGTTGGCAGGTGTTGGCCAATGGCGATGTGCTCAACTCAGACCAAGTGGGGGACTTTGGACCGGGCACATTGGTGTTGGTGGATGTGAGTGATAAGTCCGGTAAGGTGCAACGGGTGAAGGAATCAACCCGGACGATTTTGAATAGCTTGCAAAATATCTCCCGCTTCCAGGATCGCCTCAAGGATCAGGAAGAAGAAATTGAACAATGGAAGCAGTCCTTGACGTATCAGAGCCAGGAACTGAACCGGCGCGAGATGGAGATGGAGTCGCGGCGGGACCAGATGCACCAACTGGAAACGGAGATGGCGCGGCTGGAGAAGGAGAAGCAGGAGGCGCTTTCGCTGCGGGAAGAGGCCCAGCATTTGCGCACGGAGTTGGATAGTCGCGATCGGGAACTCAAGCAGGCTTGGGATCAATTGCGATCGGAGCAGGAGGAACTGAACCGTCGCCTAGCGGATACGGCGGGGAATGCGGGCTTGAGTGCTGACCAGTTAGCCCATCTCCAAGATCGTTTGGGGCGATTGTCGGAAGCGGTGGTTTCTGGGGAAGAGGTCCGCAGTCAACTTCACCATGCTTTGGAGTCTTTGGGGCACCAAAAGGCGATCGTGGCTGAGCATTGGGGACAATGGGAGCAGCACCAAAGTACGGCGACGCAAAATCAGCATGTGGTGAGTCAGTTGGCGCAAACGGTGGCCGATCGCTGGCAGGTCTGGCAGGACGGACAGGCCAATTTAGAGCGGGCGCGGGCGGGTTTGGAGTCGCTCCAGGCGCTGCTTCAGAGCTACCAAGATCATGCCCAAACCCTCCAGGGGCAAATTGCGGCCCAGGTGGGGTTGCACCAACAACTGACCTGTGCAGTGGGGGGGATGGATCCCAGTATTGCCCAGCAGGTTGATGTGGCGGCCCTGGAAGCGATGCAGTTGAATGAGCTGGATAAGCTCGTGCAGGACTTGGAGAAGGACTACAAAAAAACCTTTAATTTCGTCAATGACCAGGAGGATGAGCTACGGCTCCTATCCCAGGATATTGAGGCGAAAAAGGCAGAAATTGAAGGGGCGGGCGAGTTCGATCGCCTCAACCTCGAAAATGAGCTAGCGGATCTGAATTCCGAGTATCAACTCTTTGATGAGTCGGTGGTGCCCCAACGGAGGCGGCTGCGGGAGGCCCAAGCAGTTCTGGCGGCTCACCAATCTGTGTTGTCAAAGCGCAAGGGGATCTCCCTAGAGGGCGAACCGCAACCGTTGGATCTCTCCCCTATTTTGGATCAAATCATGGTCCAGCAGCAAAGCGATGAAGGTGCCCTCGCTACGTTGAATGGTCAAATTGCGGAGGTCCAGGGCCAGATCCAAGCCCAGGAGGGGGAGGTTGCTGCCCTAGAGGCGAGTCAGCAGCAGGATCGCCAGGATATTGAGGCAATGGAGGCGGATCTACGCCAACAGCAGGCGGATTTGGCTCAACTTTGGGGCAAGCTCAACACCTATGAGGAGCTACTCCAGCCCACCCATGAGACCCTCAATGCTCTGGAGCAGCAGCTACACGGGCTACAGCAGGAGGTCGATCGGGTTCAGGAACTGGGCGGCTACCAAGCCCAGTTATTGGCGGAAATGAACCAATCGTTAACGGAGCTAGCGGCGTAGTCTTGGCCTGGGGCAGTCCCGGCAGGATTGCCCCGATCGATTAACCTGGGTAGCCATGGAGGAATTGCCCTTACCCATCAAAAATCCGGGCAACCACGGGGGAATGGCCCCTACGGGTCAAAAATGCAGATATCTCCAAGTATTTCGAGTAACCAGGGGGAGATTGCCTGTTTTTGACTGGACTTGTTTTTTACTGGAAAAGTAAGGGTAGGCGGGGGTGACCTTGGCCGAGGCAGTTGTCGCAGTGGCCGCAGCGGGGCCGATCGGGCCTAAAGCCGAAGGCTTGGAGCAGATGAGTCCAGCGGCACTGGGGGCTGTGGAGATACTGGGCCATGGCTTGGCTGGGGTTCCAGGTTGCGGGTGGGGTTTTGGCGGTGGATTGTGGGGATTGGGACTGGGGTTGCAGCAGGCGATAGGTGAAGGGATCAGACCATTGGAGCCGATCGAGGCTGTTCAGTACGCCCAGGGCGATGTCTGCCTGGGGAAATTGCTGGCGTAGGCTTTCTAAGCGGCCCTGTTGGGGAATTTTAGGCGCTAGTTTTAGGGCGGCTTGGTACTGTTTTTGCTGTTGGCTCTGGAAAAATTGCCACCGCTGGCGATCGCTGGGGTCTAGCCATCCTGTCGGCTCGCTGACCAAGGCGATCGCGTCTGCCCCTTGGCCATCCCGTCCCGCCCGCCCTACTTCTTGGATATATTCGGCCAGGAGCAAGGGCACTTGATAATGCACGACCCAGCGCACGTTGGGTTTGTTGACTCCCATGCCAAAGGCGTTGGTGGACACCACAAAGGGCAGTTGATCCGCCATCCATTGCGCTTCAATCTCTCGCCGCTCCCCTGCGGTTAGCCCCCCGTGGTAAGCACAGGTTTTGTGCCCCAAGCGCTGGAGCCGCTGGGCAAGTTGTTCGCTATCTTTCCGGGTGCGGACATAGACCAGACCGGAGGGGGTGCGGGGTTTGGGTTGGGGCCGATCGGGTTGGGGCCGATCGGATCTAGCGCGATCGCCCTGGACTCGATCGCGATCGCCCTGGGCTAACTTCAGGTGCCCTGCTGGTTTAGCTGGCGCGGGTTGGGTGTGCTGAAGCGTTTGTCGCAGGATGTAATGATGAACGGTTTCCCAGCGCTGCCGGGGGGACCAGGTGCATTGAACCCGCAGGGTCAGGTTGGGGCGGTAGGGGTTGAGGAGGAATTTTTGGGGATTGCGAAGCTGAAGGGCGCGGCAGAGGGTTTCTTGGGTGGCCCGATCGGCGGTGGCCGTAAAGGCGGCGATCGCCAGCGGTTCAGCTTGGTGTTGTTGCAAAACAGGGCGCACGCTGCCCAAACGGCGATAGGCAGGCCGAAAGGTATCGCCCCACTGCACTAAACAATGGGCTTCGTCCAGAATCAAGCCCCGCACCGTAATTCCAGGCTCTAATAACCGCTCCCAGACGGGCGCACTGAACAGCGTTTCGGGCGAGAGATAGAGTAAATTTAACCTGCCCTGTGCTAAAGCTTGTAAAGTCTGCTGTCGCCGGGATTTTGGCACTTGACTGTGGAGGGTTGCCGCTGCAAGCTGTTTTTGCCGTAGTTCGTCTACCTGATTTTCCATTAAAGCCACTAAGGGCGAAATCACCAGGGTTAAGCCGTCCTGTAACAGCGCGGGCAGTTGAAAACAAATGGATTTACCGCCCCCCGTGGGCATGACAACGAGGGCATCGCGGCCCGTCAGCAGGGTTTGGATAATTTCGCCCTGGGGCGATCGGAAGTCATCATAGCCCCAAATTCGCTTAAATTCCGCCTTGGCCCGTTGAAAGTCACTAGAATTGAAGTCTAAGGTCATGGTGAAGCTTCTCTGTGATGCACCGCAATGATGGCCAATCCTGAGTTAGGCTTAGGGCTAACTGATCCGCACCAGACCCCAGGAGGCTGAAACCCAGGATGGCCTACAGTCAGTTTAAGACCATCGCCAGTGCGAAAGCTGCCTTTCAGCTTACCGTGCAAGAGGGCGATCGCTTTTTGCCCGCCCTCCCCAGGGTTACGCCATCTCCTTGGTTGCAGGAACTGTTGCGGGAGAGCGTGCCTTTGGTGGCCACATCCGGCAGTGAAAAGGCTCGATCGGAGGCTATTATTTATCCCCTGTTGCTGGAGGTGCGGCGGCAACTCGATCGCCAGGTCAGCCTCTTCTCTGGGGAAGAGTTTACGGTGGATGAGGCGGCAGGGCTGACGGGAATTTGTGATTTTCTGTTGACGCGATCGAAGGCTGTGCTGGAAATTGAAGCACCGGCAGTGGTGATTGTGGAAGCGAAAAAAACAGACTTGAAAACGGGACTAGGGCAGTGTATTGCCGAGATGGTGGCGGCCCAGCGCTTTAATATCGCCCAAGGGGTGGAAATTGGGACGATTTACGGGATTGTGAGCAATGGAATCCAATGGCAGTTTTTGGCGCTCCAGGATGCAGCGGTGACGATCGATCTCACGGTTTATACGCTTCCCCCCGTTGAGCCAATTTTGGCCGATTTAGTCTGGATGGTCGGCGGCAATCAGCAAGAGGGCGGGTAAAGATAGCTGGCCCTCACCCCCAGCCCCACTCCCCACGGGAGAGGGGAGTAAGAGAGGGGTAAAGTCAGGCTCAAACTGCACCAAGACCCTGTTGGAAGGTGTCGTTTTGAAATTTGAATCATCAACGGGTAGGGGCCGGGTTTTCCGGCTCTTGTGAATCATCAACGGGTAGGGGCCGGGTTTTCCGGCCCTCTTGCGGGGTTTAAGGCGTTAATGCCTTGAGCAGTGCCTCACCCATGGCCTTACAGCCGACGATCGTCGCCCCATCCGAGGCAATATCCCCCGTCCGATAGCCCTGATCAAGCACGGTATTGACCGCAGCCTCTAGGCGATCGGCAGCCGCAGGCTGATCCAAACCATAGCGCAGCATCATCGCCGCACTCAGCACCTGGGCTAGGGGATTGGCCTTGTCCTGACCGGCAATATCCGGCGCAGAGCCATGGACCGGCTCAAACACCCCCGGACCCTCGGCCCCTAGGCTGGCAGACGGCAACATGCCAATACTGCCCGTCAGCATGGCGGCAATATCCGACAGAATGTCGCCGAAGAGGTTGCCGGTGACGATCGTGTCAAACTGCTTGGGCCAGCGCACCAACTGCATCGCCGCATTGTCTACATAGAGGTGGGACAGTTCCACATCGCCGTACTCACTGGACAGCGCCACCATGCGATCGCGCCAAAGCTGGGACACCTCCAAGACATTGGCCTTATCCACTGAGCAAAGCTTTTTCCCCCGTTTCTGGGCTGTTTCAAAGGCAACGCGGCCAATGCGGTCCACTTCGCCTTCGGTGTAGGCCATGGTATTGACCCCGCGCTTTTCCCCGGATTCCGTCGCAAAAACGCCCTTGGGTTCGCCGAAGTAGACCCCGCCGGTCAACTCCCGCACCACCATCATATCCACACCCTCTACCACCTCGCGCTTGAGGCTGGAGGCATCCACCAACTGGGGTAAAATCGTGGCGGGACGCAGGTTGGCAAAAAGGCTCAGACCGGCGCGTAACCCCAGTAGGCCGGTTTCAGGCCGTAAATGGCGGGGCAGATTGTCCCACTTGTAGCCGCCGATCGCCGCCAGCAGCACGGCATCGCTGCTCCGGCACTGGGTTAAGGTCTCTTCCGGCAGGGGGGAGCCAACGGCCTCGATCGCGGCTCCGCCAATCAAGGCTTCCTGGAATTCAAACTGGAGGTCAAACTGGGATCCCAGTTCCTTCAAAATATCGACGGTGACGCTGAGGATTTCGGGACCAATGCCGTCGCCGGGGAGGAGGGTGATGCGATAGGTCTGGGCCATAGGGGGGCGTTTCAGGATAAGTGCTGGGCAGGGGTTGCACCGGTCAGCGACGCTTGACACAAGGGGCTGAGGGGGCAAAGCAATTTTCCATTTTACACCCGTGGACCCCTTTAAGGGCCAGTTTTGCGATTAAGGGGTCAAGTCGAGGGTTGGCCAGTGTGACGGAGAGGGGGGCAGTCTAGGGGCTGCCATCATTTGATCCTAGAATGCCCGGATGGTCAGGGTTACAGCCCCTAGCCGATAAAACTGGGGCGGGCGTGTAATGTGGATACCCCAAGGTCTTTACGGTGAATTGATGACACGCCCTAGGAGGCGGATTCTAAAACGAGGGCTTTAATCACAGGGGAGAGAGCTTGTAACAGGGGGGACAGAATAATGACGGAGGCTGCGGCAACGACGATCGTGGTGGCTAACCGCATTACCTGATCGGA
>JAYKJG010000064.1:0-4473 GCA_035286285.1 Prochlorothrix sp.
TTGGAACCCTCGGCCTAGGGTAGGGGTCGCGCCCCCGTGCCGACCCTCTTAGCGGCCAAAAACCGGGGCAACCACGGGGGGATTGCCCCTACCGACTGGGTGAATCTGCCAAAGTGAAATGGACCCAAAAAGTCAGCCCGTTGATCAGCAGCACCACCGTTGCAGGTCTAACTCAAGACTGACTAAGCCCCCGCCATTTCGGTTAGATCTGCTAAACGCTGTGAAGTGTAGCCCGTACCCCGTACCGTAATAATTAGCTCTGGATTACGGGGATCTGCCTCCAATTTGGCCCGTAACCGCGCAACATAGACATCCACCACCCGTAAATCTGCCGCACGGCGGGGGGGATAGCCCCACAGTTCTTGGAGGATATCGGCGCGGGGGATGGTTTCGCCCGGATTGCGAAAGAGCATTTCCAGCAAACTAAATTCGGTATAGGTGAGGGGCACCCGCTTGCCCTCTCGGAAGACCTGCCGCCGGTTGGTGTCAATTTCCACGCAGCCCACCTGGATAATGCCCTGGGGAACGGCGGTTGAGACGTGGTTATCATCCACCCGGCGCAGAATGGTATTGATGCGAGCTTCCAGTTCCTTGGGTGAGAAGGGCTTGGCGAGGTAGTCATCGGCCCCTAGATCCAGTCCTGTGATGCGATCGGCGATCGTACTCAAGGCCGACAGCATGATGATGGGCACGTCGGACTCTTGGCGAAGCTTACGACAGACCCCATAACCGTCTAATTTAGGCAGCATGATATCTAGCACGATCAGGCTAGGCTCCTCGTTGTGATACACCTCCAAGGCTTCTTCACCATCGGACGCAACCACAACCTCGTAACCGGCCATGGTTAAGCGAGTCGTTAAAATACGGCGGACAGCCGCCTCATCATCAACAATTAATATCTTTGCCCGGTAGGCGGTCTCACCTTTGGATTGATAGCTAGCCATCGGCAACAGGCAGTTTTAATAACAAAAGTTTTTAGTCTGTAGCTAATTGTAACAATAGGCGGTCGCTTCCGGGAAAGAACTCTAGCTGAATCGGAGAAGGCCGGGGGTTGTGCGAAAAAGGGCTAGAGCATAACCAGGCGGGCCATGGTTTCTAAGCCTTGGGTGAGGGGGTGATCAGTGTGGTGGGTGATGAATAAATCGGCACTGGCGAGGGACATCATGTGGGTGGAGTGGGGCAAGACACTGGCGACAGTGAGGCCGTAGGCTTCTTCGAGTTTGGCTTTAAGTTTGTCGCTGTCTAGGGTTTTGGGGGCGGGGTTAACGACGAGTAAGCAGCGGGGAATTTGGAGTTGTTGGGCGATTTGGATGCTGAGGGCGGTGCCGGGGTAGTCCTGTTGGTCGGGCCGGAGGATCAGGAGGAGGACTTGACTGGGGGCGATCGCTTGCCAAATGTTGCCGCCAAACCCTGAGGGCGTATCCACAAATAAATAGTCCAGCTTGAGCGCCTGCCCCAGGGCGGTGATGGCGGTTTGCAGTTGTCCTAAAACCTGGGGATCCAGGCTGAGGGGTTGGGCGAGGTGGGCAACGGGATCGGCGGGTGGCTCGGTCAGGGCGGGGGCAGAGGGGGCGGGGGGCGGCTCGGCGGGGAAGGCGGGGGCGAGGCGATCGATCGGGGTTGGCCCGACCAAGGGTTCCCTTAAGGCCGCTGGGGCGGTGGCTCCGGTGGGGAAGGTTTTGAGTGCTCCGGAGGCAGGTTCACGGGCCGTTGCGCTCTCGGAGCTTAGGCCGATCGTGGCTCCGGCAAGGCTGGCCTGTTCATCGGCTGTTCCGGCGATCGCGGCCCCTTCACCCCTTGCCCTACCCTCCTCTGTCGGTTCGGTTGCATTGCCCTGGCTGGCCCCTGCACCGGGCACAGTGCCGACAACAGTGCCGACAACAGTGCCGACAACGGGCGCAAGGGAGGACAGATCCGCAGCCTCACCGTCAGCGGCTGGCTCGGTTTCTGTTGTGGCTCGGCTCCAGTGGGGCAAGGGTGCGCCGGGGATGAGGTAAAGCTTGCTGGCGCTTTTGCTGCTACTGCCCAGACAAAAGGTGACATCGTAGGCGGTTTCTTCCAGGGCTTTCCGGTTTTGCAAAGCGTCCTGGAGGCTCCGATCGACCCCCTCTTCCCCAAAGCCAAAGAGAACCGGTAGCCCCGGTGCGGCCCAGTTCAAATCCAACAGGCCCACTCGGTAGCCGTACCGAGCCACACAGGCGGCGACATTGGCGGTGATAGTGGTGGTGCCGGTGCCACCGCGATAGGAATGGAAGGTAATCAGTTTAGTCACGGGGTTCGGTTAGGGGGGTGGGGAGGGCGGGGGGGACTGGGACAGGGCGGGGGGCAGGATTTCAATTTCATAGAGGCGGGGCCAGAGTTTCCCGGTGACAAAGAGCCGATCGCCCTGGGCATCGTAGGCAATTCCGTTCAAAACAGCATCGGGGTTTTGCTGGGCGGTGGGGTCTAGCCCTGCCAAATCTATCCACGCTAGCACTTGACCCGTGGCCGGATCAATGCGGGCGATGCGGGTGTCGAGCCAAATATTGGCCCAAACTTCGCCGTTGATGTATTCCAGTTCGTTCAGGCGGTTAATGGGCCGATCGCCGTCCTGAACCGTGAGATAGCGCCGGAACTGAAAGGTTTCCGGATCGAGGAAATAGAGCCGATCGCTGCCGTCGCTCAAAATTAGGGATTCGCCATCCTGGGTCAGTCCCCAGCCCTCGGTGGGGTATTGGAAAGTTTGGAGGAGTTGAAAGGTGGCGCGATCGTAGACAAAGCCCCGTCCCGATCGCCAAGTCAACTGAATCAGGCGATCGCCCCAGAGGGCTAACCCCTCCCCAAAGTAGCGATCCTCCAAATTATGCTGTTGTTGCACTTCGCCCGTTTCCAAGGTGACGCGCCGCAGGCTCGATCGGCCCCAAAGTCCCGTTCCCTCATACAGTTCCCCATCCTGGAACAGCAATCCCTGGGTAAAGGCTTCGGGGTCGTGGGGGTAGGTCTTCAGCACCCGGTAGCGGTAAACGGGGGTGGCCATAGGAGTCCCAGGGTCAGGCGCGACGGCAGTAGCAGGGGGGCTAGGTTGGGCTGGGGTTGGGCTGAGCGCAGGGGTGACGATGGCAGTGGGGGGGCTGAGCGCGGGGGTTGCAGTCACAGAGGAAGAGCTAGGGGCACAACCACCCATGGGCGGGGAGAGGAGGGTTAAAATCCCCAGTAAAAGATAAATTCTGCCGGTTTTCCACTGACCCTGTGCCATGTCTCCCATTCCTGTTATTAAGGGCAAGCATCCATCGTGATCCAGAACAGACTAGTCCAACTCCCGCCGTCCCTCTAGGGCGCGGGCTAAGGTTACTTCGTCGGCATATTCCAGGTCGCCCCCCATGGGCAGACCAAAGGCGATGCGGGTGACCTTGGTAAAGGGTTTGAGCAACTGACCCACGTAGAGGGTGGTGGTTTCCCCTTCAACGCTGGGATTAATGGCTAAAATCACCTCTTGGATTTGAGTTTGGTTGACCCGACGCACGAGGGGATTGATATGCAACTGTTCTGGGCCAATGCCGTCCATCGGTGAAATCAGTCCCCCCAGGACATGGTAGTGACCCCGAAACTCCCGCGTTTTTTCGAGGGCGATGACATCACGGGAGTCAGCGACAACGCAAAGGGTGCTGGGATCCCGGTTGAGGGAGCGGCAGATTTCACAGACGGGATCGGCGGACAGGTGAAAACAGACGGTGCAGTGGCCCACCTGTTCCTTGGCCTGAATCAGGGCATCGGCAAGGGCTTGAACCTCGTCTTGGGGACGTTTGAGAATGTGCAGGGCAAGGCGTTGGGCTGTTTTGGAGCCAACACCGGGGAGCCGTTGCAGTTCTTCAATCAGGCGGGCAAGGGGGCGAGTATAAACGACAATCACCTCCGATCGGGGCTAAAAACAGTTGGCTTTGTCCAAGGGCTAGGGGCTAGGGCTAGGGGCTGTCATTCTTATAATTCGAGAATAATTCGAGAATGCCCTGGGGGTCAGAATTACAACCCCTAGCCGCTCAAACGGGGGCGGGCGTGTCAGGCGAATACCCCAAGGTCTCTACGGTTAGTTGATGACACACCCTAGGCGGGGCAGCGGGGTCCATCTCACGGTGGCCAGCCACCGCTGGCAGGGACAACAGTGCACTGCACCCGGCTCGATCGGCTAGAGCGCCTCGTCTGTGTCGTCCTCTTCATACTCCTCGTCGTCGTCTTCGTTTTCGTCCTCGTCGTTGTACTCTGCATCTTCGTCGGCTTCGTCCGTTGCCTCAAAGTCAGGATCGGTGGCTGCTGCCGCTGCTTCGCCGTCTTCGGGTTCGATGTCGTCTGCCTCGATCGCCGAGGGTTCGATCGCCTCAGCCTCATCATCATCATCTTCCAGGAGTACCTTTTCCTGGGCCAAGGCTTGGCTCATGGCATGGGCCATTACGCCCACCGCCGGAACGGGCACCGCGACGATCGGGGTTGGGGCTGGGC
>JAYKJG010000065.1:0-11313 GCA_035286285.1 Prochlorothrix sp.
TGGGCCGATCGAGGCTGTGCCGATCGACCCAGAATTGGCTCAGGCTGAAGCTGGCCCGATCGAGGCTGGGCCGATCGAACCAGAATTGGCTCAGGCTGAAGCTGGCCCGATCGAGGCTGGGCCGATCGAACCAGAATTGGCTCAGGCTGAAGCTGGCCCGATCGAGGCTGGGCCGATCGAAGCTGGGCTGACCGGAGATGACCCGATCGAGGCTGGGTCGATCGAACCAGAATTGGTCTCGCCTGAAGCTGGACCGATCGAGGCTGGGCTGGCCGGAGATGACCCGATCGAATCCGCATCCTCAGCGGCTGGGTTACCAGAATCTCAATTACAAGAGCCTGAGTTAACTGAAGCTATAGCGTCAGAGACCGTAGCGTCTGAGGATATCGGCCCTGAATTAACAGAAGGTGAGGATATCGGCTCTGAATCAACGGAGGGCGAAGCTTTAGAGGTTGCCCCTTCAGGCTTGGACCCAGAAGTTACGCCTACAGAGGGCGAATCCTCGGAAGCCGCAACCCTAGAAGCTGTCTCTTCGGAAACCGCACCGGTCTCTTCGGAAACCGCACCGATCGAAGCTATCCCTACAGACTCTGAATCGACAAGCTCTGAATTCACGGAAGCTGAGGATATAGGTTCTGAAGCGGCGGAAGCCACAGATTTAGAGTCTGAATCCTCAGATTTAGACGCAGAGGCTAAGCCTAAAGAAACTGTACCTTCAAACTGGGATGCAGAAGCTACGCCTAGGGAGGCTGGTGCTACAGCGGCCTTATTGCAAAAGACGGCATCGGAAAAAGTCTTATTCCCAGGTACGGGAGAAGGCACGGAGTCGGGTTTGGCGATCGGGTCGGATCTGGGGCGGGCGATCGCTACCGCTTTGGCCTCGGTTTTTGCCGCGATCGATCGCACCCTGCGCCAATGGCCCCAGGCACGGGCGTGGGGGTTGAGTTTGGCCTTTGGGGTGGCCTTGGGTTGCACCCTCTACACCAAACAGACTTTATTGATCTTTTTTGTAACGCCGTTGCTCTGGCTGATTGGGGCGAATTTGGTACAGCGGCGCTGGGAGCGGCTGGCTCAGCTTGGGGCTGCTTTAGCTGTGGCGGGGGCGATGTTGTGGCCTTGGTTTAGTACCAACTGGATTTTCCAAATTGGGGCAGGGGTCAATTCCTTTGTGAGTGCAGCTACCGCAGAGGGGGATCCCCCGTTTTATACCCTGGAGGCATGGCTGTATTATTGGCGGGATTTGCCGAAGGCGGTGTCTTGGCCGATTTTGGGGATGGGTCTGGCGGGTTGGGGTCTGGCGTGGTGGCAACGGCGGGGGCAACGGCGATCGCGGCGGGGGTTGAACCCCAACGATCGAGGTCGTGATCAGGGCCGCGATCGCAGCGGTGAGTCTGGTGGCGATCGTGGCGGGGAGCATTCCGGCGATCGATCGGCCCCCAGTCCCAGCGCATCGTCTGCGCCACACCCCCACCTTTGGCGCTGGTATGGGGCGTATATCCTGGGGGGATATGTGCTGTGGTCTTGCATCTCCAATAAAGATGGGCGCTATATTTTGCCCTATTTGCCGCTGCTCAGCCTGTTTCTGGCTCAGGGTTTGGGTTACTGGCGGCGGCGGTGGTGGCGCGTTCCCTGGCTGACGGTGGGGCTGGCTAGCCTGCTGTTGCTGCTGAATCTGTTTCCGATCGCGGGGAGCTTGGGCCAAGGTCTGACGGGTCTGTTTACGCCCGGTGGCCAAAAGTGGCCTGACCTTAACAATTGGCCTCAAAAAGCCGCGATCGCCACCATTGCCGAAGCCCAGCCCTATCAAGTGGTCAATGTGGGCCTGATTGGCGGGTCGGCGACGGTGAATAGCCATACCTTGACGTTCTATGGGTTGCAGCAGGATTTTCGGATTTACTGCCGTGACATGGGCGATCGTCAGAGCTTTCAGGACAGCGATTTGAATAGCTTGGGCTGGTTCCTAACCCAGCAGGATCCGACGGTGGATCTGCTCAGCTTGCCCGATCCCAACCCGGGACAGGAAACCGTCCAAAAGCTACTCCAGGATCCCCGCTTTACCCAAACCAAGACTTGGCCCTTGCCCGATGGCAGTCAACTGCAACTCTTCCGCCGCGATCCCCTGCCCGTCACGGTGGAACCCCTAGCGGAGCCACCTGCCCATCTGCTGAAGCAGGTCAACCTCTTCTCGGATCAGACCCAGCCCGTTTACCTAGAGCAGGTGAACTTTGCACCCCTCGCGCCCCCCGGCGTGCCGGTTCCGATTACCTATACTTGGGTTGGCCCCTGGTCGGCTTTGAGCCAAGGCTTGGTGCTGCTGGACTGGCAACAGAAGTTGCCCCCAATCCCAGAGGCGGAATCCACGGGGATCCAAACCTGGATCCACGATCACGGCATTGGTCTGGGGACGTTGCCCCCGCTGCCCATTCAGGCGAACCAAGTGGTGCTGGGTCCCAAGGTGGCTCCCCCTGAGCAATGGTTTCGGGTGACGGAGCATACGGCGATGCTGCCGCCTGCGGCGGCGATCGGTGGCGTTTATGGCCTTCAGGCCCAGTATCTCAACGCCAAGACCGGGGATCTGCAACCTTTGGCTATTCCTGCCGTGGCCATTACCCTCGATCGGGATATTCCCCCCAGCCCTAGCCTTGCCCTAGACTGGTCCAGTGAACTGCGCGACCTTGCGCCGCGACTGCGGGAAGGCCGGGAAGCGCTGGATGATATCTTCGATCGCCTGGGGCGGGTGAACCTCTACGACCCCATTCAAAACTACTTGCTACAAGCTGAAAAAACTCTAGAGGTTCGCCTCGATCGCGATCCCACCAACCTAGACTATGCCTACGCTCTTGCCCTCGATCGTGTTTTGCAGCGGGATCCGATCGGCGCTCGATCGGCCCTGGAAACCGTAGCCCAGTTGGATGCTGAAAATCCCTTTGCCCACGCCTACGGAGCCTTTATTCATTTGGTGCTGTTCCAACCCCGGAAAGCCCTAAAATCCCTAGAACCGGCCCTCGCCCTCGCTCCGGATAACCTGGAACTCCAGGCGTTGCAAGCAGCGGCCCATTTGCTGTCGGGCAATCTGTGGGCGGCATGGCGGGAGGGGAGTCAGGTGCTCGATCGCATGAACCACTAAAAAACAACACCTATGCTAGAACTCTATCAGTTTGAACTGTCTCACTACTGTGAGAAGGTGCGTTTTGTCCTGGACTATAAGGGACTGCCCTATCGCAAGGTGGAGGTTACGCCCGGTTTGGGGCAGCTAGACCTCTATCGGCTGTCAGGACAGCGCCAGGTGCCGGTTTTGAAGGATGGGGGGACGGTTATTGCGGATTCTACGGCGATCGTCGAATATTTGGAGCATGAATACTCCGATCGGCCCGTGATCCCCACCGATTCCCCCGAACAGGGTTTATGTCTGATTTTGGAAGAGTGGGCTGATGCCTCGATCGGGCTAAATGCCCGTAAAGCCCTGATTGGCTCCCTGGGGCAGAACGCTGCCTTTCCTGCTGCCCTGCTGCCGCCGGAAACCCCGGATTTCGTTCGCACTGCGGCCACGGGCTTGATTCAAGCGGTTCCCCCGGACCTGTGGTGTTGGTTGGGTGCAGGGGCTGGTTTTAGTCCGGGTGATGTGGCAGCGGCCCACCGAGATTTACAGCAAAACCTAAAGTCCTTGGTCTTAATCCTGAAGGAAAAGCCTTTTTTGGTTGGGTCTAGGCCCACGGTGGCGGATTTTGCCGTTGCAGGCTTAAGTTGGTATATCAAATTTCCAGACTTTCCGGGCTTGGGCATTCCGGACGCTCTGCGGGGAACTGGGGTTCCGGGCCTTGCGGATGATCCCCATTTTGAGTCGTTTTTTAGCTGGCGCGATCGGCTCTATCGCAACTATCGCAACCTGAGCGCTACTCTGGATCAAAATTAAGCCCCCTCACCCTCCTTCAGATGGGGTGCATTTCACATGTGCCACTGGACGGACTCAAGTCCGTACTACGAGCCTGTTGAGCCAGGTCAGGGGCTGGGTTGCTCCACCGTGAAATCCACCCTTCAGATTCAGCGGTGCAAGGGGAATACATTCGGTTTAATGGCCCAGTAGCGCTAAGGCTAGCTCGGCGGCACGGGGCAAAATTGCCTCGTTGGTGCTGTGTTCGTGGCCTTCGGTAAAGACGACTAAGAGAAAGGGGGGAAAACTGTCCTGGGCTTCTCCTGGCTCGATATAGGCTGCATCATGGCGAACTCGGCTCATCAGTCCTGCCTTTGACCAAACGCGGGCCGATCGCGGCACCCCTGCCCCTAAAAAGCCGGTCACTTGGTTTTCAGGATCGGCGGCGAGGTCTGTGGGATCGAGCGATCGCCGCAGCAGTTTCAACATGGCTTCACAGGCTTGGGGCGAGACGATCGATCCCGTCACAATGCTATGGAGGAGCCGTGCTGAGACCTGGGTATTGAGGAAGTTGCGATTTTCGTAACCTGCGCCCAAAAACGCCCGCTCTCGCCCATAGGGACCATCACACCAGGTTTTTTGGTTAGCACTGCACCCCGCCCACTCCGGCCAGCCCCACTGGGCAAAAGAGCGGTTGGGGCCATTGCGCTGCTCCTGCCACTGGCTCCACTCCGGTTCCGCCAAGGGGGGGCCGCTGGTGGTCCCCGTCAGCAGGTCCATGACGTAACCCGTGGCATCGTTGCTAGAGTCCACAATCATATCGGTCACGGCCCGTTCCAGTTCTGGATCGGTTGTCAGGGTGCCATCGGCCAACTGTTGGCGATAGGCCACCAAATAAAAGAGCTTGACGACGCTAGCGGGATAAATGGGCACTAAACCGCGATAGCTGTAGCCCTGGGGTTGGGGGGCGTTGGCCCAGCAGGTTCCCGTCTCCCCTAGGCGATCGGCGGTGTTATAGACCAACCAAGTCAGGGCAAACTGATCCGGCTGGAGGCTTGGAAAGTCCTGTTGAAGCTGTTGGCAAAGGCGATCGCCGCGATCGTCTAGGGTTGCCGCAGTTTGAAAAAAGCTCATTGCAACCCGCCCGCTAACCTAAGGCACCGCGATCGGCCAGTAATTCCGCAATCTGGACCGCATTCAAGGCTGCGCCCTTGCGAATCTGATCGCCACAGATCCATAGCTCCAGTGCCTCCGGGGTGGAAATATCCTGACGGATCCGGCCCACCAGCACATCATCCTTGCCACTGGCCTCGATCGGCATGGGGAAATAGTTGCGATCCCAGTCTTCCAGGAGTTGGACACCCGGAGCAGCGGCGATCGCCGATCGGGCCTCCGCCACCGGGAAGGGTTCCCCAAACTCAATATTGATCGCCTCGGAGTGGGCACGCAACACCGGCACCCGCACACAGGTCGCCGTCAGCCGCAAATCCGGCACCCCAAAAATCTTCCGGGTTTCATTGACCATCTTCATTTCCTCCTCACAGTAACCATTGGCCTGGAGGGGGGAATTGTGGGGAAACAGGTTAAAAGCGAGGGGATAGGGCAAAATTTCAGGAATTGGCTCCTTGCCTGCCAGGATCGCGGCGCTTTGGATTTTCACCTCCTCCATGGCACGGGCACCGGCTCCACTGGCAGATTGATAGGTGGAGACCACGACGCGGCGGATTGGGCGAATGTTGTGCAGGGGCCAGAGGGCAACCCCCATCAGGATGGTGGTGCAGTTGGGGTTGGCGATAATGCCTTGGTGTTGGAGGGCGGCATCGGGGTTAATTTCCGGGACCACGAGGGGCACGGTGGGATCCATGCGGAAAGCGCTGGAGTTGTCGATGACCACGGCTCCGGCAGCAACGGCGGTGCTAGCCCAGGCTTTGGAGGTGCTCCCTCCGGCGGAGGCGAGGACCAAATCCACACCGGCTAGGGTCTCGGCGCTAACGGCCTCGACGGTGATTTCAGTGCCCTTGAACGTCAGGGTTTTGCCCGCCGATCGGGGCGAAGCTAAAAGTTTTAACTCGGCGATCGGAAACTGACGCTGTTCCAACAGTTCCAAAAGTTCGGTGCCGACGGCTCCCGTAGCACCGAGGATGGCAACGCGGTAGGACTGGGACAAGGGACTTCCTCCAAACAAACTGGTGATCAAGACTACGGTCGGTGGGGTGCATTTCACGGGTGCATTTCCCTTGGGAGCAACCCAGCCCCGAACCAGGCTCGTAGTGCGGACTTTAGTCCGCCGCAGGCTCGTAGTGCGGACTTTAGTCCGCCGCAGGCTCGTAGTGCGGACTTTAGTCCGCTGTTCTGTAACCCCTGACTATAACGCGAGACTTACCGCGATCGATCCAGATCCACAAAGCTTATGCACAAAGCTTAATTTAAGAAAGCTTCATTTAAGCCCCCCGGCCTTTACACCCCAGGGATGAGATCGCTCTCGTCGTAGATTTCCCCCACCAACTGCTCCAGGAGATCTTCTAAGGTAATTAGCCCCACGGTGCCGCCATACTCATCCACCACGATCGCCATGTGGAAGCGCCGCTGCAACATCTCCTTGAGCAACGGAGCCAGGGGCTTCATCTCCGGCACATAGATCGGCGCTTCCATCACCGCCTCCAAGGGGCCATCTTCCTCCCCTGCGGCCTGTAACTGCTTGAGCCGCTGTAGCCCCTGCTTGAGGTGGACCAGCCCCACAATTTCATCCTTGGATTCGCCCTGGACCGGGAGCCGGGAATAGCCCGTTTCCAAACATAGCTCGACAAACTGCTGTACCGTTGCCTCATGGGAGATGGTTTGCATCTCAATGCGGGGCTTGACCACATCCTTGGCACTGAGGCGATCGAGGGTTAGGGCACGGCTCAGCAACTGGTGGCGCGTTAGGTCAATTTTGCCCTTGCCCCCCAAAATCTCCACCATAAGCTGCAAATCCTTCAGCGTCTCCCCCTCCTGCACAGTATTGCTCTGGAAAAAACGCACCGCCGACTGGCTCGTAAACTCCAACAGTTGAATAATCCCCAGCATCGACATCAAGCGAGAGAGGGTGTAAACCGGACGAACGACGATCTTAAACGTGGGCAAGACATTATTAATGGCTAGGGACTTGGGGGTAATTTCCCCGAAAATCAGGAGAAGCACGGTAATCACCGCCGTTGCAAGGCCAATGCCCTTGCCCCCTAGCCAAACGGCAAAGAGATTGCTGGTGAGAATTGCCGAGAAATTATTGACGAGGTTATTGCTGACGAGGAGGGTGATGATAAAGCGGCTGCGGTTTTCAAGCACCAGGCTAAAGAGGCGATCGGGATCCCCCTGTTCTTTAATAAGCGATCGCAGCTTGAGATTATCCAGGGCTGTAATCGCCGTTTCCGACCCCGAAGCCATGGCCGACAACGCCAGCATTAGCACCAAGACCCCCACATCGAGCCACAGATTCCCCAGCAACGGCCTGATTTCCTCCGCTGCAAGCAACCAGGGACCGGCCATGGACCCTATCCCGTCCCATCCGCCCCTAGGGCTTAGTTCCCCCAGCACTTCCCCCCCCGGATGCACTCCCCACAACGCCACGTCCAAGGCAATGTTTAAGGGTACCTGGAGTATCAACCCATCTGGCAACATGAATTTCTTTCCTCTGTTTTAACCCAATTTAAGTCTTGTCCTACTGCCAATTTTAGGCTCAAAGCCTTAGACCACAAAGGTTAGAGCCTAGGGGGCTGGCTTTTGCGTACCTGAGTTCTTGACTGAGGACTTGTAATTTTTCGTAACAGTTGGTTATGATAAGAGTACGCCAAGTTCTAAATTCAGTCTCCTAATCTCTTGTTTTAGTGGAGCCTTGGGCGGTTTTCATGGAATGACCACAATCCAGAACCCTTCACGGTTTCAGAAGCTCCGGCTCCCAGTACAGACCTCTGCTCCATCGGCATGTCTGGGGACTTTGCGGGTAAATGGGTAAGGCTCTCTGTTACAAAACTTTTTGGCCCCCCCTCCTCCGCAGTCGAGTAGATTCATTAAAATAGGGACTAAGGACTCTACAATTGTTGCGTTCAGCGGAGTACTAGACGCATGGACTATATTGATCAGGTTCTCGAAAAGCTGAAGGAATGGATCCAGCGTGTGGCAGATGCCTTGCTGGGGCCAGAACCCCAGCCTGAAATGGAACCGATTCCGGTCCCCATTGATGATTGGAGGAGACGCTAGGGCATTCCAACCTCTGGACCTAGGTTTTGCCCAAAAGACAGAGTTGCCAAGACCCAAACTGGGAACGCTGTGTCTTGACGCTTACTGCAATCTTTACCCAAAACCGTCAAGATTGTCTGTCACGAGAATCTACACCTTCAGGTCTTGAGCCTTGTGCCCCTTGGTACAACTCTCTTTAGCGCCTCTCCTGCTTTTCCGCAGACCTAGGAACACCTTCACCTACGACTGCTAGGGATTAAAACTCCTAATGGCTCAGTCCCGTTCGACATTCTCGATTTTGGTTCTCCACGGCCCAAACCTTAATCTGTTGGGGCAACGGGAACCCGGTATCTATGGCACAACAACCCTAAAGGATATCGACGACGCTTTACAGAAAGAAGCTGCCCTCATGGGTGCCAAGGTCACTCCTTTGCAGTCCAACCATGAGGGCGCTTTGGTGGATGCTATTCAACAGGCCCAAGGGGTCCATGATGGCCTCTTGATGAATGCTGGAGCCTATACCCATACGAGCGTTGCGCTGCGGGATGCTCTTGCGGCGGTCAAAATCCCGACGGTGGAAGTTCATCTCAGCAATCTCTACAAGCGAGAGTCCTTCCGACACCACTCCTTTATTGCGCCGGTTGCCCTGGGCCAGATCAGCGGCTTTGGGGCTGATAGCTACTGGCTGGGCTTACAGGCTTTGGTGCGGTATTTACGATCGCAACAGGCATTTGATCCCGATCGCCCACGGGAGTCTCTGACGGCGGACCCATCTCCGTAGGTGGTGCGTCTTGGCTGGCCCTGGGGGGATGGTCTGGGGAGTGCAGAGGGTCTTGGGGTGGGGCTGCTGGGGTGCGGTGATTCAGAACGGCGTATCGATCGCGGCTAGGGTGGCCCCGATCGCGGGGTAAGGGTGGGCTTGGGCTGAGGCTCTGTTAATCTTGAATCAGACAGATTGAAATTATTAATCTCAAAAGTGACTTATCCCTGGCTCAAACTTATTAAAAGTTTGTTATTGTAAACGAAAGTTAAGATAATCTCCCCCTCCCACCCCATTTCTTTACTTTCCCTATGACTCAGGCTCTTGCAGATTTGTCACTTCAACAGTTTTCTGACTACGCCCAGGCTCTCCCCCCCTCGGCACCGGGGATGACCTTGTTCTGTGACTTTGATGGACCGATCGTGGATGTCTCCGATCGCTACTATGCCACCTACCGCCTGGGCCTGTCCCAAACCCGTAGCCATTACCGTAATCTGCGCCGCCCGATCGCGATTCGGGCCATGAGCAAGACCCAATTCTGGCAAATGAAGCAGGAGCGGGTGCCGGATCCGGAAATTGCGCTGCGATCGGGTCTGCAAGGGGAAAGCCTGGAGTACTTCTTGGAGCAGGTGCGCTACCATGTCAACCTGCCCGGTTTGTTGCAAAAGGATCGGCCTCAACCGGGGGTGATGTGGGCGTTGTCTTTGCTGCGGGAGCAGGGGTTTCGGTTGGTGCTGGTGACCCTGCGGTGTAAGTCTCAGGTGCAGGATTTCTTGGCTCAGTACCATTTAGAGGATGTTTTTGAGGGCATTTACGGCTCGGATGATGCCGATGCGGCCTATCTAAACTATGCCGATGCTAAGACGCAATTGCTGCGCCAAGCGATCGCGGAGCACAGCTTGATCCATGGGGCTGAGAATGCGGCGGTGACCCTACCGGGGTGGATGATTGGCGATACGGAGGCGGATGTGATTGCGGCCCAAACCTTGGGAATTCCGGCGATCGCCCTGACCTGTGGCATCCGCAGTCAGTCTTATTTGGCTAAGCTGCAACCCCATGCGATCCACACCAGTCTGCTGTTGCTGGCCCATAGCCTCCTACGCCGCGCCCATTCCTAGGCTGCGGCTAGCTAGTGCCAAGACGAATATCAGAATAAAAGTGGCTTTGGGAGGTTTGCCCCTCTGGGGTGCTGTAGAGGGTCGATCGCAGCCGTAGGTTTTGGCCGGGAAACCAGATGCGCTCTTCTAGGTGCCAAGCGGCGGTTTCCGCCCACCAAATTACGCTATGATGGGTGGCCCGATAATGCCCTGTGTGGGTTTGGGTGATATTGCCTTGGCTGTGGCTCCAGAGGAAGTGACCTGAGTGTACAGGACTGGCGGTGTTGCTGCCTTGGCTTGCCTGGGTTGGGTTGGCGCTGTGGGTTGGGTTGGCGGTGCTGATCTGGATGGTCCCGATCGCGGTGCTGCTGTCTGGGGTAACGGTTTCCGGTGTAGCGTCTGCTGGGGTCACGGTTTTCGGGGTCAAGGCAATATAGAGGCTGGATCCAGGGCGGCGATCGCTGCTTTTTTCCCAGCGGGTGAGGAGGCCGCCGATGACCTGTTGTGGGTCTTGGGTGCTGCGTTCGCACAGGTCGAGAATGCGGCGATCGTCGGGGGGGAGAACGTCCTGAAAGAGGGTGATTTTATCCGATCGCGGTGTTGGGGTTGTCTGTCCCAAAACGGTATGGGTCCGCTGAGACAGCCATTTACCGGCATTTTGGGTCAAGAATTGTGGCATGGTGAACACGAGGGGTAGGGCACAGGGGCGAATGGTTCAGGGGTCTGGGGGGAGGCTTCGGAATGGTTGCAGGAGGTGATGCTGGGGTGGCGTGGGTGGAACGGGTCCAGCGCCAGCGGGTGGTTGCGGTGTTGCGTTCGCCTAGTCTAAACCTGGGGTGGGCCATGGCTCAAGCGGCTTTGGCGGGGGGGATGGACTGTTTGGAGGTGGCTTGGACGAGCGATCGCCCTGGGGCGTTGTTACAGCGGTTGCGGGAGGCTTATCCCGATCGCTGTTTGGGGGCGGGGACGATTTTGACGCTGGCTCAACTGGAGGCGGCGATCGCGGCGGGTGCCCAGTTCTGCTTTAGCCCGATTACGGATCCGGTGGTGATTGAGTACGCCCGCGATCGCAAGATCCCCTTTGTCCCAGGTGCGGCAACCCCAACGGAGATTTTTCAGGCGTGGTCGGCGGGGGCAACCTGTGTCAAGGTGTTTCCAATTAATACCCTGGGCGGGGTTGCCTACTTGCGGAATTTACGGGGGCCGCTGGGTCAGATTCCCCTGATTCCAACGGGGGGGGTAACGCGGGAGAATATGGTGGACCTCTTGAAGGCGGGGGCGATCGCGGTGGGGCTATCCAGTAGTTTGTTCGCGAAGGGGTGGGTGGCCGATCGCAATTGGCAGGCGATTCAGGACTATGCAGCAACAGT
>JAYKJG010000066.1:0-3777 GCA_035286285.1 Prochlorothrix sp.
CGGAACTGGGCACCGAGGCGGACAAATTGGCGGCGCTGTTCGTGGTGAATAATGGCGACGACGGGGACTTTGGCTTGGTCGCGATCGCCTTGACTGTTCTGGAGAATGGTGCGTAGGCGGTGCTGCTCTTGGACATCATGGGCCGATCGGGCCTCCAATTCCACCATGACCATGCGCACGGCTTCGACGGGTTCGGCATCCTCAATGATGAACTGGAGTTGTTCATCGCGGCGATCGACCTTGCCCCACACCATCAGCCGCGCATCGGCATTAATCTGTTCTCCAATGCGTTCAAAGGCTTTGGGGAAGACGACGGCATCAATTTGGCCGGAGAGGTCTTCCATGATTAAAATCGCCATGCGATCGCCCTTTTTGGTAATCACGGGCTTAACTTCTGGCAACATGACGATCGCGCTGACGGTGCCCTTGTAGTCCACATAGTCCCCCATGTCGCTGACGTTGACGGGGGCTAGCACCCAGCTCGATCGGCGCACGGTTTTCAAGGGGTGATCGGACACATAAAAGCCCAGCAGTTCTTTTTCCCGCCGCAGTCGTTCCTGGGAGGCGTAGTCGATGACGGGGGTGGCTTTGGGGGCCGACTCAAAGGTTGCCGGGGGAGCCGCTGCCCCGCTGCCCAAGCTGCCGCCAAAGTCGAACAGGTTGCCTTGGCCACTATCGCGGTCCTTAGCGCGGGACTGTGCCCAGTCCAAAATCAGGGGCAGATCTTCGGCCATTTGGCGACGGTTGGCCTGGGGTTCGAGCTTGTCCAGGGCACCGCAGTGGATCAGGGATTCCAGGACTCGTTTATTGCGGACGCTGGTCTCGACCCGATCGCAAAAGTCCGCCAAGCCCTTAAACGGTCCCCCCTCCTGGCGCGTTGCAATAATCTGCCGCACCGGCCCCTCGCCCACGTTGCGAATCCCCGCGAGTCCAAACAAAATCCGATCGCCCACGGGGGTGAAGTCCTCCCCCGATCGGTTGATATCCGGCAACTCCACCTCAATGCCCATGGCCTGACAGTTGGCAATATACTTCTGCACCTTGTCCTGGTTGCCGCTGTTGACCGTCAGCAGCGCCGCCATGTACTCCACGGGGTAATTGGCCTTGAGGTAGGCGGTCTGGAAGGTGACGTAGCCGTAGGCGGTGGAGTGGGATTTGTTGAAGCAGTTGGAGGCAACGAGGCCGGTGCTGAGGAGGAAGTTGTGGTCTTGGGCGAGGCCGATGTCGTAGACGGGCTGGATACCCAAAGAGCGGCGGGCGATAATTTTCGGCATGGGAGTTGCAAGGGGGGAAAGGCCAGTCATATACAATTCTAGGGGGTGTTTTACCTGTCTAGGGGGGCTTGGCTATGGGTCAATAGCTAAAGACCGGGCCAGACTTAGGGGGGCTATCCCAGTCTATCTGTACTACTTGTGAGCGAAGACAGCATCTTTTATGAATATTGCCCATGTGATTGGTCTGGGGAAGTCGGGACTGGGGGCAGCGCGGCTGCTGCGGTACCAGGGTTGGCAGGTGTGGGTCAGCGATCGGGGAGAAAACGAGGGTCTCCGCGCCCAGCAACAGGCTTTGGGGCAGGAAGGAATTCATGTGCAATTGGGCCATCGCTACACGGCCCATGGTTTGAGTCCCGATCGGCCTCGGCTGATTGTGGTTAGCCCCGGTGTGCCCTGGGATATTCCGGGTTTGGTGGAGGCGCGGGCTGAGGGACTGGATGTGATTGGGGAAATGGGGCTAGCATGGCGGAATTTGCAGGAAGTCCCCTGGGTTGGCATTACGGGCACCAATGGTAAGACGACAACCACGGCGCTGACAGCGGCTATTTTCCAGGGGGCGGGTCTCCAGGCTCCGGCGTGCGGCAATATTGGCAACTCGGCGGCGGAACTGGTGCTCGATCGGCTGCACCAGGGTGAGCCTAAGGCGCTGGATTGGGTGATTGCGGAATTAAGTAGCTATCAAATTGAGTCTAGTGCTGAGGTTTCCCCTAAAATTGGCCTCTGGACTACCTTTACGCCGGATCACCTCAGCCGCCACTATACCCTGGACAATTATTTTGAGATTAAGGGGCATCTTTTGGATCAAAGTGAGATCCAGATTTTCAATGGGGATGATCCGATGCTGCGGGAGCGGGCGATCGAGCAGTGGCCCGATGCGATTTGGACCAGTACCCAGGGTCAGAGTAGTCTGCCGCGCAATGCAGAGCGGGGGGTTTACCTAGAACGGGGCTGGGTGATGGACCGGGGGGAGGCGATCGTTGAGGCGAGCAGTCTGCGGATGGTGGGGGAGCATAACCAGCAGAACTTGCTGATGGCGGTGGCGGCGGCGCGACAGGCGGGTTTGGCGGCGGCGGCGATCGCCCAGGCCGTAGCCCAGTTCCCCGGCGTGCCCCATCGGTTGGAGTGGGTTGGAACGGGCTATGGGGCTGATTTTATTAATGACAGTAAGGCGACCAACTATGATGCGGCGGAGGTGGGACTGCGGGCAGTTCAGGGGCCGGTGATTTTGATTGCGGGCGGGGAGGCGAAGGAGGGGGACGATCGGGCTTGGATTCAGCAAATTAAGGCAAAAGCGGCAACGGTTTTACTGATTGGGGATGCTGCTGCGACCTTTGCCCAGCGCCTCCGGGAAGAGGGCTATACTGCGGTGGAGGTGGTGGAGACTTTGGCGGCGGCGACGGCGCGATCGATCGAACTGGTTCCAGCTCAGGGGGCCAAGACGGTGCTGCTTTCGCCTGCCTGTGCTAGTTTTGACCAGTACAAAAGCTTTGAGCATCGGGGGGATGACTTCCGCACGCGCTGTCAGTCCCTCTTGAATTAGAACTGTAGTTCCAGCCGGTGGGGGAACGGAAGTTAAGATTCATCTCCCCACCCAGTTGTGCTTCAACTCTGCCTCTATCTTCCTCACAGGGGGGAGAAACAGTAAATTGTTTATATTACCCTTAGAATCTATGCTTTACCGTAAAAATCGTTGGTTATCTGCCTCCCTGGGCACGCTGTTGTTGGTGACTGTGGTCAGTTGTGGGTCGGCTCCGGGGGATGAGGCGATCGAGGGGGAGGGAACCACGATCGCCGCAGAGGTGCAAAGCGAGAGTGGTGCAGCCGTTTCGGATTGGGTGATTACGCCGGATGGGCTGGGGCCGGTGCGGGTGGGGATGACCTTGGGCGATCTGAAGGCGGAACTGGGGCCGGATTATCAATTTACGGCAATTGACGCTTTTATGGTGGACTTTGGGGCGGTGGAAGTCTCCATAGGCGATGAGGCTCTCTTCTATCTGCTTTACTTTACGGCAGAGCCGCTGACGGATTCGGACCCCATCACTTGGATTCAGGTGGAGAGCGATCGCTTCCAAACGCCGGAGGGCATTGGGCCTGGTTCGACGATCGAAGCAGCAGCGGCGGTCTATGGTACGGCCACCTTGAATTACAACACCGATAATGAAATGCGGGAATATGTTTTCTTCGAGGACCAGCCGGAGGGGTTCAGTTTTCGGACGGATGGGGAGCCAGGGGCGTTTGCGGGGCTGTATGAGCAAGGGGAAGGGGATTCTTACTATGAAACCCAACGTTATCGACCGGATGCGACGATCGCTAGCCTGATGATTGATGGTTTGGAGCGCCAAAGTAGCAGCACCTCAACCAGCAGCACCTCAACCCAAGCGGCAAATGTGTCATCGGCCCAGGATGGGGAGGAAAATGGTGAAGCCGCTGAAGCCTATGGGGCGGCGGATGGGCAACTGAATCTGACCTATCAACAGGTCAAGGGTGATTTGTCGGCGGCGGA
>JAYKJG010000067.1:0-15578 GCA_035286285.1 Prochlorothrix sp.
TGAACTGCCCCCATTGGCTTTCCCCATTCCCTAGCTCAAGATCAGGCGGGCAGCCCCTTGCAGGCGTTGGAGGGGTTCCACCGATCGGGGCAAATTCGCCAAAGGCACGATCGCCAAATCCCCAAACGTATCAGCCGCCATGGGCAAAGCTGCCTCGTAGCGGTTCTGCACCACAAAACGCTGATAAATGCCGCGATGTTGCATTTCCTGGGCCAGCCGCTGCGTTTCCGCAATAATGGCCGATTGATTCTGACAGACAGCGATAAATTCTGTATGCTCCGGATCCTGGAGTTTTTTCTGGGCCGTCACCACCTGTTTGCGCAAGGTCCGCAGCCGCCCCATCAGGTCCGTGCGCCCCACCACGCTTTGATACTTCATCCACAGCTTAAAAATAAAGCCCAACCAATCCGCTAGGGCCGTCGGCATTTCCAGAAACCGCAGCAGGTGACCCGTCGGGGCCGTATCCAGCACAATCAAGTCCTGGCTCCCCGACTCCAACAGTTCCATCACCGCCACCAACGACAGCATTTCATCAATCCCCGGCAGAGACTGATCGGCCAGCTTGCGCCATGCTTCCGGGCCATAGGCCAGCTTCAGATTTTCGTCATCACTGTCGCCGCTCATCATCTCGGCCAGTTCCCAAAGATACTCCCGGCGGAAATCATCAAGCACCCGTTCCGCGTCAATTTCTTGGCCGCTGAGATTAGCCGTAATGGTTTGCACCTCGTGGCCCAGGGGTTGACCAAAGGCATCGCCGAGGGAGTGGGCAGGATCGATCGAGATCACCCGCACCGATCGATCGCCATAGCGATCGGCCAAGCCCCAGGCCAAAGCCGCCGCCACCGTCGTTTTACCCACCCCCCCTTTACCGCCTAGGATCAGCAACTTGCGGCCCTCGGCTAAGAAATCGGGACACTGGGGTTGCGTCGGCTCAGGCCAAGTCAGAGGCGTGGGATCATCAGGAACCGTGTAGGTGGGGGGATCCTGCAACTGGCCCCAAAGGTCATCTAAGGCGGGACCGCCAACGGGTTCTTGGTCCTGGCGCGGTGAGACTTGGAACAGCCGATCGCCCGCGAGGGTTTGGAACTGCTGCAACAGTTGCTGTTGCTCCCGCAGCCGATCGCGATCGGCCACCGACATCTCAGCGTCCTGGGGCAACACCACACGGTTGAGGAAAATGCCCCCACAGGGAATCTCTAGCTGAGCCAACGACCCGATAAAGCGCTCAGTTTCCGCAAAGCTCATCGGCTCCGGAATGGCCACCACAAAGCAGGACGTGCGCTGGGTGTCTTGCAATAACTGCCGTCCGGCCAATAAATCAGCCTTAAGGGTCGTCAAAAATTCGTCGGCTGCGTCTTCTGTATGGGTTTGGGTACGCCGGAACGTTTTTTCCATGACCCGATGCTTTTCTTGGAACAGCTCCAAGGCTTCCAAAAACTGATCCAAAAAGTCCATCAGCCCCAGCAAGTTTAGACTATGGCCACTGGGGGCCATATCCACCACTACCCGATCGGCCTCAGCCTCCCGTAGCAGTCGCTGAATTTCCAAAATCCCCATTAACTCATCAATTCCCGGCCAATTCAAGTCCCAAACTGGCCCCAGGTCATCCGCCTCCACAAAGCTGCCCCGCTCTAACAGTAGCTCCAAGGTATCCCCGTACCGAGCCTTAAATTCTGTCAGTAGGCTTTTGGCATCCAGGGCACGGGTTCGCAGATTGGGCAAGTCATCAAGAGCCTGGGGCCGATCGGTCACCGAGGTCAGCAAAACATCCCCTAGGGAGTGGGCCGGATCTGTGGAGATTAAGAGCACTCGCGCGTCGGGAAACTGGTGTGCCCAATAGCGAGCCAAGGCACAGGAGAGGGTAGTTTTGCCAACGCCTCCTTTACCGCTCAGAAGGGCAAGCTGTAGCTGAGGATTGGGAGTTATGGCCATAAATCTAGAACGACTAGGGTCGGTTGCAAGGACGAATGCAAGGCATGGGGAGCGGAAGCACAGGGAGAACAGACAGCGAGTGATAGCTGCTTCACGGGTAGGCTCATCGGGTAGGCTCATCGGGTAGGCTCGCCCGCTGGGGAATTTGCCCATCCACCGGAGGATGGGAAGGGGCGATCGGGGGGCTACAGCAGAGGGAACCGCTCACCGTGGCAGAAGCCCAAAGACCTCTCTAGTGGGCAACCTGTTGGCCAGCCCCTCCCTCTGCACCGGGCAATGGCCCCAAGGCAGGACTAGCCGCGATCGTCTGACCCTATTCTAGGGTAACGACCTGCCGGGACAGTCTAAGCCTTATCTACGGAAACCAGGGCACAAGGCTCGTAGTACGGACTTTAGTCCGTCCCTGGGCAAAAGTGAAATGCACCCAAAAACTCAACCTTGTTCGGTACGGCTCACCTCAACCCGATCGGGGGTAAAGTGCGGTTCAGCCTGCGGCCCGATCGGTAGCTCGATCGGCGGCTCAATGATCCGCGCCGCCCTCCCCGCCAGGTACGTCTCCCTTGGGAACGAGCAGGCAACCGGTCCAAACCACCCGCTGGTAGCACGAGCTAACAGGCCCGTCACACCTCACCACCGTGAGCAGGTTCCTTCCGTCCCGCCTCGAAGTGCCCACCATTCCCTCAATCATTCTTTTTGCAACCGACTGCTTCCGGATCGCACTGCCAACCGGCCAAAGGCAAAATACAGGCCAAAGGCAAAATACAGGCCAAAGGCAAAAAAAAAGGAGAGTCACTGGGTGACTCCCCCAATCATCAGGGTGCATCTACAGTTTTTATATTACACAAGATCATGAGGGGTGTCACCCCCTTGACAGATATTTTTTTCATGGTATCGAAATTTTTCGACCCAATGAGGGTAGTCAAGACCCTTTGAAGTAAAGACCCTTTAAAAATGAAGAACCCCCTCCCTCCCTCTGATATCCAAGGGAAGCCAGGGGAAATCCTTGCGAAATTTCGCCAATCTTGCTAACCATTGCCCAGCATCGGGTCAGAACTAGCCCAACGCAGCACAAAAGAAGCGTTGAGCAGAACAGCCACGATCGGGGCAAGCCTCACCCACACCTAACGGTCATGCTTAACACGCTGAACAGTCACCCTGAACAGTCACCCTGAACAGTCACCCCGAACAGTCTTGACGCTCTAAGACAGCCCTCTACAGAGGTAATCAAAATATTGGCTCATTTCCTGGCCAATCTCTTCACCCAGAATCTTGAAGGTCACAACCTTCATGGCCTGGATAGCTCTCACCGTTGCTTCGATCGGCACCCCCAAGGCCACATAGGTCTCCTTCAAGCCATCCAACACCCGCTCTTCCAAAATCGACGAACTGCCCGCCACCATGGCATAGGTTGCATAGCGCAGGAAATAGTCTAAATCTCGGATGCAGGCTGCATAGCGGTGACTTCCCGCTCCCCCCGCCTGAGGCGTTTCAGCCACGGGCATCGATTGGGTCACAGCTTCTTGAACAATAGCCGTTGCATTGGCGCAAATGCTAGCTGCTGCTTGGACCCGCTGCTGACCGCTAGCAAAGTAGCACTGAAGCTGTTCGATCGCAGCCTCATCTAGGTATTGACCTCGTTCATCGGAAGCCTGAATCACGGCAGTAATCGCGTCTTGCATGGTTAACCTTCTCAAAAACCCTCTACATCAGACTAATCGGTTGTGCCTGGATGGTTCCTCCACCACAGCCAGGGAAGTCTTCGCACGGCGGAGGCATAGCCCCAGACGGACAGGAGAACCGTTCTTATTGTGCGATATCCCTGGAATTTGCTGGGAGGTCTGTAACAGTTTGTGAATGGAAGGCTAGGGCACACTTTCAGGATCTAGCCCGGAATGGGGGGAAGCTCGGTCTAAACCTAGATTTACCCCTGGATCTCCCCCAGAGACCTGCACAGGCACAGGACAACCCACCCAAGCACGGGCTAGAGCCGCATAGGACGGTAAACCTAAATAGAGACCATTCAGCACCACCAGGCACCCCCGCGCCAGCCAGCCAGGAAACAGCGGCCACAGCACCACCGTTGCCCCCAACACCAACAGCGCCTCAACCCCCGCAACCTGACGGCCATAGTGGCGGGGATCCCAGTAGGAAAAGGGACTCATAAAGCGATAGGTACTAAAGGGGAAAAAATGGCAGTGGGCATCATCGTGGTGGACGGGCAAATCCAACAGGTCATGTAACACCATGCTCAAGCCCAGAACAACCCCCCAGTGCCAATGGCCCCAGCTACTGCAACCCGCCAAGCCCAGTGCGAGGGGAATGGAGTGCAGCAGCGCCGTCCAGCCATACCAAAAGGACGAATAATAAAGTTCTCCCCAGATGGTCCGATCGTCCTGCTTGCGGATCCCCTTGGCCCACAGGTACAGGACAAAAATAGGAAGGTCCGGCAATACAGACCCCAGGGCGATCGCCGAGACCAACGGATCAGAGGGCATCAGCAGGGCCAGGTTAATAACCGCATGACTAGGAGTTTTCATAATCGGGGATTTTTGTAAGGGGGCTATTTTTTTAAAGTGCCGAGGGGGCGTATCTTAGGAAAGGCGGCCTCGCCAGATCTTAATCTTTGTTTAAAGAGTTGGTTTAACTAAACTCATCTAAAGGCAATACCAGCCCACCTGCAAGATAGGTCACAACTTGCAGATCTGCGGGAGCGGAGCTGGTACCCGCCACCGTCCCCTATAATCCACCGTTAGCCTAGTCTTACCATGCCCACCTTGACCCTGCCTTGGCTCCCCAAGTGGCTCAACTTTGGCCAACGCAAAGCCGAAGTCCTAGAAGCCCGCCTCCAAGCAAAGCAAGCCCTCTTCGATCGCCTGATTAGCCTCCGCGAGACCTACCCCAAAATCGACAACGCCCCCCTAACCCACCTCGACCTAGGGGAAGAAAGCCAAGCCGACCTAGAAACGCTCATCACCGCCCTCGAAGACCTCACCCCCTACCCCGCCCCCCTGCGCCAAGGAAGCGAACTCCTCAACGGCACCTGGGTTTTGGTCTATTCCGATGCCCAGGAAATTGCCCGCCTTGCCACGCTGCCCCTAGGGCTACGCACCGGCCAAGTCTGCCAAATTGTCGATGTGGAAACCCTGTCCTTTGAAAACAAAGCCAATGTGCGGCACCAATGGGGTCTCCTGGCTGGCTTTGTACGGGTAACGGCAGTGTTTGAACCCACCCCCAACCTAGGCCGGAAAATGCGCAACCGTCGCATCAATGTGGACTTCCAAACCCGCTTCTTCTCCATCACCAAAATGCTGGGCATTCCCACCCCCTTCTTTGACCCCATCCGCAGTGTAGACGTTAACAATCCCCCGGAAGTGGTCCCCAGCCTGGAAATTACCTATCTGGATGAAGAGGTACGCATTGGGCGCGGCGGCGAGGGGAGCCTGTTTGTGCTCGTCAAGGAAGAAGCCGCCGAAACCCTCCTCCAGCCGCAAACCCAAATTACAGGTCTGTTGCCCCCTGCCAAAGCAGAAACAAGCCCAGAGGCCGCGATCGAACCCACAACCGAAAGCAAACCCCTAACCCCGACAGCAACCGAAGCCCCATCTGCTGTGGCCCAGCCGGACCCCGCCCCCCCCGCCGAAGCTGAGGACCAACTCCCCACCGCCGAGGAGGAAACCAAAACCTTAGTCGGTGTTAGCTCCTAAGCCTCCCCACAACAGAATCCCGACGGCCTGAGTCCCCCAAAACTGGGGTCATAGCAGCTAGCCCTTGAACCGAGGGAAAGTTGGAGGGGCTACTCAGTCCCACGCTCGGCCAGCACCGTAAGCGTTGGTCGGGCGGGCGGGGCATACGTCATCAGGCGGTTTTAGATTGAGGGACAAAACTCCCCCTGGGCCGTCACTCGAAACATCCCATTACCCGGACGAATCTCGCCCTTAGCATTCTAGGAAATCATTTTTCAAAGTGATAAGATTGCCATGACCATGCGCCGAGGGGTTTGCTGTGATTCGCTCTGCAACCTTACCATTTCCGCCCACGTTGCCATCCGTTGCCGATAACCAGCGGTTGCGTCTTTTCGCTGGCTCCGCTCATACATCGCTAGCAGAAGAAGTGGGCCGCTACCTAGGGATTGATTTGGGACCAATGGTCCGCAAGCGGTTTGCGGATGGTGAGCTTTATGTCCAGATTCAGGAATCGATTCGCGGCTGTGATGTGTATCTCATCCAGCCCACCTGTTATCCCGTCAATGACCATTTGATGGAATTGTTGCTGATGGTGGATGCCTGTCGCCGTGCCTCTGCCCGTCAGATCACCGCAGTGCTGCCCTACTACGGCTATGCACGGGCCGATCGCAAAACCGCTGGCCGAGAGTCCATCACCGCCAAGCTCGTTGCCAACCTGATCACCACCTCAGGGGCCAACCGCATTCTGGCGATGGATTTGCACTCCGCCCAAATTCAAGGCTACTTCGACATTCCCCTCGATCACGTCTATGCCTCGCCGGTGATCCTGGACTATCTCCGCAGTAAGGATCTCTCCGAGGTTGTCGTGGTCTCTCCCGACGTGGGAGGGGTTGCCCGTGCCCGTGCCTTCGCCAAAAAGCTCGACGATGCACCCCTGGCCATCATTGACAAACGCCGCCAAGCCCACAATGTGGCAGAGGTGTTGAATGTGATTGGGGATGTCAAAGGGAAAACGGCTGTGTTAGTGGATGACATGATCGACACAGCGGGCACGATTTGTGAAGGTGGGCGACTGTTGCGAGAAGAAGGGGCTAGACAAGTGTATGCCTGTGCAACCCATGCTGTTTTTTCGCCGCCAGCGGTGGAGCGCCTGTCTCGCGGTCCCTTTGAAGAAGTGATTGTGACCAATACAATCCCCATCCCACCGGAGAACCAGTTCGAGCAACTGGTGGTGCTGTCGGTGGCAAACCTGCTGGGTGAAGCAATCTGGCGCATCCATGAGGAAAGCTCTGTGAGCATCATGTTCCGCTAGACCCCAGCACCAGGTTAGCCGGTCCATCTCCCTCTGACCCTCCGCCCAGACCCCTGGCAGTCTCAATGCTCTTGGCCCTGGTCTGCGAAATAGTTCAATGGTAAATTTCCAGGACTGGAGGCAAATTTATAGTTTTCGCTGTGAAGGCCATGGCTCCGGAAACCTGTAACAAGAAAAAATGTTCGCTCTGGGGGGTGACACCCCTCGCCCCCTTGGCTATACTAGGACGTGTAGATGCACCCTGATGATCGGGGGAGTCACTCAGTGGCTCTCCTTTTTTTGTGCCCATTTGTGGCTATTTGTGCCCATGTTTTGTGCCCATGTTTTGTGGCTATTTGTGAGGTGCCTCGTTTTCGACCTCGATCGCAGCAGCACTCAAACCACCGCCACAACTGAAAAAACCCCCGCTCAGCGAGGGTTTTATACCAAATCCGTTGAGCCTGAAACAGAATAAACGGGTAGGGGTCGTGCCCCTGTGCCGACCCTCGACCAGCCAAATACAGGGGCAACCACGGGGGGATTGCCCCGACCAAAACGAATCGAGATTAGTCGGATTTGGTATTAGACTCATCTTAAGCCGATCGCCCTGGAGCCTAGCTCTGCATCACAAAGCTACCAAAGCTCAGTTCTCCCACCTGATGCCATTGATAGATATCCTGGCGGAACTGTTGCCACTGCTCAAAAACGGTCTGGAAAGCCGGATTTTCGGCCCCCATCTCTGCATATAAGGCAAAAGCCTCCTTCTGGCAGGCTTGGAGAATTTCAGGGCTAAAGGTGCGCAGTTGGGCACCAGAGTCGATCAAGCGCTTGAGGGCGGCAGGATTGCGGGCATCGTAGAGACTGAGGCAGTATTGGTTCGCCTCAGCAGCAGCAACGCGCAGAATTTCCTGGTAAACCGGGGGCAACTGGTTCCACGCCTCCAGGTTAATCATCAGGTCCAGCGTTGCACCGGGTTCCCACCAACCGGGGGCATAGTAGTAGGGCGCAGCTTTCTGGAGGCCCAGCTTTTCATCGTCGTAGGGACCAACCCACTCTGCGGCATCGATCGCCCCCCGTTCCAACGCCAAAAAGACCTCGCCACCGGGCAAAACCTGGGCGTTAACCCCTAACCGGGTCAGCACCTGCCCCCCCAGGCCCGGAATTCGCATTTTTAGCCCCTGTAGGTCTGCGATGGTCTTGATTTCGCGCTTAAACCAGCCCCCCATCTGGGTTCCCGTATTGCCAGCAGGGAAAGCGATCGTATTAAAGTCCTTGAGAATCTCATTCATCGCCTCAATTCCCCCCCCGTGGTAGAGCCAAGCATTCTGCTGCTGGGCATTCAAACCAAAGGGTACCGCTGTCCCAAAGGCAAGGGCAGAGTTTTTGCCGACGTAATAGTAAGTGGGGGAGTGGCCACACTGCACCGTCCCCGACTGCACCGCATCTAAAACCTGAAGCCCTGGGACAATTTCTCCCCCCGCAAAGACTTCGATCTCAAACTGGCCATCACTCATGGCCGCTACCCGTTCCGCGATGTGCAGCGCCGATCCCTGCAAAGCATCCAGCGAGACGGGCCAACTGGTGGCCATTTGCCATTTCAACTTGGGCAGGTTCCCAGTTCCGCCGCTGCTTCCGGCTTCCGAGGAGGGGGCGGCAGTGGGATTAGACGGGCCACAGGCCGCAAGGGCAGCCGTCGCGGTTCCCGCAGCGGTATATCCCAACAGTTGACGACGTTTCATGGGCGGTGGATAGGGTAGATAGACGACTTCAGCAAGCTGCGTTAACGGTTTCTGGGCGACTTAAGCCGGTTATGCCTTAAACCGGTTGCTTAAACAGAGTATCCAAGTAGACCCGTGCAGCCCGTCGATCGCTGTCGCCATTTTGCAAGAGAAACAGCGATAACGCTGCGGCCAAAACGCGATCTTGGTCCCAGTCGGGATGGGACTCCAGGTAGGACTGGAGGGATTCATACAGTTCTTCCGGAATTTCGGTCAGAACACTAACCATTGTTTGCATTGCACTTCCCTCCAGGGTGAATTCAAGAAACATCAGGCTGGCCAAGTGGACGGCGGGCTTCCATTGTCAGCGATCGAGGGGGTACTTTGTCAATTGAGGCACCGGGAGATTCAGGCTCCCTCGTTACCCTAGGACCAACGGACCTATTCCATAGATGAGGGGAACAGTTGAACGATCAGTCATTGTGATCGGGGTCGTGCCCCCATTGTGGTCGGGGTCGTGCCCCCGTGCCGACCCTACTACTGGCCCAACCGCAGCAAATCGGCGATCCCAGGAAAACGCTTCAGGGGACCGCGCCTCAGCGCAAGTTGCCAAAGCTCCCCTGCAACACTGTTTCACTCCTGGTTGGCGGACAAAAAATCCTGCTGGGGGCGCGAAAACCGCGCCCCTACAAGACCTTTGGGATCGTAGGGGTCAGGAAACCTGACCCGCGCTCTGCACCTAGGTTTGAACCACTTTTGTCAGTCAATCAGGTTTCACTCTATTAAAGAACCTATAAGAAACTTTATCTTACGTAAAGAACCATTAAGAAAACCCCCAGGAATCTTAGAAAAATCTTTGCGATCGGCCCAGTTTCCAGCCTCAGCCCCTACACTTAATGAAACACATTGGCAAGATCCTTCACACAACACGAAATCCTATGAATAAACTACAAAACTATCGTTTTGTTTGTACCCTCAGTTTCGGGGATATTTATGGTCAAATTATCGTCTGGTTGGCAGTGGTTTTTGTGAGCCTTGCCGCTTCCTTAGCCTTTGTGGGCATGGGTCGCCCCATCTATGCCTTTATGACCCTGGGCCTAGTCCTAGTGCTGTCTCTGCCATTCTTGCTTTTCACCTTTGTGACGACCCTCTTGAACCATATTGAGTTGCGGGAAGTAACAGCCATTACCGAGACAAGTGGAACCTCTGCACCCGCCGCACCCCAAGTGACCCCCGCCCAAGCCACTTAATCGAGTCCTGACCTGAGCCGGTAGGGTCAGCACTGGGTTGACTGATAAAACTGGAGCAAACCCAGGCACAGAAAGGGGAGCATCCCAACGTTAGCGATTTAACCGATCGGGTCGGGGCAATCCCCCCGTGGTTACCCCGGTTTTGGGCCGAAGAGGGGAGCCACAGGGGCACGACCCCTACCAAGATATCTTCAAAGTGGGATGCACCCCACAAAAAGCAGGTCAGGAAACCTGACCCCTAGGATCCCAAACGTCTTGTAGGGGCGTGGTTCCCGCGCCCCAAGCAGAATTTTTTGTCAGTCAACCCGGTCATGGAGACGTTCGTGTTAGCGCCTCCATTTTTTTTGCCAGCTTTAACGTTTTGCCAGCTTTAACGTTTATGGAGACGATTTGAGGAGGCTTATAATACTGCTGTGTTCCCCTCAATCCAAATTCCCCTGTGAAAACGCCCCATTCCCTTTTCCCCACTGTTTTTGCCTTCCCGCCCCACCGTAAAACCCTGGGGGGAACCGCTTACTTTATCCAGGACCATCCCAGCCCGCACAACCCAAGCCCCAACGACTCCAGCCCCAACCACAACATTTTGGTGGACTGTCCGCCCTGGACCCCAGAAACCGCCGATTTTCTGCAACAGCGGGGGGGAGTGCGCTGGCTTTTTCTCACCCATCGCAACGCGATCGCCGACGTGGGGGCAATACGGGCGGAATTGGGCTGTGAGGTGGTCATCCAGGAGCAAGAGGCTTATTTACTGCCGGACATTCCAACCCAGGTGTTTCAGCGGGACATTGAACTGGGCGATCGGGCGGTGGGCTTTTGGACTCCGGGCCACTCCCCCGGTTCCGCCTGTCTGTACTGGGCCGGGGAAGGGGGCATTCTCTTTTCCGGTCGCCACCTGCTGCCCAATCCCCAGGGGGAACTGGCTCCCCTGCGCACCAGCAAGACCTTTCACTGGCCCCGGCAGTTACGCAGTGTGCAGACGGTGATCGATCGCTTTAATGCCCAAACCCTGTCCTATATCTGTCCCGGTGCCCATGTGGGCTTTTTACGGGGCAAAGGAAAGGTGGACCAAGCCTATGATCAGCTTGCGGCGATCGTGCTTCCCTAGGAAGGACTAAAGTCCTTATTACGGGGTAGTGAGAGGAAGGACTAAAGTCCTTATTACGGGGTAGTGAGGACTTTAGTCCTCTACAAGAGAGATTAAGTAACCACAGCGATGCTCTCCGTCCATCATCCAGTGGATTCGCTCCACCTGGCAGCCTTCTAGGGTGGCACTAAATAGCTCTAACTCGTAATCACAGACATTGGGGAACGACTCGGCCACCGAGGCAATGGCACAGTGAAATTCCGTGAGCAAGTACAGATCCGCTGGGGTCCGATCGGGCGCTAGGGCCAACGTGGCCGCTTCCGCCTCCGTCAGGGGGTGCCATTCCGTCATATATCCCTCCGATCGCCGCAGGGAAACCAACTGGCTCAGGCGATCGGGCACCGACTCCGCCGCCAGGTGAGTACGATACTCCGCCGCCTTCCGCTGCCACTGTTGCCGCAGAATCTCCGCCACCTGCTCCGGTGGAAACTGAGCCGCCAAGGTATCCAACAAACCCAACGCGAACTGATCATAAGCTTCAGGAAAGTGAGATCGGCCCGTTTTGCTGAGATGATAGACATGCTGAGGCCGACCCATCCCCACCTGGACGGTTTGGTGCTCTAGCAACTGCTCCGCTTCCAAATCCTTCAAATGTCGCCGTACAGCTTGGGGGCTAATCGCCAAGGCATCGGCCAACTCCTGAGCCGTCGCTTCCCCTTGCCTGAGCAAGTAGCGCATAATATCTTCCTTGGTCGAGGGGTGATGAGTGATGGACATGGTTTTTCCCGCAACGCTGAAAATCACCTCAGGCCAACCCTCCCCGCCTATTGCCCAGGCCGATCGATCGCCGCTTCCCCAGGGAAGTCAGACCGAAAGCCCCAGCAGTGGGACAGCTTTGGAGGGTGCTTCTTTAATGGTTAAGATTTTAAGGCCCAATCCTGTCGATCTTAACTTTGACAACAACATTGTTGCTCAAGTAGCCTATGATTGAGTTAAGCAACAACCGTGTTGTTTTACCCAGTCTCTCAAATTATAGTCGTTCGTTCCACCCGCTAACCCATGACTACATCTTCTGGTACCACCCAAGCCACCGAAAAGAGCCTCGAAGCGATGCGTAAGTTTGCAGAAACCTACGCTCAGCGCACCGGTACCTATTTTTGCGCCGACTTGGGGGTTACCGCCGTTGTGATTGAAGGGTTAGCCAAGCATAAGGATGACCTAGGTGCGCCCCTGTGCCCCTGCCGCCACTACGAGGACAAGGAAGCAGAAGCCGCAGCGGCTTTTTGGAACTGTCCCTGTGTGCCCATGCGGGAGCGTAAGGAGTGCCACTGTATGCTCTTCCTGACACCGGAGAACGACTTTGCGGGATCGGACCAAAGCATCACGATGGATCAAATTCGCGGTACCACCAACAACTATGTCTAGGTACGTCTAGGTACGTCTAGGAAATGCTCAGGCAACTGGGTAGCCCCTGGCTGGATAGCTCACCCCTGCCCAGCCAACGGCTCAGCACAGTTGCCTTGTGTTAGACCGTTTTCCCTGTTTTTAGCGTTCTAACCCGTAGCATCCTTAGCTCTGAGTGAAGGGGGAGATCTAGTCTGTCTCTGGCGGCTAACGTCCCTCCCCTAGCCTAGAAGCCCCAGAAATTGCGCTATCTACAATAGTTTGATTGTTTGCACGATGGGCCGCTTGCCACCGGGTCATCCCGCCCCTAGGGGAGGCAAGATAACCTCAGTGGGTTGTCTGAGTTGGCTTTTATGGTTGAGTGCCCATCCCTAAGCCCCTGGAACCGATCGCACACCCATTACCGGCTATGAGTCCAACTGTTCAAACCCTAGTCAATCAGCCCTATAAGTACGGTTTTGTCACCGACATCGAAACGGACAAAATCGCCAAGGGGTTAAGTGAAGACGTGGTTCGCCTCATTTCTGCCAAGAAAGGGGAACCAGACTTTATGCTGGAATTTCGACTCAAAGCCTATCGTCAGTGGCTCAAGATGGCGGAGCCGGACTGGGCTGCGGTGGGCTATCCGCCGATCGACTACCAAGACATCGTTTACTACTCCGCCCCCAAGCAAAAGCCCAAAAAGCTCAACAGCCTGGATGAAGTAGACCCTGCCCTGCTGGAAACCTTCGAGAAACTGGGCATTCCCCTCTCCGAGCAAAAGCGCCTCAGCAACGTCGCCGTGGATGCGGTCTTTGATAGCGTCTCCATCGCCACCACCTTCCGGGAGCAACTGGCAGAACATGGGGTCATTTTCTGCTCCATTTCCGAAGCCGTCGAGGAATATCCCGACCTGGTGAAGCAATACCTCGGTAGCGTAGTTCCCGTGGCCGATAACTACTTTGCGGCCCTCAATTCCGCCGTTTTTAGCGACGGTTCCTTTGTCTATATCCCCAAGGGCGTAAAGTGCCCCATGGAACTGTCCACCTATTTCCGCATCAATAGCGGCGATTCGGGCCAGTTTGAGCGGACTTTGATTATTGCGGAAGAAGGCAGTCAGGTTAGCTACCTAGAGGGCTGTACCGCGCCCATGTTCGATACCAACCAACTCCATGCGGCTGTGGTGGAACTGGTGGCCCTGGACAATGCGGATATTAAGTATTCCACCGTCCAAAACTGGTATGCCGGGGATGAAAACGGCAAGGGCGGCATTTACAACTTTGTCACCAAGCGCGGCCTCTGCAAGGGAGTTAATTCCAAGATTTCCTGGACCCAGGTGGAAACGGGTTCGGCTATTACCTGGAAGTACCCCAGTTGTGTGCTGGTGGGGGATAACTCCGTAGGTGAGTTTTATTCCGTGGCTTTGACCAATAACTGCCAACAGGCCGATACCGGCACCAAGATGGTCCATATTGGCAAAAATACCCGCAGTACGATTATTTCCAAGGGTATTTCCGCCGGTCGCTCCAAAAATAGCTACCGGGGCTTGGTCAAGATTGGCCCCAAGGCCGAGGGTGCCCGCAACTATTCCCAATGTGACTCCATGTTGGTGGGCGATCGTGCCCAAGCCAACACCTTCCCCTATATCCAGGTGCAAAACCCCGGTGCCAAGGTGGAGCACGAAGCTTCTACCTCCAAAATCGGCGAGGATCAGCTTTTCTACTTCCAGCAACGGGGCATTTCCCCAGAGGATGCCGTTTCCATGATGATTAGCGGCTTCTGCAAGGATGTCTTTAATCAGTTGCCCATGGAATTTGCGGTGGAGGCCGATCGGCTGCTGAGCCTGAAGCTGGAAGGCAGTGTAGGCTAGATTGAGCCGATCCTCGGCCAGATCAGCCAAGCATTGGGCAAGCATTGGGCAAGGTTGGGTCGCTTCAAGAGGAGAACCGGGCGATGGTCCAAAGTCTAGGGGCAAGTGCGATAACCCTGCGGGACTTGATCGATCGGGTTCAGCTTCAAGAACTGCGAGACCAAGCCGCACGGGAGTTTTTCCCAGAGTGGCACCAAAGCTTACCGGACTTAACGGAGGCCGATCGCCAAGCTTTGGATAAGATCCGCGCCGGTTACTTCAATCTCCTCCAATCGCCCCCCTTACTGGAGCGATCGGTTCAGTTCTCGGTTGTCGCTCCGTTGCTTTTCTGGGCTGATTTGTACCTACCGCCCTTCCAACTCCGCTGTGAGGAATCGGTCAGTTACACCACCCCCGATGGCAATACCCAAATTCGCGGGGATCTGGATGCCATGATTCTCCGCGATCGGGTCTGGCTCCTCATCATTGAGTCAAAACAGGCCCATGTCTCCGTTGAAGCCGGTTTAGCACAGCTTTTAGCCTATCTCCTGGCTCAAACCCACCCAGAGCTTCCCAGCTATGGATTAGTGACGACAGGCGGTCATTTTCTCTTTGTCAAGCTCCTACAACGGCCCAACCAGCCCCCCTGTTTCGCCACCTCTGATGAATTTACGCTCCGCACAACCCAGGGCAATGCCCTGTACCGGGTCTTCCAAATCCTGAAAAAACTCACCCAAACGCCGCCAATTCCTGGAATTTCCTAGCCAGTTCTCTGCCTCCATCCCGTTCCTCCCCCGTTTTGCCAAGATCTTTGTTCCCATGTCCCCAGAACCCAACCTGGAAAACCTCAGCCTTGAGGATCTGCGCGATCGCTACGGTCTTGAACGAGTGAGTGCAAATCCGTTCTTTAGCGAATGGAGAGAGAACTTACCGGAAATTTCCGACATGGATAAGCTGTTACTGGCTCGCATTCGCCAATCCTACTTCAACCTCATGGATCACGTCCCCTGCATGGGTCGTCCCATCCAAACCATTGTGGTCGCCCCCCTTCTCTTTCTCGGCAACTTCTTCACCTCTCCCTTTAAGGTCCAAGAAGAAGCCGCCCAGGCGATCGAGGTGGAAGATGACGGCATCCTCTTTAAGGGGCAACTGGTGACCTTTAGCATCACCTCAAAATTTAAGTTAATGCTCGTGGAGTCCGAGGATTTAGCCCTACCCATGAATGCGGGTCTGAGTCCCATGCTCAGTTTTATGTTGCACCATCTCCAAGGCACCCAGCCCCTCTATGGGGTGGTCGTCGCAGCCAGTAACTTTATCTTTCTGAAAATGCAACGCCAAGCGCCCGAAGAGGGCGATAGCATTCACTTTGCCCTCTCGGAAGCCTTCTC
>JAYKJG010000068.1:0-4394 GCA_035286285.1 Prochlorothrix sp.
CACCCCCTCAACATCACCCCACTAACATCGGGGTCGCAGGGGGGAACCGCGTCGTCCGCCTCAGTGCATTACCACCACCCGCACCAGTCTTCCCTGTCCGATCGTCCTTTCTCTTAACTGCCGTGGACTCCGAGAATATCCGTGATAGCTCAACCGCTCTGCCCTGTCCTCTGCTCCCTCACCAGCCAGAGTCCTGTCCCCTCCAGAGTCAGGATCCTGAGCCTAGTCAACTGAGTTGGCAGTGGTGCTGTCAAGATCGGCAGCGGTTCTTTGATCTGTCCCTAGAGCTACTGTGCAAAGCCAGTTTTGACGGCTATTTTCTCCAACTTAACCCCATGTGGGTCAAAACCCTCGGCTTTGACCTCGACTTTTTGCTGACCACTCCCTATCTTGAACTGGTTCACCCCGACGATCGCACTGCAACCCAGCAGAAAGTTTGCCATCTCCACGAGGGCAGGCCCGTCATTGCCTTTGAGAACCGTTACCGCTGCCGCGATGGGCAGTACCGCTGGCTGTCCTGGATGTCGATGCCAGTCCCAGAGGATGGGGTCATCTATGCGACGGCGCGGGACGTGACCGATCGCAAAAAGCAAGACGACTGGTTGGCCCTGATGGAACGGGCCATTAGCTATGCCCGCAACGGCATCATTATCACCGACGCAACCCAAGCCGATAACCCCGCCATCTACGTCAACCCCGCCGTGAGCCGGATGACGGGCTACACCCCCGACGAGATTTTAGGACACAATTGCCGCCTCTTTCAGGGCCACGATCGCCAACAGGTCAACCTTGCCAAGGTCAGTAAGTCAGTGCGCCAGGGGCAGGACTGTGAAGTGGTGCTGCGCAACTATCGCCGCGATGGCTCTTTATTCTGGAATGAGCTACATATTGCCCCTGTTTATGATGAAAAACAGAACTTAACCCACTTTATCGGCATCCAAAGCGATATTACCTCCCAAAAACAAGCCGAAGCAGAACTCTTCAACAGTGAGTTAAATTTACGGATGCTGATCAACACGATGGCCGATGGGCTGTTGGTGGTCAATCAAGTCGGGAAAATTCTCTTTGTGAATCCTGCGGCTGAACAGTTGCTAGGCCAGCCCCAAGCGGAACTCTTGGATCAAGACTTTGGCTTGCCCTTTGTTGATAACTCCGGGGAAAGTCACCAGAACAATCAGCGCACGGTTGTGGAAATTCGCAATCCCAGCCGCTTGCTGATTACAGAAATGAGTACCGCCCAGATTACCTGGCAAGAGCAGCCCGCATTTCTGATTTCCCTGCGGGACGTGACCGATCGCCGCGAAGCCGAAGCAGCCCTCCAAGCCAGTGAACAGTTTTTACGCAATCTGTTTAACAACATTGAAGAGTACATTGCCGTCCTAGAAGTCGTTAACCACGAGTCCGGCCCGGAATTCTACTACTACAACATTAATCCCGCCTTTGAATCCGTCACCCGCCTAGCAACGGAGCAAATTCGCGGCAAATCTCCAGCCCAAGTCTTTTCCGAAACCCTAGCCCAGTCTTTCCTGAGCCAGTACCGAGCTTGCCTGCACTTGGGGGAGCGCATGACCTATGAAGAATGTGTGGTCTTGGGGGGCAAAACCCTGTGGTGGCTGACGAGCCTGACCCCGCTGCACGATCAAAACCACCGGGTTTACCGCATCATTAGTAGCAGCATCAATCTCACAAATCGCAAGCAAACGGAAATAGCCCTACGCCACAGCGAGCACCGCTATCGCCAAATCGTAGAAACGGCAACAGAAGGAATTTGGGTGCTAGATCAGCACTATTACACCAGCTTTGTGAACCAACAGGCCGCAGAAATGCTGGGCTACCGGGCGGCAGAAATGCTGGGGCAGCCGTTCTTTAAGTTTGTGGCACCGGAGTCCTTCCAAAAAGTGCGGAATCACCTGCAACAGTGCCAGGTCATCCAGAACAGTCGCCAGGATGTGCGGTTCCAGAAGCGGGACCAAACGCCCCTCTGGACGATTCTGTCCGCCAGTCCCCTCCTGGATGAATGGGATCAGTATGTGGGCGTTCTGATTATGCTGACGGATATTACGGAACGGTGGCAAATTGAGGCCAAAATGCGGGAAATGGCCCTCTATGACTCCCTAACACAGTTGCCCAACCGGACCTTTTTCCTCGATCGCCTCAACCACGTCCTCCAGCGCTGCCAGCGTCAGCTTACCCAGCATTTTGCGGTGTTATTCTTGGATCTCGATCGCTTTAAGGTGGTCAACGACAGTTTAGGCCACAGCATTGGGGATCAGTTGCTGATTGCCTTTTCTCGCCTCGTCGAATCCCTGCTCCATCCATCGGACACCTTCGCTCGCCTAGGGGGAGATGAATTTACGATTTTGCTGGAGGACTTGAGTTGTCCCCAGGATGCCTACGTGATCGCCGAGCGCATTAATCAAGTCTTAGCCCAGCCTTTTCACTTGGAAGGGGCTGAAATCTTCACCAGTACCAGCATTGGCATTGCCTTTGGCCAAACGGGCCTTTATAGCGCCGAAATGCTGCTGCGTGATGCAGATACAGCCATGTATCGGGCTAAAAGTAAAGGGAGAGGCTGCTATGCCGTCTTTGATACGGTGATGCACCAGGAAGTGCTAGAGCGGCTCCATTTAGAAGTCAATTTGCGCCATGCGATCCAGCGGCAAGAAATGCGGGTGTTTTACCAGCCGATCGTCTGCCTCCAAACCGGCCAATTACAGGGATTTGAAGCCCTATTGCGGTGGTTCCCCCCAGAGGGTGCCATGATCTCGCCGGATCAGTTTATTCCGATCGCCGAGGAAACCGGGTTAATTACAGAGTTAGGTCACTTTGTCCTACGGGAAGCCTGTTTTCAAACCCAAGAATGGCATCGCCTTTACCCCTCCGTCCAACCCCTGATCATGGGGGTCAACCTCTCCAGTAAACAGCTTTCCCAGTTCAATCTTGTGCCCTTTGTCCTGCAAATTCTGGCGGAAACGGGCCTCACTTCCCAACAACTGAAGCTAGAAATTACAGAAACCTGTTTAATGGAGAATCCGGAGCTAGCTGCCTCAAAGTTGCACCAACTGGAACAGGCGGGGATTCAGTTGGCGTTGGATGACTTTGGCACGGGCTACTCGTCCTTGAACTACCTGCGCCGCTTTCCGGTCCACACCTTAAAGATCGATCGGAGCTTTGTCTCCCGCCTCGATTACGGGGGAGAGGATTTAGAAATTATTCGGACGATCGTCGCCCTAGCTCACAACCTCAAGATGAATATCATTGCAGAGGGCATTGAAACCCTAGACCAGTGGCAAAAACTGCTGGATTTGGGCTGTGAGTTTGGGCAGGGCTATTTCTTTGCCCAGCCGTTGGCCCAGGCGGATGCGGAAGCCCTGGTGGCCCAAAATGGCCTGTGGCCGCTGCCCTCCCACGCCCAAGCCGGATCCTGCATGGTTGGGCAATCCATCCGGGTTTAGGGGAACGCAGGGGGGGCGACCGGAGATTGAAACCGCTATACTTTCAGGAGAGTTGGAAGGAAGGCCATGACTCCCACCGCAATTACTCAGGTTCTGACCACGCTGGAGCAGGCGGAAACAGTGCTACATTTGTCCCAAAGTGTTGATCCAGACTTTTTTTTGGAGTGGCAGCGGGATCTTCCAGCGTTAACGGAGGCGGAGACGGCACGGCTCGATCGGATTCGTGCCCGGTATCGCTACCACCGCAACAGTGGCCACCTAGCAGAGGGGGTGGTGAATTTAGTGGTGGTTTCTCCGTTGCTGGAGTTGGCGGGGTTTTATGATCCGCCGTTTCAGTTGCGGGCCGAGTGCTCGGTGAGCTTGGAACTGGAGTCGGTGTCGGCGGAGTTGGAGGGGCGGCGGTTACAGGGGCGGCTGGATTTTTTGGTGGTGCAGCAGGGGTTGTGGTTGGGGATAGTGGAGTCGAAGGGGACGGATTTGAATGTGGAGGATGGAATTCCCCAAGCCTTGGCCTCTATGTATGCCAGTCCGCGATCGCAAGGGCAAAATCGGCCCATTTACGGCATGGTGACGAACGGGGGGCAGTTTTTGTTTGTAAAGCTGCTCAGGCCGGGAAAGGCTCGCACTGTGGCTCAGTATGATCTTTCGCCTTTGTTTTCCCATTTGCCCGTGCAAAACCAGTTGTATGATGTGGCAAAGGTGCTCAAACACCTGGCAACTGTTCTTTAGGGTTTTGGGTCTGACCCAACTAGGAAACCCGTGCAGCCTTGAGCATATGGTAGGTAATCAGCAACTGGGTTAGGGCTAAGGGGTAACTTTGCAGCGTTTCCCCCGTTGTGCCCACAACCTTGCCAATTTCCGTATTGCCCTCTAGGCTACAAAACTGTCCTAAGTAGGGCACTTCACCGCAAAGCTGCCGCTCCAACTCCTGGACTTGCT
>JAYKJG010000069.1:0-8935 GCA_035286285.1 Prochlorothrix sp.
CCCCCTTACCTTAGTTTTAGACAATAGCCGCATCACCGCAACCGGAGGATCCGGAAACCTTAACCTTTCGAGCCGAGGCACGGTTTCCCTGTTTAACCAAAGTCGCCTTAGTACCGATGGCCAAGGCAGTCAAGGCGGGGGGCGGATTGCCCTAGTCGCCAGCCGTCTCCTGGCCGATGCTAGCACCCTGAGCGCCAATGCCCTGGGCCAGGGATCTGACAGTGGTCAAGTGAACCTTCTCTTGGGGTCTCTCGTGCTGCAAAACAACAGTGCCATTACCTCCGATGCACCCGCCGGAGCAGCGGGGGATGTCATCCTCACTTTGGGGGGAGAGGGCTTGTTTTTGGACCACAGCCGCATTACGGCCACAGGCGGATCGGGTAACCTCCAAATCCAAACTCCCAACTTACTCCTCCAAAATGCCAGCCTTCTCAGTACCAATGGGCAGGGGGATCTGTCGGGGGGCAGTATTCTCGCAACCGTGGGCCAACAGTTGCACCTCCTTGATAGCAATATCACCGCTAACGCCGATAACAGCTTTGGGGGACAGGTTAACCTCAGTGCGCCCCTGATTCGCCTCGATCGTAGCGCCATCACCACCAATATTCTCGGTACGGCAGTCAGTCCAGATATCACCGGCGGCAATATCACCCTCACCGGGGGCAGCATTTACCTCTACGATCGTAGCCAAATTGCCTCCAATGCCACCACGGGCGGCGCGGGCAACATCAGCCTCACGGCAACCGCCCCCAACACCATTCGCCTGCGCAACAGCCAAATTACAGCTACAGGGGGACTGGGAAACTTGAGCTTGCGATCGGTGGGCAATATTGAGCTACTGGACGGCAGCTTAATTAGCACCAACGGCCAGGGCAGTCAGCCCGGAGGTAACATCACCCTAGATACCGATCTATTCCTCATTGGCCTCCAAAATAGCGATATTACCGCCAATGCCGAAAATAGCGCCGGAGGACGGGTTACCCTTCGGGCAGCGGGAGTCATGGGGCTGCAACTGCGGGACAGCCTGACGAGTCAGAGCGACATTACCGTGACCTCCGACCTAGGACCAGACTTTAGCGGTGTTTTTACCCTAGAAACCCCTGAATCCCAGGTTGATTCAGGCTTAGCCGAACTGCCCCAAGCCCCCAACGATCCGAGTAAGCAAGTCATTACAGCCTGTCCTGCGGCCCAGGGCAACCGTTTTTCGGTCATGGGACCGGGAGGTATCCCCGAAAACCCCCTCGCGCCCCTGCGTCCGGCAGCGGGCTGGCAAGATCTCCAAAATGCGCTACTCTTCCCGCCAGAGTCCCAGCCCACATCCCAATCTCCCCCCGCTACGGCTCCCCAACCCCTCCTAACGGAAGCCAACACCTGGCAGACGGACAGCCAGGGCCGCGTTCATCTCCTCGCCCAATCTCCCCAGGGCTTGCCAAAACTCCTCAGTACGGCCTGTCGCTAAAGATTACACAGTCAGAACAGGGAGCTTTTGTTCGGTAGATTGCTGGGCGGAGTTGGAAGTCGGCAAAGTTACGTCTTCATAGATGAGGTCGATCGAAATCGTAAAATCGAGACTCCTCAACGCTACGGAATCTCCCGCTTCATAGGCAGTGAGTTCCCATTTCTGGCTAGTATTAAGGCGAAAAATTTCAATATTGGGGCGATCGCTATTAATCAGAGCATATTCCTGAAGACTGGGCAGGGAGCGATAAAAGCGGAATTTATCGCCCCGATCGAAGGATTCAGTTCCTGGTGATAAAACTTCGATGATGAGGCTGGGATAGCGAATTGCCGCGATCGCAGTGCGATCGCGGGGGTCACAGGTCACTACCACATCGGGATAAAAGCTAGGACCAGATTCACTGATCACCACTTTGGCATCCGAACCCAGTACCAGACAGCCACGATCGCGCAGATGGGGATGGAGTGCCGCAATCAGGTTGATGGCAATCCGGTTATGGGGAATCGTGCCCCCCGTCATGGCGTAGGCTTCGCCATTGAGGTATTCGTATTTTTCAAGCTGCTGGGGTTCCCAGTCCAGATACTGGGCTAGGGTCATGTACAGTCGATCGCACAGAGCAATCATGGGGGTCACTCCTTAAGGTTAATCCCTTGGTAGATCTGGGCTAGGGGAACTTCGAGGTGGCCGAGAGGAAGGGAAAGGCTGGCCTCCAGTCCGGTGTAGGTGGTTAGAATCCAGCGATCGGCCTCCTCCCGGTGGTAGTGCTCGATCACAGGTTCCCCCTGGTTAACGAGTAAATAGTCCTGGAGGCTCGCTAAGGAGCGATAAAAGCGGAATTTATCGCCCCGATCGTAGCCTTCCGTTGAAGCAGACAGCACTTCCACCAGTAAACAGGGATTTAGCACCTCATCCTGCCGATTAGCATTAAAGAGGAGTTCTTCCTGAAACACACTAATATCGGGATACAGCCCCCGATTGTAGGCCGGAATCCAAACTCGTAAGTCGCCTCCATAGGCTTTGAAGGGGGTATTCTGGAAGGCTAATCGCAGCAAAAAGAAGAGATTCCCAATAATCCAGGCATGATTTGCGCTTCCACCGGTCATGGCGATGATTTCTCCATTGTGGTACTCATGGCGCTCTTCGGCACGTTCTTCCAAGCGACGATAGTCATCAAGACTGTAGGTTTTGGGGGGAGCAAGGGTGGGGATATTCATAGGGGGTTACTCAGGGGGCTACTCAGGGGGTTACTCAGGGGATTGCCCATCCAAGGGCTTGAAGCTATCGCCACTTACCAATGCACGCCTTCACCAATGCACGCCTTGATAAACTGCCTGGAGAGAAAGTTCAAGGTTCATCAGAGAGAGGGGCAAGACGGCTTCCAAGCCCATGTAGGTACTCAGTCCCCAGCGATCGGCCTCCTCTCGGTGATAGTGTTCGATGGTGGGTTCCGTCTGGCTGACGAGTAAATAGTCCTGGAGGCTCGCTAAGGAGCGATAAAAGCGGAATTTATCGCCCCGATCGTAGCCTTCCGTTGAAGCAGACAGCACTTCCACCAGCAAACAGGGATTTAGCACCTCATCCTGCCGATTAGCATTCAAGATTGGCTCTCCAGCAATGATGCTCAGGTCTGGGTATAGACCACGACTATACTGCGGAATCCAAACCCGTAAATCCCCCCCGTAAATCTCGAATTCTGTAGTTTGCAGGGCCAAACCCAGTATTAAAAAGAGATTACGAATAATCCTGGCGTGATTTAAGGTACCCCCAGTCATGGCGATGATTTCTCCATTGTGGTACTCATGGCGCTCTTCAGCACGTTCTTCCAAGCGACGATAGTCATCAAGACTGTAGGTTTTGGGGGGAGCAAGGGGGGCGATCATAGGGGCTTAATCTGGGTGAAATTTGTTCTATTGTACTAGCCTGTCATTAAGTCTATAGTTGGGACTGAGGAATTTGAGGATCTGACTCTGCCCTGATGGACAACCCTTGAGTTTCCCCCTATGCTCACCCTACGCCACCTCGCTTCATTCGCCCATGGTTGCCAACTCGCCCCATCCTCCGACTCTGCTCCACGCTGCTCAGCCGCCCCAAGCTCCGATCGCTCCCGCCTATGATTTCATTCCCCAGCTTTACCCCGACTCCGACGGCAAACCCATGTCCGACAATACCCTCCAATATGCCTGGATTGTCCGCCTTGTTAGCAACCTACGCCACCTATTTCGAGAGCAAACGGTCTTTGTCGCGGGGGATCTCCTGTGGTATCCCGTCCAGGTAGACCGGCCCCCGGCTCCCTGCCAAGCTCCTGACGTTCTGGTCGCCTTAGGGCGACCAGCGGGTTATCGAGGCAGTTATAAGCAGTGGGAGGAAGAAAATCAGCCGCCTCAAGTCGTTTTTGAAATTATTTCCCCCAGTAACACGGTTCGGGAAATGTTGGCTAAGCAAAGCTTCTACAGTACCCATGGGGTTTTAGAAATGTTTTTCTATGATCCTTTGTCCCTTGACTTTTGGGGGTTGGTCCGCAGTGAAGTCGGTGAACCGTTTACCCCGATCTCGCCCCTTAACTTTCCCTGGGTGTCCCCTACTTTGGGGATTCGCTTTGAACAGTTTGAGGATGGTCTTCAGGTCTTCCACCCCGATGGTCAGCCCTTTGAGGATCCGGTGGAGGTGATGGGGCGACAAAGCCAGTTGCAACAGGAGCGCGATCGGGCCTTTGCCAAACTGCGGGAGTTAGGTATTGATCCCAGTCAGTTGTAGCTTGTGGGTTCAGTTGCCAAAAAAGCAGCAGAACGATCGCCGCAAAGTTAGGGCGATCGTCCTGGGCTATCTTATACCCAATCCGACTAATCTCGATTCGTTTTGGTAGGGGCAATCCCCCCGTGGTTGCCCCTGTCTTTGGCGCTCAGAGGGTCGGCACAGGGGCACGACCCCTACCCGTTTATTCTGTTTCAGGCTCAACGGATTTGGTATAAGGTGGACAATTGGGTGTTGGTATCCAGTTGTCCTTGGCCGTTGCCGATCGCCTTGGCCATTGTTGGAACCAGGATTAGTGTTGAGAAGGTTAATGCTTTGCCTAGATTCGATCCGGGTAACTGTGGAATCTGGGGGCGACCTCAGTGGGTGATGAAAATCACGGTTACGTAGTTCCACGGATATGTCAAGAGGTCTACGGATATCTTTTCCAAGAGATTACATCAGTTTATAAAGTTTGGATAAAGGAAATCCGTACTTTTATGAAGTTAAGATGAAGTTGCTGCTGTGGTCCCGATCGATCCCGCCTGCCCCGCAAAAGACCTGTAGAAGTCCGACACAAGTCCGACAGCTTATAATCTAAAAGCCTGTACCTGTACAAACCCAGAAATTAATCCGGGGATCCCACAGACCCACAGCACCTTTATTTACGATCAGAGCCAACCCTTGCAGCCCTCCTCGATCGCCAATGTTCCAAACCAAACACTAAACCACCCCATGCTGAACTCCACCCGTGACAACCTTGCCCTCGGTCGGGGCAAACGGCCCAAGTTGAACCACGAAACCGTCGCCATGCGCATGGCCCCAGAAACCAAAGCCGCCCTTGAAGCCATTGCAGCCAGTTATCGCTGCTATTACGGCGGTAAACCCTGGATTGCCGGTTTTCTGACCAAAATCGCCCAAGGTGAACTGATCGTGGTGCCCGCTCCTCCTTCACGCAGCCTTCATCAAAATTCCGCTAACCCTGGGGATTCTACGGATGTAAAGCCCTTACGCAAGGGAGAGGAGCGAGATCCCAGAACAGTCGTCGCCGACCATATCCAGGAAAGATGTGAATCCTACTCCAGGGCTTAGGGTGCTGCGCCCGATCGCAGCAAAGGGATCCCGTACAGTCCCAGGGGGTTCGGGCCGATCGATCGGCGGCTGACCCTCACCGATCGACCGAGCGCACTGCATCGGCGATCGGGTAGATTTTCAGCACATTCTTCAACCAATGCGCCAAGCCCCAGAGGTTGAGGCTCTCGACTACCGCCCTTGGACGATCGCGGCGGGTGGAGACTGAGCGGGGTTACGGCGGGTGCGGATGTGCTGCCATTGGGCTTCGATCGCGGTGATCTGTTCGGCACGGGGCACAAAACCACCATAGCGCCACTGTTCATAGCCCGTTAGGATTTGGCGAATCACAGCTAGGGCTTCAGGGGAGAGGGAGGGGGTGACTGCAAGACGATCGCCGTACTCCCGTGGGGTTTCCTGGGGAAACTTAGCCAAATCCCGCTGGGTCAGCCAGTGGAGCAAGTCTTGGTAGAGGCGATCAATGGCCACCAATCGCGCCAAGCGTCGCTGTCGCTGCCAACGCCAAAGGGCACTGCCCAACAGCCAACCCACAAAGCCTAGGCCCGTCACAATGATGCTACCCAGCAAAATCCCCCCAATTCCCTGGGAAAAAAGCTGTACCAGCCGCACAAACCCAGTCGTGACTGTATTGGTAAGCCACAACACAAGGGTACTGAAGACACTGCGCACAGGGGACGGAATCCAACCCGCCAGCCACAGCCAGATTTTTTTAAGGGTGCTAAAGGCGTAGCTTTCCTCCAAGGAAGGCGGAATGAGGGGGTGTCCGGGGATCGGATCGAAGGCAAACCAACCTAGATTGGGAAAGTAAACCTCGGTCATGGTGTAGGCATCGGTATTACGCACCAGATACAGGCCCGTAAAGGGGTTAAATTCCCCGGAACCAAAACCAGCGACTAAACGGGAGGGAATTCCCAGCGATCGCAGCATCACCGTCAGCACCGTGGAAAAGTGATCGGGATAGCCCCCGCCATCCTTAAACAGAAATGCCTCTACTAAGTCTTCTCCGTCTTCCAAAAAGCGCAGATTGGGCTGAACAGCATAGCGCTGCTTCAATTGCTGGGCCAAGTACAAAGCCTGCTCGTAGGGATTAGTAAAGGGTTTGGGAGAAGTTGCCAGCAACTCCTCTGCTTTTTGACGAATCCGAGCCTGGAGTTCGGGATTTTGCGGTAAATCTAAGTAGTAATCCAGAACTTCGGGCGGATAGTCAGTTCCGGCATTGCCGAGGGCGGTTCGATCGCGGTAGGGCACATCGGACACCACCGTATAGGTTGTGCCATCGGTCAGTTCCACGGGGGCGCGAATGCCACCTTCTGGATCGATGGCCACTTGGGCAGTGGGAAAGTAGAGTTCCCGCGCTAAAACCAGGGCGGGGACGAGATTGGGCAAATCGCCGACGATCGTATAGGTTTGGACCACTTCCCGCGATCGACCGATCGGCCAAAAGCGGGGCAACAGAAAGCGATAGGTAAAACCAGGGCGCTCTAGGGTTTGGGTCTTATCATTGCGGGAGATTTCCCAGCCTTGGCCCGTGTAATGGTCAAAGGACATCACCCGCCAAAAGCCTTCCGTTTGCGATCGCACCCGCATCACAATTTTTGGCTCCATCTGCTGTCCCGGACGACTGCGCAGATTTTGATTAATCGTCGTATTAAAGCCGTAATAATACTCCTCATCCAACTCCCCCGGCCCAGAGGTCGGGCTACCAGCACCACCCTGGACCGCAGTGGGATCGTCCGGAATCCCGTCCCCGTCTTGGTCTTCGGCCTCCGTTGGCTGGTCGCGGTAGGCCGGGTTGCGGATCAGTTGGTTATTGGTGAAGTCGGGCAAATCCGTCAGGGGCGTACCGACGGGATAGCTCCGCAATTGGTAACCCGGAAGACGGGGCAGAAAGGCAAAGACCAACAGACCTAGAGCCAGGGAAACCCCCAAAAGCGTGCCAAGGCGACGAGGGGCAAGTTCCGCAGGCCAAATCAAGCGGGGTTTAGGGGATTGAGGGGCGGTTGTCTGTCCCCGTTCCACCCGATCGCCCAAGCCCAAGCGCGATCGGTAGTCCAATACCAAAACTGGGATTGCCAAAGCGAGAAACAAGACTAAAAACGGCGCAAACTTGAGGGTTTGGCTCACGTTAGCAGCAACCCCCATCAGAATTAGACCAATGACAATGGAGTAGCCTAAATCCTTGCGTCGGGGCAGATCAAAACAGTGGAGGGCTTGGAGTTGAATGAGCAAATCTGCCAGGATTAAGCGCGTATCATTGGCCTGCGACCCCAGAGCATTGAAAAAAGTAGCCAGGGACGCAAGCATTCCCAAAGCAATCAAAAACTTAAAGCCAATATTGCGCTTCCGGCGTTGGAAATAGCTCCAAATCGACCCCGCAATACTGAGGGGAATGGCCCAGTAAACACTGGTGAGGGGTTCCGCCACATCCACCGCCGCGATCGCCGTCGCGCCAATCCCCGTAATCACCAACAGTTGAACCATGGCCCGAAACAAAATCGAGTCTTCCACGACGGGCCGCGATCGCGGGGGGTCTGGGGGATCCGGGGGCAGCGGGGGAGTCGGAGTGGTCAGAAAAGGGGGAACGGGAGGAGTCGCAACCATAGCCAAACTCTAGATAACGAAATAACAAGCGCTGTTTAACGTTAACCCATAAACCCAGTATCCATCAGGGAGTTGGGGAAATCACAGGAACTGCGGGGATTCGGGTCAGGGTTGTGCCCCTAATCGTGCCCCTAACCCTGCTGAGGCCAAAACCGGGGCAAGCCCTCTGGGGTTACCCCTGCCTCATGGGTCAAACTCCAGGTCGGAGTCTTTCAAAGCCTGGGCTGCCGATCGATAGTAATTTGCCGCATTTGTATTAACCTCAACTGCGGCTAGGGCTTCTAAAGCCGTGATTCGGGCTGTTTTAACCGCAGTTTGATCCAAACCCCCGATCGGCCCTTGTCCCAAAAGGCGCAATAAAGCATCCGTTAGCTCCAAAACCCACTGATAATCAGCCGCTGCTAAAGCGACCTCCGTTTGGCTCCAGAGGGCTGGGATTCCTCCCGCCAGTTGTGCGAGGTGTTGAGCATGGCTCAGGGGGGAGAGGTCGTTAAGGTGGGTGGGATTGCCATCAAACCAGCCCAAGTAGCCAGAGAAGATCGATCGCACCGACCAAGGTACATTGCCATAAACCGGCTGAAGATAGGGCAAATCTGCTAAATCCGAGGGTAGCCGTACTTTTTCAACTAATTCATCCGGTGTTAAGCCTCGGTTCATCCCCGCCAAGGTTTCCGTCAGTACAAACTCGATCGCCCCTCGATAATTGCCCAGCACGGTTTGAATATCAGCCCCACCCGCCAAGGGAGCCGAATGGCCTGGTACCAGGTAGATCGGTTGCCGCGCCAACATCCCATCCAAGCTCTGAACCCACTGGGCCACATCCCGGTAAGGAGTGCCCCGAATTGCCGCAAGATTGGGAAAAGCCGCATAATAGTTATCCCCACAGAACAAAACCCGCTCCTGGGGCAGCCACACAAACAATTCATCCGCACTTTCCCCCGTTGCCGCCACTAGCTCTAGGTCTACGCCGCCGATCGTCAGCGCCAGCCGATCGCCCCCAAAGGTCTGCGTTGGGGCCACGGTACCCGCACCAATGTCACGGGGGGGCGGCAC
>JAYKJG010000070.1:0-4490 GCA_035286285.1 Prochlorothrix sp.
TGCCAGCTTTCTGGAGTTGGGTACAAGGCCACAATATCAAAGCTGGACTCTTCATAGCTCAGGCCAACAAAGCTCGCAAAGCGTTCCTGACATTCCGCCATGGCCAGATTAAACATCCCTTCTTCAGACTCATAGGTCGTTGCCGTGGTCTCAAACACAGCGTAAACCTCGTTGTCATGAGGTTCTGAGCAGGGCACCACAGGTATACTCGATACGGTCGCTGTGATGTTTCCGGCCTCGTCGGCCTCGCCCTCAGTTAGCTCAGGCGTATCGTTAAAACAATCTCCCACACTGACCTGCAAGGCATCCAAATTGCCCTCGCTAACAATTACGCCACTGTCATCCCGCTTAGCACTGGTTCCATAAACGTAAACTCCGGCTCCGATTGCAATTAAAGTCGCAATGATTTTACCTCTCATGAGGTTCTCCTGTTATGTGAGGGGCTGGGTTGAAGGGGTGGACTGAAAAGGCGGCAATCGTTAGCAGAATCTATCCCCATTATTGTAATGCTTCTGCCAAGGTGTGTGAACTAGACCTTGCCCAGGCAATCTATGGCTGGTGGTAAGAGGCAAGGCGAGATTTGCTAGGATGAGAACTGCCCTCAGCAATCCCTCAGCAATAGTCCCATCGGATGTTCAATAGTCCCTCCTCCCCTGTGGATCAATCCTCTGACCCCGCCCAGCAACCGTCCCACAAGTTCAGCTTTGATCCCATCGCCGCCGCCCTTGCCGATTTAAAGGCCGGAAAGGCGATCGTTGTCGTTGATGATGAAAATCGTGAAAACGAAGGGGACTTAATCTGTGCGGCTCAGTTTGCCACCCCTGACTTGATTAACTTTATGGCGGTGGAAGCACGGGGCTTGATTTGCCTTGCCATGACCGGGGAACGGCTCGATCAGCTAGAGCTACCCTTGATGGTGGACCACAACACCGACAGCAACCAAACCGCCTTTACCGTTAGCATTGATGCCTCCCCTGCCCTGGGGGTGACTACGGGCATTTCCGCTGACGATCGCGCCCGCACGATTCAAGCAGTGATTAATCCCCTCACCAAACCCAGCGATCTGCGGCGACCGGGCCATATTTTCCCGCTCCGGGCCAAGGAGGGCGGGGTGCTCAAACGGGCGGGCCATACCGAGGCGGCGGTGGATCTGGCGCGGCTGGCGGGGTTGTATCCGTCGGGGGTTATTTGCGAGATCCAAAATCCCGATGGCTCCATGGCTCGATTGCCCCAACTGGTGGACTATGCCCGTCAGTTCGGCCTCAAAATTATCAGCATTGCCGATTTAATTAGCTATCGGCTCCAGCACGAGCGCTTTGTGATTCGGGAAACCGTGGCCAATCTGCCCAGCGAGTTTGGTCATTTCCAAATCTATGCCTACCGTAATCTGTTGGATCATTCTGAGCATGTGGCCCTGGTTAAGGGTGATGTTAGCCGTTTTCGCCAGGAAACGGTGATGGTGCGGGTTCACTCGGAGTGTTTAACGGGGGATGCCTTTGGGTCGCTGCGCTGTGATTGCCGGATGCAGTTGCAAGCGGCGCTGAAGATGATTGACAACCATGGCTCTGGGGTGGTGGTGTATCTGCGCCAGGAAGGGCGGGGGATTGGCTTGGTCAACAAGCTGAAAGCCTATGCCTTGCAGGATATTGGTCTGGATACGGTGGAGGCTAATGAGCGGCTGGGATTTCCGGCGGATTTGCGTAATTATGGGATTGGTGCCCAAATTTTGAATGATTTGGGGGTGAAGCAAATTTGTCTGATTACCAATAACCCCCGGAAAATTGCGGGACTGAAGGGGTATGGGCTGGAAATGGTCGATCGGGTGCCCTTACTGATCGAAGCAACTCCCTATAATTCTCAATATTTAGCCACGAAGGCCGAAAAACTAGGCCATTTGCTGCTCAAGACCTATTTGGCGACCCTGGCGCTCCAGTGGCGCGACGTTGAGCGATCGGTGTCGGAACAGTACCAGCGCCTCGATCGCATCCGCACCCTAGCCCAGGAGTTGGGGTTACTGGTGCAGGAAGAGACGCGCCCCGTGGCAACGGCGGTGTTTGGCCGCGATCGTCAGATTTTGCAATTGGGGTTTGACCAGCAGCAGGAAACCGATCCCCTCTGGCACCAGCAGCCGGAGCATCCCCACTGCCGCGCCTTGATCCAGTTGCTACAGCACCTCAGCACCTGGGTAGAGCTACAAACGCTAGAATTCCTGCTCTCCGATGGTTCTGATAGCTTTACTGGGCTTCAGGGGCAACTTCAGCGCCAATCTCTGACGCTGGCGGATTTGGTGGCTTGTGCCGACGATCGCCTCAAAACGCAACGAATTTACCAGGTCACCCTGGTAGATGGGTGATGCGGCAGGGTTTTTTCTATGGTTTCGTTTTTGTTGACCTCGTTTGATATTTGGCTCGATCGCCACCCTAGCAACAGTTCAGATGATTTACTGGGGTTATTGCAGCAAAATCAGCAGTTACCTCCCAATTGTCAGCTTCTGCGACGGTTGCCGGTGGAGGTGGAGGGAGCCTTTGAGGCGGTGCGATCGGCGATCGATCGCGATCGACCCGATATTGTCATTTGCTGCGGGATGGCGGAGACGCGATCGCACTTGGAGCTAGAACAGCGGGCGATCGACTGCCCGATCCAAGCTTCAGCGGAAAATGTTGCTGGGCCTGAGCCAAGCTCTAACCCTGAACCCCATCCCGACTCTGGCCTCAGCGCTGGTTTTAATGCTGATCCCCATCCTGATTCTAGCCCTGAACTTGAGCTAAACCCCGAAAAAGCGCTGCAAACCTCCTTAGATTTGGCCTTCCTTGCGGCGGATCTCACTCAAACCCGCATTAGCACCGATGCCGGTCGCTTTGTCTGCAATGGTCTGTATTTCCGGGTTTTGGATTGGCTCAGTCGATCGCCCCAGTCCAGTCAAGCTTTGTTTGTCCATGTGCCTCGGTTGACGGCGGAGAATCAGAGTGCGATCGTGGCGGATTTTGTGACGGTGCTCGATCGCCTAGGTAGCTCAGCCCGCGATCGCCCAAGCATCCCCGGAAGAACCCACAAATGCTAGGTTAAGAACTGTAAACCTACGCTGTATCGATCCAACCCATGCCCGCCGTTGCCCCTGTTCCCCCCCAGCCGCTTTTAGAAGAATGTCATCAGCGTCGCCAGCAACTGATGGAGAAAATCGGCCAAGGGACGGCCATTTTTGCCAGTGCGCCCACCGCTGTGATGCATAACGATGTGGAATATAACTTTCGCCAAGATAGCGACTTTTTTTACCTGACCGGGTTAGTGGAAGCAGGCGCGATCGCCGTGCTAGCGCCGCACCATGAAGAACACCAGTTTGTTCTGTTTGTGCAGCCCAAGGATGCGGAAAAGGAAACCTGGAGCGGCTATCGCATTGGGATGGAGCAGGCCAAGGAACTGTACGGGGCCGATGAAGCCTATCCCTTGACGGAATTGGATGAAAAGTTGCCCCAGTACTTGCAGAAGGCCGATCGTATCTATTACCACCTGGGTCAGGATGAAAAAACAAATGCCACGGTGCTGCGCCACTGGCGGACCCAACTGCGGAAGTACCATAAACAGGGTACGGGGCCGCTGGCGATCGAAGATGCCAAATTTCTGCTGCATCCCTTCCGCTGTCGCAAAAGTGAGGCGGAGCTAACCTATCTGCGGCGGGCGATGGCGGCGGGCATTGAAGCCCATCTGCGGGCAATGGACTATGCTCGTCCCGGTCTCTATGAATTTCAGGTGCAGACGGAGATGGAATACATTTTTCGTCAGCACTTTGGGGAAGGTCCGGCCTACCCCTCGATCGTGGCCTCCGGCAGCAATGCCTGCATTCTCCACTACACCGAGAATAACCGCCAAATGCAGGATGGAGAACTGCTGTTGATTGATGCGGGCTGTTCCTACGGCTATTACAACTCTGATATTACCCGAACCTTCCCCGTGGGCCAGAAATTTACCACTGAGCAGCGCATTCTCTATGAGTTGGTCTTGGAGGCCCAAACCCAGGCGATCGCCGCTGTCCAACCGGGCAAACCCTGGAATGAGTTCCACGACGTAGCGGTTCGGGTTATGGTGGAGGGCTTGCTAGAGCTAGGGCTACTCCAGGGCGACCTAGACGAGATTATCAAGGAAGAGAAGTATAAACCCTTCTATATGCACAAAACGGGCCATTGGCTGGGCTTAGATGTCCATGACTCTGGGTTTTACAAAGTTGGGGAGGAGTGGCTCCCCTTCCAACCGGGCCAGGTGGTCACCGTTGAACCGGGCCTTTACATTCGCCCTGACTTCAAACCGGCTGAGGATCAGCCTGAGGTGCCGGAGCGGTGGCTGGGGATTGGGATTCGCATTGAAGATGATGTTCTCGTGACTGCAACGGGTCATGAGGTGCTGAGTGCGGCGGTGCCGAAGGCGATCGCTGATCTGGAAAACCGGCATTCCCTTTAGGGGTTTCCTGAGGTCTCCAGCGATGGCGACACGGATCT
>JAYKJG010000071.1:0-5024 GCA_035286285.1 Prochlorothrix sp.
TGGGGGGTTGCATCTTCGATCGAGGCAACGCCTTGAATCTCAAGGTCATGATTTTTCGGATCAATTACAGCATCTAAATGGGTCGCAAGAGCCTGAAGTTTCATCATGAAAGGTGGGGCAAAGGGTAACGGCAAACTGGTCCCATCATAGCACTACCCCCGCTAGGGGCTGTTATCCTTAATAATGCGAGAATGCCCTGGGGGTCAGACTTACAGCCCCTAGCCGATCAAACTGGGGCGGGCGTGTCAGGCGGAGACCCCAAGGTCGCTGCGGTTAATTCATGACACGCCCTAGCCTTCCGCCAAATCCGACAATAGAAAATAGGTCGTCATCTCCCCCCGCCCCTTAACGGCGATCGACCCCCGTTTCTCAAACCCAAAATGCGCCGCTAGGCGGTGATAAACATTCTCCGTCACCTGGATCCGATCCGGGAGACCCGTAGACTCCATCCGCGAAGCCACATTGACCGTATCCCCCCACAGGTCATAGCTAAACTTGGTTTTGCCAATGACCCCCGCCGTCACCGGGCCGAGGTGAATGCCAATGCGCAAACAGAGGGGATGGGGTAGCTCCGCTTGGAGTTGAAGCATCACATCCTGCATTTCTAGGGCAAGGCGGGCCACCGCGATCGCATGATCCGATCGATGGGGAGGCAACCCCCCCACCACCATATAGGCATCCCCGATCGTCTTAATTTTTTCCAGGTTATGCTTCACCGTCAGATCATCAAAGCAACTAAAAATGCGGTTCAGCATCGCCACCAAGTCGCGGGACTCCTGGGTTGCCGCCAGCCGCGTAAAATCCACCAAATCCGCAAACAGCACACTCACATCGGGAAAAGCATCGGCGATCGCATCGGGGTTTTGCTTCAGGCGCTGGGCGATCGAAACCGGCAAAATATTCAGCAGCAGCCGATCGGCAGCCTCCTTTTGGGTGCGCAATTCCGCCTCGGCTTTCTGGGTTGCCGCAATTTGGAGTTGGAGCAGATCATTGCGCTCCTTGAGTTCCCGTTGCAGCACTTGAATCCGCAGTTGGTTATTAATCCGGGCAATCACTTCCGGAGCCTGAAAAGGCTTACTGATAAAATCCACACCCCCCGCATCAAAGGCTTTGACCTTATCCAAAATGGCATCCAAGGCACTGAGGAAAATAATCGGTAAATGGGCAGTCTCCGGCGTTTCCTTCAGCTTCTCACAAACTTCATAGCCATCCATATCTGGCATCAAAATATCCAGCAAGACCAAATCCGGCAGACATTTCTCCAATAAATGCAACGCCTCCAGCCCATTCTTTGCTGTGAGCACCTGGTAGCCAGTCCGCTCCAGAACCAGGGTGATAAAGTGGAGGTTCACACTGTTATCGTCAACCACTAAAATAAGGCAGTCTTCTGGGTTGATGGTTAGCATGGCAGGAGAAGTGATGTAGTGCCCTGGCAGTGAAAGGAGCGGGAGAGACCAAAGCGGCAAAAAACAACGTCGAGCACAACCTAACTTTGAGATGACCCCAGGGGCGCAAGTTCACCTCTCCGTCATTTCATCTCCTCCACCTTAACCTGAGGGGTGCCTTTCACTTTAGAGCAACCCAGACCCTGACTTGGCTCAAACGGCTCGTAGTGCGGACTTTAGTCCGTACCGGGGCAAAAGTGAAAGGCACCCAACCCGATCTCTCCCTTAAGCTTAGTCTTTCATAGACTTGCATCGTCTTTCAATTGTGAAAAATCTTCCGGTTTGTCATGGTCACTCCTTACCCCGCCCCGCTTCGGTCCGCCATTGATTCCCCCAAAGCCGCCCAGCTTGTCACCCTCCTCACGGACTTTGGCCTCCAGGACACCTATGTGGGCGTAATGAAGGGGGTGATGTTGGCGATCGACCCCAGACTCACCTTTGTGGACCTGACCCATGGGGTACCGCCCCAGCAGGTCACCTCCGGCAGCTTCCACCTCGCAGAGGTCCATGACCATTTTCCCATCGGCACCGTTCACCTCGCCGTCGTCGATCCAGGGGTGGGCACACGGCGGCGGGCGATCGCCGTCGCAACGGAGCGCGGCTGGCTCGTCGGCCCCGATAACGGCCTCTTTAGCGGGGTTTTGGCCCAGTGGCCCCCGCGCCTCGCCCTAGAACTCACCAACCCCCACTATTGGCACACCCCCCACCCCAGCCAAACCTTCCACGGTCGCGACATCTTTGCCCCCGCCGCCGCCCACCTCGCCCGTGGGGTTCCCCTCATGGCCCTCGGCCACCCCATTGACCCCAAAAGCCTCATCACCTTGCCCCACTACAGCCCCCAAGCCTTTGAACCCATAGCCGTTCCCGAAGACCTCACCCCCGCCACCGCCTTGGCCACCGCAGAAGATGCCGCCTTTCCCCCCCTGTGGGTCCGCCAGGGCATCATTCAGCACATCGATCGCTTCGGCAATCTCATCACCTCCATCCCCGCCTCAACCCTGCCCAATCGGCCTTGGGTCGTGCAGTTGGAGCATTTACAAGTTCCTGCGGCCCCCACCTACGGCGCAGGGACACCGGGTCAACTCCTGGCGCTGGTGGGCAGTCAGGGCTGGGTTGAAGTGGCGATCCAAGGGGGCAGTGCCCAGCAGATTTTGGGGGCCAAGGTCGGCCAAGGGGTGCAGGTGCGGGAGCCGATCGGGTAAGGCCCGGTTACTGGGGACGACCCCAAAAATCGCGCCACCAGGTGCTGGGTTCCTGCTTATTGCCGTCGTACTCCGTGGGGCGACCCGTGGGGCCAGCGGTGACCAAACTGCCCACATAATCGGCATCGGCATAGACCCGCTCAATTTGGCGCTGGATCTCCCGCAGATCGGCTTCCGCAACCACCCCGTTACTGGTGGCCTTATAAAACTGCACCGTCACGCGAATGGGAAACCGATCGTCCCGCTCGATCGCCAAGCCATCAATCTCCGTAAACGGCCCCTCCACCTCACCGTGGCCAATCACCGCCGCCTCCACATCACTCTTCTCTTCAAAGGAGTCAAAACTAGCCCCCGCCATCACCCCCGCCGCCGGAGCAGGCATAGGCACCGCCCCCCCCCGCACCGATAGCTCCCGTTGCTTCAGGGGCACCTGAATCACCATCACCAGGTTTAAGCCCGCTTCTTCCGCCGCTGCGCTTAAATCCTCTGGCAACGGCATGGGACTGCCCCGGTTTTCCGCCTGCTGTGTCAAGAAATCCGTGGCCCGTTGGGCCGTGAGGCTGGCCCGTTCCCCATTTTTGTTAAAAAAGAGCCGTTGCCCCCAGGTAAAGCCCGCCTCAAAGGTATCGCGGCTATTGTCAATAATCGTGGCGCTCGTGCCCTCGCGGGTGGCTAAAATCGTTAAAACCGCAGGATTGCCGCCATAGGACTGGTAATTAAACAGAACTGGGTTAAATTCCGCCGTTCCCCCCGTGGGGATCGGTAAAAAACAAGCCTGGGCACTGACCAAAACATGGGTATCTCGATCGGCCAGCAACGACGATCGAGCGCCCGCCCAAGAACTCGGTTCATGCAAATATTGCCGCAAGTCGCCTAAAACCTTGCGTAGGCTCACCTTTTCTAGGTCAGTCCCCTTCTCATTCCCCACTAGCACCGAAAAGGCATCTAAGTCCACATCCGCCGATCGATCCTCAAAATTGGGAAACCGAATCACCGGCATCAGATGCAGTTCGTAGTTCTCCGTCGCGGGGTCATAGGTCTGGACCTGAATGCTCATATCGCTAATATTTGGCCCCACCGCCGAATCTTTGTAGCGGCCCGTATCTTCCCACGTCACATTCAAAATCGAGAGGCCAAGGCGTTGGGCCAAGGTCAGCGCGGTGTTGTCCTGGACCATGGCCTTGGTGCGATCGATGACCTGGCGATAGGCAGCGGCATCTTCTGGGCGCATGGAGACAAACTTCACAGCGGATTGGGACGGCAGGTCTGAAAGGGCTGGATCAGCATCGGGCTGGAGGGCATCGGAACCGGGCAAAAGGTCAGATTCCAGGGGAATACCGAGGCTTTGGGCCAGGGTCGCAGCATCGGGGGGTGGGGTTTGGCTCGTCCGTTCGCGTCCCAGGGTTGTGGAAACGTAGGTGATAATTCCCACCTGGGTCAACAGTGCCAAGCTCAGCAGAAACCGTTTCATCACCATGATTACTCCTCAAGACACGGGGGGGGTACAAGACACGGGGGGGGTAAGGGGGGCTAGGGAGCCACGATCGCATCCAATTCACCCGCAAAACGTGATCCTAGGGGGAGCCTCTCAACCAGAGTTCTATCCGCAGGACCGCCGCTATTCTAACAACCCCCCTTGACGGATCCCTAGCGGTTACGGTTTCCGTAACGGATTCTTGACTGATTCCCCCAAATTTATCCAGATTTTCTTAGTCTTGAATTAGGGTTAGGCTCACGCTCACGCTGTCAGGGCCATAGGCGGCGGGGATGGGACCAAAGGCGGGGGCAGCATTGCGGACAGCGGCGATCGCGGCGGCATCGGCTTGGGCATTGCCAGACGGCTGGGCAAGGCTCAGATCCCGTAGCTCCCCCGATCGGCCAATGCGAAACAAAACCACCACCTGGGACACCTGCTGACCGCTGTGCCACTGGCGATCGACCTGGCGTTTAACGTTCTGGAGGTAGGGGGTAATGTCGAACTGGGGCGGAGTTTGGGCGCTCTTGGGAACCGGGACAGCGGCTTTGGGGGCGGCGATCGCGGCTGAGGGGGCTGTCGCAGCGGCACCCGTCGGGCCAACGGATCCCGCCAACCCAGAAGATCCCGTCAAGCCAGCCGAGCCAGCGGATCCCGCCGTTTTAGCAGATCCAGCCGACTGAGACGATCCAACCGAGCCAGCCGATGGTCCCCGCCCCGCCCCCACCGGACTCGACCCTGGAACACCGACGCTCCCGGAGCTAGAACTGGCTGTTGCTGCACTGGGGCTAAAACTGGAACCGCTGGGGCTAAAACGCTCCGGTACCGACGATCGGGGCTGGGCAAAGGGCCAAGGCTGCTGGGGCATACTGGCCACCGTTGGGGCCACCGTTGGGGCCGCCG
>JAYKJG010000072.1:0-13500 GCA_035286285.1 Prochlorothrix sp.
TCACGCTGTCGCCTTGGGTCACCGCCACCTTAATTGGGGTGGGCGGCATTACGGCGATCGGAGCCTCCCTAGTGGCCATTGCCCAGATTGACATTAAACGCACCCTCTCCCACTCCACAAGCGCCTACCTAGGCTTAGTTTTCGTCGCAGTGGGCCTAGAACATGGTGATATTGCCTTACTACTCCTGCTGACCCACGCCATCGCCAAATCCCTCCTCTTCATGAGTAGCGGTTCGATTATCTTCATTACCAGCAACCAAGACATCACCGAAATGGGCGGTCTCTGGTCACGGATGCCCGCAACAACCCTGGCCTTTGTAGTCGGGAGCCTTGGGTTATTGCCTCTGTTGCCCCTGGGTATGTTTTGGACGTTGTACCACTGGGTCAATGGGGTTTGGACCGATCCCAATTGGCTGATCGGGCTATTGATGTTGGTCAACAGCCTCAGCGCAATCAACCTCTTGCGGGTGTTTCGGTTAGTATTTCTGGGGGAGGTACAGCCCAAAACCCGCCGTGCCCCAGAGGCAAACTGGGCCATGGCAGTACCGATGGTATCGTTGACGATCGTGACCCTGCTGCTGCCCTTGATGCTAGAACGCTGGCAGTCGAGCCTCCGGATCACCTCTCCAGTCGTCGATCAGAGTGGCTGGCAAGATTGGGCCTTTCTGTTGATTATGGGTGCAACGGTTCTTGGGCTTGCGATCGCGGCTGCCCTAACCCTTTCAGGCACGCTCTCCCGCCCGATTAATCGCCCAACCCGTTTTATTCAAGACTTGCTGGCCTATGACTTCTACATCGATCGCATCTACCGAGTGACGGTAGTCTGGGCAGTGGAGCAATGTTCCCGACTGGCCGCTTGGATCGATCGCTATGTCATTGATGGTTTTGTGAATGCAGTGGGCTTAGCAACACTGCTCAGCGGCCAGGGGCTGAAATATAGCGCTTCAGGCCAGTCTCAACTCTATGTTGTCACAATCATCCTGGGCTTGGTCACACTCTTGGTTTTACTCATCGGCGTAGCTCCCCTCTCCGAGAGTTTGAGCCAAGTCCTCAAACTCTAGCAAACCCGATCGCTCCTCCCCTGAAGTCTATACGCAACAACTGTCTTGACACAGTTTGAGTCATGCGTACAGCGCCTATTGCATCCAACTGCTCTACAACTGCGACATGGGTGGCGATCCAATGGGTGGCGATCCAAATTGAAATCTGAGCGCTCTTGCTCCCCTCTCCTCCTCAGGAGAGAAGCAGGAGGGCTTTAGATCTTAAAAACAGATCACTATAGTACATAGTACTCTATGATATACTCCATTCTTCCTAAGTTCCTTTTCCTTCATTGCTTAGATGAGAAAATTCAAGACAGTACGGGAAATACAGGCATGGAAAAAGTTCTCATTGAATGGGGCTGACTATGATTTGTCACACCTAGACGCTTGTCAACTTAAGTATTACGATATTCAAGATCCTGACAAGCCAATTATCTACGAGTTCATTGTGACTTATGCGATGCACTGCTTTACTGAGGACTTTAAAGACCTATCCGAAGAGGAAAAAAGCAGACCCTGCTACTCTAGTCATGTGGAGTCTCGACCTTTTAGCTTAAGCAGATACGAACTCTCTAAACACCTCCCAAAAATTGTCCAGTCATTGGGGAGTAAGGAGAGCTTAATCTTCCACGGGAAAAACAATAACTATGTTGCATTGGTACGAGGATTATCTGGAAATAAGCCAGATTTTGGATATCTTGTAGCTTTTCGGGTTTTTAGAGAAAGCAAAAAGCTAAGACTTCATGTACAAAGTGCTTATCCTTTATCGCAGGAGTATAGGGGAGGTAAGAAAGTGAGGTTTTTACTAATAGCAGAAAAACTGCTGCAAGGTAAGGAACTGCCTAAAGCACCTAGATAACACCGCAAATAACAAAGGCTCCTTCAGGAGCCTTCGCTAAGACTATTGCCTTAGTGTTCAGAACGTCTTTACCGGTGATCCCTCGACCATTATGATGGTAACGGAATGTCATATATCCAAGGAGATGCCTGCCTAAGGTGAAACTAACTTCAAAAGTCGGAACACTTTCACAGGCTTATGCTTACTAGGGTATATGTCTGCTGCATTCTTAGAGATACGCTTGAACTAACTAGCTGTTAAGCTAGAGGGTAATCGGCGCAGCCCTATAGGATTCATCCTAAGCTATGAAATCATAGGTGTCAAGGTTCCTGAATGTATCTAGATACAGCAGGGCAGAAATCCCCAACCCTAGTCTCGCGGGCCTCTAGCCTGCACCAGGGGCAAGACGCTCACGCAACGAGCATCCTGTCATGCGAGCGGGACACTCACACTAGATAATGGAAATAATGGAACGTGCTGTAACTAGGGTAAACATCTCTAGCGTGCCCCAGCGCAGTCCCTTTCGCTATGCGGGGGGTAAGACTTGGCTGGTGCCCCAGGTGCGTCAGTGGCTAGCGGCCTATGGTGGACCGGGCAAAGAGCTACTGGAGCCTTTTACAGGGGGTGGGATTGTGGGCTTAACGGCAGTGTTTGAGAACTGGGTCGATCGGGTTACCTTTATGGAAAAAGACGAAGGGGTGGCCGCAGTCTGGCAGGTGATTCTCAATGGTGGAGCGGCTGACTTAGCAGATCGCATCATGCAATTCCAACTGACCCCGGAAAATGCTCGTGCTATTCTCACCGCCACAGACTCAACACCTGTTACTGCCCAATCTCTAGACTCGCTGGCCTTTGCGACTTTGGTCAAAAATCGGGTCAGCCATGGGGGTATTTTGGCAAAGGGGGCTGGACTCGTGAAGCGGGGTGAGAAAAACAAGGGAATTGGCTCCCGCTGGTATCCTGAGACCCTAAAGAAGCGTATTCTGGCCATTGATGCCCTTAAACATAGAATTCGCTTTATCCCAGGGGATATGTTTAATCTTTGGTCTCACTATCCCCACACGGATCAAACCCTATATTTCCTAGATCCACCTTACCTCAAGGCCAGTCGTCGGCTTTACCGTCATGCCACCATTGACCACACCCAGCTTTTTCAATGGGCTGCTCAGGCGCAGGGGTCAGTGTTGATGAGCTATGACAATACCGCCGAGGTGCAGGGCATGGCTGTGGCCCATGGCTTGCGGACCCATCCCATAGCTATGAAAAACACCCACCACGCCCATAAAACTGAGCTACTGATTAGCCAGGATTTCCGCTGGTTGTCTCCAATGTAATAAAAAATCCCTAAAACAAGCCTTTTTCTGGGACTAGTGCCCTGTGGTGAAGGCTAATAAGCCAAGAGCCTATCCTACAGGCAGACAGGCTTGGACCAATCCTCCACCTCTGCCCCAGTGAGAGACACCCCAGAATCCCGATCGAAACCCATTCATTTTCCCCCTAAGTCCCCCCTATGGTTGCTGTACAATTTGCTCCCTCTAAACATCCCCTTGCCGCCTATATCCAGCGTCTGGAGCAGGGAGAAGCGCTTTTAGACGACAGTCCCGCAAATGTCCTGGAAGTTGTGGGGATTTTGAAAAGTTATGGTGTAGTTTTGGATGCCTATGCGGTCAATCTCAAGTATGCAGCGGAGTATCAGTATATTAATTTTTTCCCGTGGTTCAAGTTTTTCAATGGTGAGGTGGATCTGGCCAAATTGCTGCGGCATTGGTGGCACGATCGCATTAACTATGAATATGCCGAGTACTGCGGTCGGGCGATGATGTGGCATGGGGGCGGGGGCTTGTCGGCTTATCTGGAAAGTGAGGACTTTCGCCGGAACTGTGAGGGGGCGATCGCGGCTCGTTTCCGCTATGACCCCTTTATGCGGGCAGTCCATCGACTCTTTCCAGAGTTTATGCTGGAATATAGCCGGATGCACGCTTATTCCAGCGGTTTGGGTCAGTTTTGGACCATTATGTCTGAGATGTTTCTAAGTCTTTCCGATCGCTACGATCGCGGGGAAATCACCACGATCGCGGCAGTAGTGGATCATATCCGGGAGGCGATCGTGGCGGCAGCGGCAACCCCCATTACCTACCGTGCGTCCGTGGGCGAAAAGTCCTATGATTTGATCCCAGAGAGCGCAGGCTTGACGTTTTTGGCCGATACAGCGATTCCCTATGTGGAGGCGGTGTTCTTCCGGGGTACACCCTTTCCGGGCACAGTGTCCTACAATGCCCAAGCCTATCAGATTCCCTTTGAGCAAGGAGAATTTAGCTATGGGGCGCTTTATGCCGATCCGCTGCCGATCGGCGGCGCTGGCATTCCGCCCACAATGCTCATGCAGGATATGCGCCACTTTTTGCCCGATTATCTCGCGGAGTTTTACCGGCAGGCGGGGCCACGCCTTGAGGAGGACTTGCGGGTCAAAATTTGCCAGAGTTTCCAAAAGTCGATGTTTTGTGTGACAACGGCGGCCATTCAGGGACTGGCTCCCCATCCGTTGGTGACGACGGATCCGGCCCAACACAAGGAAAATCGGGCGTATCTGGAGGGGTGGTTCGATCGCTTTGTGACTTCGCGCTTAGAGGCGGTGAACTTGGAGTAGGGGCAGACGGGCGCACTCCGTCAAGGGGTTCCCGGTCTGGGACGGTGGGGCAGGCCGATTCCCTAGGATGCCTCGCCGGGGAGCGCAGGGTTTGGCCCCCGCCAGGGCTGTATCATCACCGTGCTGTGCGTCATAATGGGGAGAAACTTGTTTCGGTCCGGGTCAGGTCCGCTCTGGGTTCCCGGCATCGGTACAGTAGTGGTATCTTGATACATCACTAATTAGGCAGGGTAGCGCCTTGGATTGGCCCTGTTGAGGATCGGCCTTGTTTTGGGTCGATCGAGAGGAGCCATCACTATCGGTCTCTCCTGTCTTGTAGCCTCTATTTCATCGTCTGGAATCATCCCGCACCATGACCGCAACCATCTCTTCGCCCCAAACCACCTCCGAAAACACTGCCCTAGACATGCCCCCAGTGGGCCTCCCCGTCACGATTATTACGGGCTTTTTGGGCAGCGGCAAAACGACCCTCCTCAACCATATCCTCAGCAATCAGGAAGGGGTCAAAACAGCGGTGCTGGTGAACGAGTTTGGGGAAATCGGCATTGATAATGAACTGATTGTGTCCACCGGTGACGACATGGTGGAGCTAAGCAACGGCTGCATTTGCTGCACCATTAATAGCGATTTGCTGGATGCGGTGCATCGGGTCTTGGAGCGGGAGGATAAGGTCGATTATCTGGTGGTGGAAACCACGGGTTTGGCCGATCCCCTGCCGATCGCCCTAACCTTTCTCGGAACAGAACTGCGGGATCTAACCCGGTTGGATTCGATCGTCACCATGATTGATGCCGAAAACTACAGCTTGGATCTCTTCAATAGCCAAGCCGCCTATAACCAAATTCTCTACGGGGATATTCTGCTGCTCAATAAGACAGATTTGGTGGATGAGGCAGATTTAGACGTTCTAGAGGTGAAGTTGCGGGATATTAAGGAAAATGCCCGCATTCTAAGAACTCAGCGCTCCCAAGTGGCGTTACCGTTGATTTTGAGTGTGGGACTATTTGAGTCCGATCGCTACTTTGGCATGGACCAAGAGGCGGATCACGCTGACCACGACCATCACAGCCACGATCACCACGGCCACGACCATCACAGCCATGATCACCACGGCCATGATCATCACAGCCACGATCACCAAAACCACTCCGATCATTCCGCCTGCGATCATGACCAGGGCCACTGTGTCCACGATGGGCATGAGCATCACGATCATGGGCACGATCGCGGCCACGATCACAGCCCTGGACACCATCATTCTGACCACTTGGCGATCGATGGCTTTACATCGCTTTCCTTCCAGAGCGATCGGCCCTTCGCCATCCGTAAATTCCAAGATTTCCTCGACAATCACCTCCCAGAAACCGTATTCCGGGCAAAAGGCATCCTCTGGTTCCAGGAAAGCGAACTGCGCCATATTTTCCACCTCAGCGGCAAGCGCTTTACCTTGGATGACAGTCAGTGGACTTCGAGCGATCGTAAAAATCAACTGGTCCTGATTGGCCAAAATCTCGATGCCCCGGCCCTGCGCAAGAAGCTAGAGCACTGCCTAACCACACCCTCCAAAACACGGGGCAAAGGCTTTGGCCGCTAGTAACGCGATATCCCAACGCGATATAACTAGTCCTGCACGGCAGCAATACACGACTCCTTTCCATGGACAGCCAACCCACCCCTAACCCCTCCCTAGAGGGGAACCGGAGTCGCATCCCTGATTGACTGACAAAAGGGGGTCAAACCGAGGCGCAGAGGGCGGGTCAGGAAACCTGACCCCTACACTCCCAAACGTCTTGTAGGGGCGCGGTTTTCGCGCCCAGCAGAGCGTGGGAATTCCTCCCTAGGCGCTCCAGCGCTCTTATGGGGTACCCATCCCCTCAGCCACCTACGGCTCTTCCGTGGCAAGCAGAATATCCAGCTTGCGCAACTCTTCCCCATACAGCTTCTCTTTATACTCTTCCCCCAGCAGTTGGGTATAGCCAATCAGCCGCAGGAGATAGGTGCGGGCTACAGCGAGATCACCACGATCGTGGTAAAACTCAAAAAACTCCTGGACACTCAAAAACTGCTGGTAAACATCCCCCAACTCCTGAGCCAAAGCTAGCCGCTCCGTCATCAAATCCATGGCCCGCTCCAAGCGCCCCACCGTCAGGTGAGCCTCCGCCAGTCCCGCCATGGCCCGCAGTTTGGCGTAGGGATTTTCCAAGGCTTCCGCCAGGTTCAAAGCCGCGCCATAGGCTCCGATCGCCTCATCATAGAACCCCAAAGCCCAATAGGCCGTACCCAAGTGGTTCAAAGTATTAATCTCCCCCGCAGGATTGTCGCCCCGTTGCCGAAACAGCAGCGCCTCCTCATACCGCTTGACCGCTTGGGCATAGTCGCCCCGCCCCGCCGAAACCAGCCCCAAATTGCTGAGGGATAGCCCTTGACCGTCGGGGTGATCGATATCCTTGGCGATCGCATAGGCTTCCTCAAAGGCCACCTCCGCCACATTGAGATGCTCTTGGGTTCCCCCCTGAATCAGAACCATCCCCAGGTTATTGAGGGTATACATCTGGCCTTGAAAATCCTTGCGCAGACGGGCGACGGACAGCCTACGGCGCAATGCCTGTTCTGCGGCCAGATAATCGCCCCGATCGCCCTGGGTGAGGCCAATTAAATCCAGCGTAATACCCACCCCTTCATCGTCGCCCACGGATTGGTACTGCTCTAGGGCCGTTTCCCAGGCTTCGATCGCCTTGAGGTAAGACCCCTTACGGTAGTGGGTATCGCCTTGGCGAAGCAATTGGTCAGCGCGATCGCGATCGGGGCCAGCCGTACCGTTATTAATGACCGGCTCCAACTGCTCCAGAAGGGGGCCACCGCTGGGACCAAAGTCATCCCCCCGATCGCGGCCTCGCTCAATTTGGATCGGAAACAGCCGCTGAGCCTGGACCGGAGCCGCAGCCCACAACACCAACAGTCCCGCCAAACCCACAGTGACCCGCCAGGTCTGGGTCCGGACGATCGGGACAAGGGGAGACCGAAAAGGGGACGGGATCACGATGCTTGCTCCAAAGGTAGGGAATCACAACAGGGACGGGAGAGCAGAGAAAAGCCCTCCGGGCTAAAGGGCAAAACCGGCAGCTAAGGACTCCGCGAGGGGAGAAAAGCGGGATTTAGGGGCCGTATTGAGGGCCGCAGCGGAGGAGCCAGACGCGGAGCCGGAAAGGCTGGGGGACTGGGGGGACGGGGTAAAAGGGGCAAGATTGGCCTCGATCGGGGCCGGGAGGTAAATTTCGCGAATATCCTGGGGTAAATCGGCTAAAAGATCCGCTTGGGCCACCTCTAGGCGTTGACGCACCTCCGCAGGGGCTAGATTTTCGCCCTCAGCCCGGAGATAGGCAGAAATACGGGTTTCGCTCCAGCGGAAGGTTTCCCCCATGATCAAAATGAGGCGATTGAGGGGGTCAATGCGATCGAGGGATTGGTAGATGTAGCACCAGAGCACGGGCGGGGCCGCTTCCAGGTTATAGGCGATCGCCTCCACAGGGGGCAACTGGGCCTGGTTAATGCACTGGGCCGTCACTTGGATCAGCCAGCTTTGGAGGGTGGCCTTTGTGGGGTTGCTGGGGTCCGATCGATGCAGATCCAAGCCCCCCAACTCGTAATACAGATGTCGCCAAGTTACCGCAAAAAGATAGTCCGCCTGAACTGGGGAAGAGACCGAATGCTGAACCAACGTATAGACCACGGGCGTATAACGGCAGAAAATAGCTGCAAAATAACAGCCCTGCTCTGGATAACGCTGGAAGAGGGTCAGCAGATCCTGGTCGCTACGTTGGGCTAGCGCCTGAACCAGGGGATGATTCGCTTCGGGAAAGTGTGGAATCTGCACGGCTCTTACCATCCAAGGGACAAGTTCACAGGGACAAGTCTGCCCCTAATTTTGCCCCTGAGTGTAGCTTACTTTGTTGCAAATGCCTCCCCTCTTCGGCAGAATTCCTATCAGTAGGTCTTCTGTGGATTTTTAAGAAATTTATCTAGGGGTCTGGGGGAGGCTGCGTTAGGGTGAGGGTGCTTTACCTATGCGCTCTGTCACGTTTGATGCCAAGGGACAAGAGGGTTAGGACAGCGTTGGGGAGTAGCCCTCCATTCTGTGGGTCGTCGTGCCTGCGGTTGGTGGTACGCAGACTGGTTTCTTAAGCTCTACTTTATCGGTTAGGTCTCATGTCAGGAGGGTCTTGCTAGTGTCTTTACCGACTATCTTTGAATTGTGTGATCTGCGAGAGGATGTCCGGCAAGGTCGGATCGGAGAGACCGATTTTGCAGCGGATCTGGCGCTTGTGATCCAAGGCAGTGCGCCTCCAGACTACCAAGACCCAAAACGCTTTTTTGCCAACACCCACCCCACCCGTGGGCTGAAGCAGTTATTGAATGCTGTTTGTCAGCGTCTCCAGGGTCATACTGAGCAGGTGGGGTCGATCTTTCGGCTAGATACGGAATATGGAGGCGGTAAAACCCATTCCCTCATTGGCCTTTACCATACGATGCAGGGCTTAGCAGGTGTTGAAAGTGCGGCTGATTTTATAGATCCCAGTTTGATTCCTCAAGGGCCAGTGCGGGTGGCAGCCTTTGATGGAGAGAATGCCGATCCTGTGAATGGCCGATCGATGGGGGACGGCATCTATGCCAAGACACCCTGGGGTGAACTAGCCTACCTGTTGGCGGGGGTGGCAGGATATCGTCGGATTCAGGCCAGCGATGCAGAAGGGACTGCGCCCGGTGCGGATACTTTGCGGGAGTTGTTTGGGGGAGAGCCAACCTTAATTTTGCTGGATGAGTTATCCATCTATCTGCGCAAACTCAAGTCCCGCGATCGAGACCGCACGGGTGGACAGCTAACGGCGTTTCTGACGGGTCTGATCAAGGCAGTGGAATCGTCACCTAGGGCCGCGTTGGTCTTCACCCTAGCGATCGGCAAGGAAGGCAAAGCCACCGATGCCTACAGCGAAGAGAATCAGTTTATTGCCGCCAAGATGGATGAACTGATGAGCGTTGCGGCCCGGAAAGCCACATTGCTGGACCCCACCGAGGAAGATGAGACGGTTAAGGTATTACGGCGGCGTTTATTTCGCCAGATTGATGACGATCAAGCAGAAGTCGTGATTCAAGCCTATCAGCAGATCTGGAACCAGCATCGGGATGAACTGGCCGCTGCCAGCACTGCCAGCTTGGATCAACAGGTGATGGCGTTTCGTCAGGGCTATCCTTTGCATCCAGAACTGATTGAGACCCTGCGCGATAAGACTTCAACCCTCACCAAGTTCCAGCGGGTGCGGGGAATGTTGCGGCTGCTCACCCGAACCGTAGCGGCCCTTTGGCAACAAGCCCCGATCGCTACCCATGCAATCCACCTGCACCACTTGGATTTGGGGATCAAAGGGATTCGGGATGAGGTGTTAGTTCGCATGGAGCAGAGCAGCTACTTGGGAGCGATTCGAGGGGATGTTGCGGGGGTGGACCAAGACCAGGATGCCCTAGCTCAAGCCCTCGATCGCCAGCACTATCGAGGGTTATCGCCCTATGCCTCCTATGTGGCCCGTGTGGTCTTGTTTCACTCCTTGGCCTTTAACGAAGCTCTGAAGGGGGTGAGCAAGCCGCGTTTGCGCTATGCGATCGCCGCCCCAGGGCTGGAATATGGCTTTGTGGAAGATGCCCTGCGGCGCTTTGTCCAGGAGTCTGCCTATTTGGACGATCGCCCCAGTGCCCCGCTGCGGTTTCTGACCGAGGCCAACTTGACCCAGATGATTCACCAAAAGGAAAAGGTGATCGATCCAGGGGAAGTGCGGCAGCAACTCAACGATCGCATTCGAGAGATCTTTAAGGGCAAGCCCTTCGAGTTAGTGCCCTTTCCTGGTGGTCCCTACGAGGTGGCAGATGACACCAATGATGGGATTCCCTACCTGGCGGTAATTCACTACGAAGCTGAGGCCGTTTCAGTCCAAAATCCTGAGATACCGCCCCTGGTGCGGCGAATTTATTTAGAAAAGGGGAATGGTAGCAGTACCCGTACCCACCGCAATCATTTGGTTTTTCTGTGTATAGACAGCGGCCAGGTGGAGGCGGTGAAGCGAAAGGTGATTCGGCGCTTGGCCCTGCGGGAACTGCTCAAGCCCGATGCGATGGCCCAGCTTGCGCCCCACCAGCAAGAAAAGCTGAAAGAAGAGGAAAAGAATTCGGAAACGGCCCTGGCGATCGCCATCCAAAAAGCCTACTGCTGTTTGTTTTATCCCGAACATAGGGGAGGAGAAACGCCCCTGACGTTGGCGACGGTGGAGGAACACCGGGCAGCGGCAGCACCGGGGGCGGGCCAAAAGGCGATCGTCAGCACCCTCAAGGCAGCACGGTCCAAGCTGCGGTTGCCCGAAGACCAACCGGATTCCCCCTCATCCCTGCGGGATAACACCCTCCTGCGCAAAGGAGAAATCACCACGGCGGCGCTGCGAGAAGAGTTCTATAAAAGTCCCAGTTTGCCGATGTTGATTGGCAATGAGGTCTTTTTTAAGGGCATTATCCAGGGCATTGAAGCGGGGCTATTGATCTACAAGAGCGGGGATCTGATCTGGGGCAAGGGCGATGCACCGGCCAGCATCAAGGTGGATAGCAATTCTTATATCTATACGATCGATCAGGCCGAGGAGTTGGATATTTGGCCCCGGAAGCTGGAGCTAACGCCGCCCCCAGGGGCTGATGCTGGGGATAGCGCCTCAGGCTACGGAGGGTCAACCGATGGCACCACAACGAAGCGGGCTGGAGATAAGGGAGGAGACTGGTCTACGGGGGGCGATCGCCCTGGGCCAAATCCAACGCCCCCAGTTCCCAAAACTGAGCCGAAAACCTTCACCGCCGAGGCAACCCTGCGGGAAGCCCTGACCCAGGTTTTTGAGCAAGCCCAGTTTGCTAAGGTCAAATACCTCCAGTCTTTGGAAATTTTAGTGTTTAGTGCCTCAGATGCTTTTATGGTATTGGGACCGCTGAAGGGACTGCGGGAAGCTCAGGTTTCTGTGGTGCTGGAGGTGAGCTACGAAACCCAAGGCGGCAGTGAGGTCAGCCTGAGCCTGGAAGGGACTGTGGATGATGCGCTGAATCTCCAGAGCTTTGTGGGTGGCCAACTGCGGGCAGCGGTAAGCAGTGATGGGGAGGCCACGTTTACGGCAGAGTTTACGGCGGGATTTTCTGTGGTGGGGGATGCGCCGGAGAAGCTGCGGGATAAACTGTGCAAGTTGGGGGCAGGCTCGGCCCAGGTGCGGGCGGTGGCTCTGGAGGCCGAGACCCCAGCACAAGTAGTAGATCCGGAGACCTGACCCCTCCCGCCTTCCTTCTCCAAACCCCTCGTAGGGGCGCGGTTTTCGCGCCCAGTCCCTTACCCCAAACCCGAATCTATGGTTGCTGCAACGATCGATCGCCCCTCTACCGCCAAATCCCCAACAACGCCAGCCCTCAAGGTGTTGCCCCAGCAGACTACCTATGAGCTACGGGCGATGGTGTTGGGGGCGGAGAATATGCAGTTGGAGGTGTGGCAGCTTCCAGCCCTGGCTACGCCCCAGGTGCCGAGGCCGGTGCGGATTGCGGGGCTAAAGGGGCGGAATTTGGCTTTGATTGAGCATCGGGTGTTGCGGCACTTGGCCAAGGCGGATATTAAGCTGGGGGGGCTGAAGCGGGGCCGAACGGCGCACTATGGGCTGGAGGAGGGGCTGGCGTTGCGGTTGGGGTTGATTTTTCGGGTTTTGGCTCCCATGCGCAGCCGGGAGAATATGTTGGTCTGTGTGGAGGGGGTGGAGGCGATGCCGAAGGAGGAGGCGGCCTATTGGTTGGGGATGGCGATGCACCGGAAGAATCCGCGTCGGGTGCTGTCGGCGTTGCGGTTGTTGATGCAGGCGTAGGGAGGGAAACAGAATGAAGCTTGAGAGTTTACGATTACAAAATTTCAAGGCATTTCGGCAGGTGGAGATCAAGGATCTGCCCCAGTTTTGTGTTTTTGTGGGCCACAACGGAGCCGGGAAAAGCACAATTTTCAGTGTGTTTGAGTTCCTGAAGGAGGCGATGGCCAGCAATGTCAATGCAGCTTTGGGGCGCTTGGGGGGGAGCCGAGGTTTTGGGGAGGTGCGCAGCCGGAACCAAACGGGGCCGATCGAGATCGAACTAAAGTTCCGTGCCACGCCTGATTCTCCCCTCACGACCTATTTTCTGGCCTTGGATCAAGACGATCGCGGGCGGGCCTATGTGGCGCGGGAGGTGCTGAAGTATCGCCGGGGCAGCAGTGGCCAACCGTGGCATTTTTTAGATTTCTCAGCGGGGGAAGGCTATGCGGTCACCAATGAGCTAGATAACGTGCAAGATATTAGTGATCTGCAACGGGAAAATCAGAGCCTGAAAGCTCCCGATATTTTGGCGATTAAGGGGCTGGCTCAGTTTGAGCGTTTCCCGGCGACGGTTGCCCTGGGCAATCTCATTGATAATTGGCATATTTCGGATTTTCATATTCAGCGGGCCAGACCGGAGCAAGATGCGGGCTATGCGGAACATCTGTCGCGGGAGGGGGAAAACCTGTCGTTGGTGGTGGACTATCTCTATCAGCAGCATCCGCAGGTGTTCGATCGCATTCTGGTTCAACTGGCGCGGCGGGTGCCGGGAATTGAGCGGGTGGAGTCGAAAACAACGGAGGAGGGGCGGGTTTTGCTGAAATTCCAGGATGGATCTTTTGAGGATCCGTTTTTGGCGCGGTATGTGTCCGATGGCACCATCAAGATGTTGGCCTATCTGACGTTGCTCTATGACCCCAATCCCCATCCCTTGCTCTGTGTGGAGGAGCCGGAGAATCAGCTTTATCCTCAGTTGCTGTGGGAGTTGGCGGAGGAGTTCCGGGCCTACAGCCAACAGGGGGGGCAGGTGTTTGTTTCGACCCATTCGCCGGATTTTTTGAATGCGGTGGG
>JAYKJG010000073.1:0-2638 GCA_035286285.1 Prochlorothrix sp.
ACCACAAGATCAACAATCCCAACGCTTTCCTGAGCATTAACGGCGGTGCCTGGGGATCCGTATCGAGCTATGGTGCCTTGACGGGTTCTAGTTTTGCTTTCAAAACCAGTGGTACGACTAAAGACCACCAATTTTATATCGATACCGTTGCTGTTCCCGAACCGCTGACGATCGTCGGCTCCCTGGCAGCGCTGGGGGTTGGGGCCGCTCTGAAGCGTCAGCAAGGGCAAGAAGCCTAAAACAGAGGGCGCTGGAGCGCCTAGGGAGGAATTCCCACGCAGAGCGTGGGAACTAGTGGTAGTACAGCATTGCACTAGCGATGCGTGGGAACTAGTTATACCAAATCCGTTGAGCCTGAAACAGAATAAACGGGTAGGGGTCGTGCCCCTGTGCTGACCCTCTGACCGCCAAATACAGGGGCAACCACGGGGGGATTGCCCCTACCAAAACGAATCGAGATTAGTCGGATTTGGTATTAGGGATTTGAAGATCCCGATCGGCACCCAGGAACCCTGACATGGGGACTCCTGGGTGCTTTTCGTTTGGGGCTTTTTCGGTCTGTTTTGCGATGCCCGGTCAGTCCAAGGGGTATGATGCAAACTCTAGCGTATGCCCTTGTTCTAGAACGCCCATGCCCCAGTATGCCCTTGTCCATGAATGGCTCACCCCCCAGGCCACCGGCGGATCGGAATTGGTGGTGAAGGCAATTTTGGAGGTGATTGAGGCGGATCTCTATGCCTTGATTGATTTTGAGTCCCGCAATCCCCAAAGCTATCTCTACGGGCGCAAGATTGGCACTACCTTTTTGCAACACTGGCCCAAGGCCGATCGGGGCGTACAGAAATATTTGCCCTTGCTCCCCCTGGCGATCGAGCAATTAGACCTGCGGGACTACGATGTCATTCTCTCCTCCTCCCATGCCGTCGCCAAAGGCATCCTCACCGCCCCCCACCAAACCCACATTTGCTATTGCCACACCCCCATGCGCTACGCCTGGGACTTAACCTTTGACTACCTCGCCCGCAGCCCTGCCGGACAAGGGGCGATCGGCTGGGTCACCAAAGCCTTGCTCCACTACCTGCGCCAGTGGGATGTCATTTCCGCCAACCGGGTCGATTACTTCCTGGCCAACTCCCACCACACCGCCCGCCGCATTTGGCGCTGTTACCGCCGCCCCGCCGAGGTGGTCTATCCCCCGGTTCAGGTCGATCGCTTCCCCTTCCAGGCCCAAAAACAGGATTTTTACCTCACTGTCTCTCGCTTAGTCAGCTATAAGCAAATTCCCCTCCTGGTACGGGCCTTTAACCAGTTGGGTTTGCCCTTGGTGGTGATTGGGGGCGGGCCGGAATTACCCCTAGTGCAGAAATTGGCCGGACCCAATGTGCAAGTCCTTGGCCCCCAGCCCGATGCCGTGGTGGAGCAGTATATGGGCCAAGCTAAAGCTTTTCTTTATGCGGCCTGCGAAGACTTTGGTATTACCCTATTAGAGGCCCAAGCCTGCGGCACTCCGGTGATTGCCTACGGGCGGGGGGGCGCTTTGGAAACCGTGCGAGATCTGCGGCAGGATGCCCAGGAAGGGACGGGTCTGTTATTTCCAGAGCAAACCGAGGCCAGTATTGTGGCAGCGGTGCAGTATTTTGAAGGCCAACGATCGCAGCCGGAGCCGGAGCACTGCCGCCGCCAAGCTGAGCGTTTCCGCCCCCAAGTTTTTTACGATCGCTACCGCGCCTTAGTCAGCCAATACACCACCACACCGTAACTGGCCCCGTAACCTGCGCGATTTGGGGCAAACTGGAGAACAGCCCCTAGCCGATCGGGAGGGGCGGCTTGCAAATCTGCCTGGGAATAAGCTACGGGAACAAGCTGCGGGAACAAGCTGCGGGAATAAACGGGCCAACCACCCCAAAAAAGTATTGGATTATATAAAAGGGGGGTTGTACCCCCTAACCATAAGACCCCTCTGAGGTTTCAGCCCGTTGACAGCGATCGGGGGGCACCCTACAGTTTGGCTCACTTACGGCTCGCCGCTGGGTGACCCCCCACAATCGGCACCCAGCCCAGGGCCATCTACCGTAGCTAACTCATCACGGCTGCCTGTCCTACAAAGGCCCATCACAGGGCTGCTGATTACCCTGATACCTACAGTTCCCCTGTCCGTCACACCCATGCCCATAACCCAAAGACTTGTCACTCTAGTACTCTAGGGCGAAAGTTTGGGTCTCCCTCCGGGATGCGACTCCGGTTCCCCTCTAGGGAGAGGTTAGGGGTGGGTTGGCTGTTCCCGGAAAGGGGGAGTACATTTCCGCCGTGTAGTACTAGTTCCCATAACCGGAAGGCTAAGGTCAGTTCTAATTAGGCTGTAACCCCTACAAACAGCACATTGGAGCGTTTGCCGATCACAGCGCTCTTAGCAGCGGCTGAGGGCGGCACCCCGGCAGCAGGGACGATCGTGTTTGTGACAAACCAATTCAAGACGGGCTTTCTCGTAAGATTGTCACTGCTTTTTGCAAGGGATGGAAGGGTGAGCATTGGCTAATCAGGGTCCACGGGATCCGTCGCAGGTCTATCGCGGGTCTATTGTGGGTTTATCACAGGTCCATCACGATCGGCAGCACCAGCAGCATTAGCCCCCACCGGA
>JAYKJG010000074.1:0-3402 GCA_035286285.1 Prochlorothrix sp.
TGCTGGGAGGGGGCTTAGTCCTCCTGACCCTGCTCTATAGCAACTACCTGCTGGGCCTCGATAGCAACCATTTTTCCTCAGAAGTAGCCACAAAAGAGTTCTTTATCTGTCGCGTCAGTCCGTTTATTTCCCTGGGTGGTGTTGCGCTTCTTGCCTCTGGCTTCCAGAATCTACGCCAACTTTGGCGACCCCTGGCGATCGTTGCGGCGATGGGAATTCCCAGCGTCTTTTTTATCAACCTTTCCGATATTTCCCCTATTACGGCCCGCTTTTCCCATTTTCTGATGCTGTATGGCGGGATTGAAGCAGTCCTGCGGGACAACATTTATATTTACCTGAGCCTTGGTCCTAATACCCAAGGGGCTGTCAAGGTTTATGAAGCCTGTTCCGGGATTGAGGCCATGAATTACCTCTTTTCCCTGTCTTTGATGTGTTTAATCATGTTTCCCCTGAAATCGCGCAAGTTAATGATCGCAACGCCGATTATTGCCCTGATCATGGGCTTTGTGATTAACAGCTTTCGGGTGGTGCTGATGGCGATCTTGACTGCTCTGCAAAATACAACGGCCTTTGACTACTGGCACGACGGTAAAGGCTCCCTCACCTTTGGGATGGCGGCGGTTTTGGCCTTGGGTGGCTTTTATATGGCGATAATGGAGTGGGATCGCTATCAGTACAAGAAAGCTAAGGCCAAATCATCAGAATTCTCGGCTGCACCGCCCTCTTCTACGTCTTTCCAGCCACTCTCTGAAGACTACCTGTTGCCGCCAGACTTGGATCTCTCTACCCAAGACTTGGAACTACCGGGCACCCTGGATTTCGCCCCCGATCGGCCCCAATCCTAAAAGGGTAGGGGCAAACCCCCCGTGGTTGCCCTGGTCTTTGGCCCTAAGCCGGGATCCACAGGGATGTAACCCCTATCGAGAGTCTGCCAAAAACTGGGCAAAAAGGTCAGAAATAACCTGGTTAGAAAAGAGAAATCCTTCGGGATCGCTTAGGCGGAGCCGTAAGGGCGGAACTGACTGAGAAAGCGCCTTAAGGTGTTCTAGATTGACGGGATCGGTCAGGTTAGAGGCGCGATCGGGGGTTTTGGGACGATCGGCCATGTTGGGCCGATCGGTCTGGTCACCACGATCGGGATCCTGAACAGCCCCCGTTGGCTCCAGACTCTCCGGTGTTAGAACGGCCCAGCCCCGATCGATCGCCCCCGCCACACTCCCCCGCAACCGTTCAACCCACTCCGCTCCAAACTCCCGCTCTAACTCCATCAAACTCACCCCTGCCCGTAGCCGCAGCCCCAGCATCAACGTATCCAAAAAGCGATCGAGCTTTAAACGCTCCAAATCGACATCGGGCGGCAAAATCCACGGCATTGGGTCCGCCTCTAGCAGGGAGTTGGTCAATGTTTCAACCCACTGCTGATAGGCTTGGCTGTAGCGGGGACGACTGAAGCGGTGACCGTTCAGGTAGCTGGCTGCTCCCAGCCCAAAACCGTAATAGCTTTGATTGCGCCAGTAAACTAGGTTATGGCGGCAGTAAAACCCCGGTTTTGCATAGTTAGAGACTTCATAGTGGTCATAGCCCGCTGAGGTGAGCCTTTGCTGGGCAGTGCGGTAGAACTGGGCCGTTGTCTCATCGGAAGGGAGAGGGTTTTGGCCCGGTTGGTAGCGTTTGCCGAAGACGGTGGGGGCTTCTAGGGTCAAGTCATAGACCGAAAGGTGGGTGGGGGCGAGGGCGATCGCCCGCTGGAGGGAATCCTGCCAGTGGTCCAAGGTTTGATGGGGTAGGCCGGAAATCAGGTCTAAGCTCCAGTTTTCTACCCCTGCTTCCCCTAGGGCTTGTACTGCGGCTTCAATGTCTGCTAGCCGGTGAAAACGGCCACAGGCTGCCAATAGCTCATCCTGAAATGCCTGCACCCCCAAACTAAAGCGATTCACCCCCGCTGCTTGGTAGCCCTGGATTTGGGCCAAGCTAAAGGTACCGGGATCCACCTCGATCGAGCATTCGAGATCTGGCCCCAACCCAAACCGATCGCGCAACTGTTCCAGAATCGCCGCAATCTGCTCCGGCAACAGCAGCGACGGTGTACCACCGCCAAAAAAGACGGTTTGGAGCGGCTTGGTCTTGGGATTTGCTAAAATTGGTGTGGTTTGGATTTCCTGGGCGAGGGTGGACAGATAGGCGGCGATCGGGGCGAAATTTCCCCCATGGCGACGATCGCCCGTAACCTGGATCGGAAAATCGCAGTAGAAACAGCGGCGACGACAGAAGGGAATGTGGACATAGGCCGCTTGGGGCCGCAGGGCTAGGGCCGAGGCTGAATCCTGAACGGCAACAACTGCGACGCGCTCCCGTTGGGTTTGGGAAGGCAGACCGTATAATGAGGTTTGGTGATCTTTGCCCATTGGCTTGTCTCCGCGTTGATTTTTGACTTATTTTGGATCACTTGCCCCAGTCGATCGCCCTGGCTGAATTCATGCTTGATGCGTTTTTAATCCTTACCTTCATCCTATTGGGGATTGGTCTTGGTTTCTATGGCATAGACTTCCTCCCCATTTCGGTGCTGACCGAAGTGACCAACCTAGAGGGGTTGCGCCTAGTGACTGCTGGCTTTGGTGCCCTAATTTTTGGGGTTGTCGGTTTTGCTGTGCAGACCATTTATCGCCGCATTCAGCAGCAGGTGCGATCGTTGCCACCCGATGTGATCTTAAGCCGTGCTGTTGGTCTGGTCATTGGCCTCTTGATCGCCAACCTGATCCTAGCTCCCATCCTGCTGCTGCCCATTTCCCCGGAATTTGGCTTTATTAAGCCCCTAGCTGCGGTTCTCAGCAGTTTGATCTTTGGGGTTTCCGGCGTGAACCTTGCCGATGCCCATGGTCGCAGTCTCCTTCGCCTCATCAATCCCAACTCCCTGGAAACGGCCCTTGTCGCTGAGGGCACCCTCAAGCCCGCGACAACCAAGGTGCTGGACACCAGTTGTATTATTGATGGTCGTTTCCAAGAGCTAATCGATACGGGCTTTTTGGAGGGCCAAATTTTGGTGCCTCAGTTTGTTTTGCAGGAACTGCAACAGGTCGCCGATGCCTCCAATGACCAAAAGCGGATGCGGGGGCGGCGGGGGCTAGATATTCTCAACCAAGTGCGGGAGTCTTATCCCAACCGCATTGTCATTGACAGCGCCAACTATGACGATATTGCGACGGTGGATGCCAAGTTAATCCGCCTTGCTCAGGATATTAATGGAATTCTGCTGACCAATGACTTTAACCTCAGTAAAGTCGCCAATTTCCAGAGTGTTCCGGTCCTGAACGTCAACAGCCTTGCCCAGGCGCTGCGTCCCAACTATTTGCCCGGAGATAGCCTACACCTCAAGATTCTTAAGGAAGGGAAGGAAAATTCCCA
>JAYKJG010000075.1:0-12624 GCA_035286285.1 Prochlorothrix sp.
GTTCTCGTTCTGTCATGGTGGCTAAGTTTTGACTGGGCTAAGCGGTTGGGGGCTGGAGGGGGCGCACGTCAGTGTTGGGGGGTGCATCGTAGGGGCAAAGCATTGGCGGCAAAACGTAGGGCGATCATCCAGAAAATACCTGCGCCAATGCTTCGCCCGTACCCAAAATTGGAGGCAGTGACATCCAAGGAATTGAGGCGTTGGGGAGGGGTTGAGTGAGGGGCACTAGCACCTATCCTCTTCGTAGCTAGAGATTAAGGAGCAGTTATGATGCAACATCTGGGATCTGGCACAGGGCTACAATTAACACACCCTACCAGACTGTCACTGGGCCAACAGCCAGTCCGATCCAAGGGCCAAAACAGTATAATTTGTTCAATTGTGCAATCTTTGCGCTTCAGTTGTGGATTTACCGAAGACAAGGAGTCTCGAAACGATGCAAATTACGATCGATCTGCCAGACTCGATTGCGCTGACAGAGGTTGATATTCGCTTAGAACTGGCGATCGTGCTGTTTCAGCGGGAACAGATTACTTTGGGGCTAGGCAGTCAGTTCACGCAGTTGTCCCAGATTGAGTTTCAGCGAGTGCTAGCGAGCCGAGGAATTCCTGTGCATTATAGGTTGCACTTCACAAGTCTCGATGCGAGAGAAGAGACCCCTCAACCCCACCACCCCTCACCCAATACCCCCCCACAAACCGCCAAATCCAAATGGGAAGGTGTCCTGGTACACGAATACTACCCCAGATCAGTTTGTCATAGTTTTGCCATGAGTTGTTCACGCGCCAGCCGACCTCCTTGCCAAACTTTTCCCAGATTTCCTTACCTGGATGATTGCCATCTAGTTTCGCACCGCAGCGCACATAGATTTCCTTTTGCACGCTAAACCCATAGCGCCCTTGGCTGGCCTGCACCCAAAGGCGATCGATCGTTTTGAGGTCTTTGCAAGGAAAATTCAACAGGTCTTCTTGACGGAAATAATTGCTTTCTGTGCGCCCCACGATCTTGATCATGAGGCGATAGGTTTCGTGGTTAGCTTCTTTCCACTGTTGGGCTTTGAGCAAGTCCCGCAGTTTGGTGTAGTCTGTGCCTTTCCTTTCGCTTTCTAATGCCACATTCTCTACGTTCCATTCTACTTTGTGTTGTTGTTCCGCTAAAAGCTGAATATATTGACCGGAAATATCTTCAGGCAAACCCACATTTACATGATTGCTCTCTGGTTCAGCAGGAGGTAGACTCTTCTGATCTGTAGACCTTTCTTGCTGCTTGGAACCTACAAAACTTTGAGAATACGGAGCGAGGGGGACTATAACGGGCTTTTTCTCCTGCACTGGAAAAGCAGTGCCGCAACCCTTGCAAACCTTGGCAGAAATCAAGTTGAGTAATCCACAGTGATCACAGGTTTTGAAAGGTGGCCCCCCAGCCCCAGCTAATTGAGAAAAATCGAGTGAATAGGCTTGAATTTCATCTGGAATGCCAAAACGCCAGGTATTTCCGGCAATATCCAAAATAACCCCCTTCTCCTTGCCAGGAGCAGGTCGCATGAGCCGCCCCACCATTTGGTACCACAGCCCTTCCGACTTTGTAGGTCGCGCCACAATGCCGATCGTTGCATTGGGGACATCAAAACCCATGGAAATACAGTTAACTGATGCCAAAGCCTGAATTCTGCCCTGTTTGAAAGCCTCGTATAACTGCCGTCGCTCTTCCGATGGCGTTTTTGCGGTCACAACCTTGGTGAGTACACCCCCCGCGTTAAAACGTCGCGCTAGCGCCTCAGCATGGGCAACCGTCACCGCAAAAATAAGAGCGGGCTGACCCTGGCCATGCTTTTGATACTCCTCCAAGCAGCGATCGATCGACTGCGGATGATTACAAGCAATCCCCAAGTCACCCGAATTAAATTCACCCGCTGTAACCCGGACCCGACTCAAATCAATAAAATCGGCGGGTAGCGAATAATAATCCATCGGTGCGAGATAGCCCATCTCCGTGAGTTTCTGGGGAACGGGAGCCGCAATACAGTGATCAAAATGATCCCTTAACCCCTCCGTTTTCTTCATGCGCATCGGTGTAGCCGTTAGCCCAATGTAGAGCGCACGGGGAAAATATTTGTGGGTCTGCTGTGCAGCTTTCACAAAGGCTGTCGTATGGCACTCATCCAAGAAAATCACATGAAAACGGCGCTGGTGCCACCAATCTCGTCTTAATAAGGTTTGCTGACTGGCAATTTGTACGGGTGCGCTACGGTTCTCGTTCCAGCCCGCTTTAATGAAACCTAGATTTTTCGGGTCGCGGTAGCCCACATCCCATAATTTGGCACGAGTCTGGCCAATCAGGCAGTCTAGATGCACCTGGAACATAACCCGCAATCCCTGATCGACAAATTTTTGGATCAGCGCTGCTGCTACGATCGTTTTGCCGCTACCCGTCGGACTCACAACGCAAATCCGTTTTCCTCCTTGTTTGTAGGTGCGCAACACTTGCTGAACCAAGTCGTGCTGGTAAGGGCGGAGTTCTGTGGTCATAATTATTTCTTAAGAAGGAAGAAATCTCAGTCATTATCATAAAATGGGTCGCCTGGGGAAGATACCGAAAATCTACTGACGGGGTTTGTCAACACCTTACCTTCGGGGAATCTGAGGCAACATCCTGGGATTTGGTAGGATAGGAGAGCCTTGGGGTCAGACAGCGGCTCAGCCCGATCGCCCCAACGCAGCCCCATTCACCCTTTCACCTGAAGAGATACAAAGCGCGTGGTTGTTAAGCCAGACTGGTTACGGGTTAAAGCACCCCAACGGGAGCGTATCGGCTCCGTTCAAGATATTTTGCGGGATTTGCACCTGAATACGGTGTGTGAAGAAGCCTCTTGCCCCAATATCGGCGAATGCTTCCACCACGGCACCGCCACCTTTTTGATCATGGGTCCGGCCTGTACCCGCGCCTGTCCCTATTGCGACATTGACTTCGAGAAAAAGCCCACCAGCCTGGATCCGACGGAGCCGGTGCGCCTTGCTGAAGCGGTGGCCAGGATGAACCTGAACCATGTGGTCATTACCTCGGTGAACCGGGATGACTTGCCCGATGGGGGAGCCAGTCAGTTTGTGCGCTGTATTGAAGAAGTTCGCCAAAAGTCAGCTAAAACAACCATAGAGGTCTTGATTCCTGACCTCTGCGGCGACTGGACAGCCTTAGCAACAATTCTGGCCGCTGCTCCGGAAGTCCTGAACCACAACACCGAAACCGTGCCCCGCCTCTACCGCCGCACCCGCCCCCAGGGCGACTACCCGCGATCCCTAGACCTTTTGGCTCAGGCACGGGAACTCAGCCCTAAAACCTATACTAAATCCGGTATTATGGTCGGTATTGGCGAAACCCCCGAAGAAATTGACCAAGTTCTGCAAGATCTGCGATCGGTGGATTGCGACATTATCACCTTGGGGCAATATCTTCAGCCGACTCCCAAGCATTTACCCGTCGATCGCTTTGTTACGCCAGAGGAATTTGAGCATTGGCGACACCGGGGTGAAGATTTGGGCTTTTTACAGGTGGTTTCCTCGCCCTTGACCCGCAGTTCTTACCATGCTGAAGAAGTTCGGCGCTTAATGGCAGAGCATCCCCGCTCCTAGCGTCCAAACCTCCCAAGCCTTCTAACCCTAAGTTGCATTGCCTCCCCCTAGCGCCCCCTTTATAGTCACTATGGTCTCCAATTGTTCGGTTGATGCTGCTTGGCAGTCCTATGCGCCCGATTTATCGGTTTTGCTGCGGCCTAAGCCCGGTTTGTACCAGGGTCGCTCCCTCGACGATCGCAATCCTGCCACGATCGAAGCCCTGATGCCCCTCTGGCAGTGGGCCTATGACCATTATTTTGGGGTGCAGAGTGATGGCTGGGAGAAGGTTCCAGCGGGACCGGTGCTGATTGTGGGTTCCCACAATGGCGGGATTGCGGCCCCGGATATGCACATGGCAATTTATGACTGGATGCGGCATTTTGGCCCCCAGCGCCTAGTTTATGGCTTAATGCACCGCTATATTTGGGATATTCTGCCAGGATTTTCCCAAATTGCGACCCAGGTCGGCGCATTGCGGGCGGAGTCTCGCCTTGCCTTGGCGGCTTTTCAACGGGGCGCGAGTGTGCTGGTCTATCCCGGTGGGGGTCAGGATGTCTTTCGGCCCCACCATCAACGCAACCAAATTTGTTTTGCCGGTCGCACGGGGTTTATTAAGTTGGCGCTGCGGGTGGGGGTGCCGATCGTGCCCCTGATTTCCTGGGGTGCCCACGATACGCTCTTTATTTTTGGCAATTTTTACGAAGAAGCCAAGGTCTTTCACCAAAAACTGGGTCTTCCCTGGCTAGTGGACAATATTGATCCGGAAATCTTCCCTATTTACTTTGGCTTGCCCTGGGGTTTGACCATTGGCCCTCTGCCGAATCTGCCGTGGCCCCATCCCATCCGGCTGCGGGTGTGTGAGCCGATCGTCTTTGAGCGGACGGGTCGTGCTGCGGCGACGGATGCCGCCTATGTTCAGCAGTGCTGCGATCGGGTTTACCAAGCTATGCAAGGCGACCTCACGCAACTAGCGGCTGAAGCAGAGTCGGTCACGCATTAATCGGTCACGCATGAATTAGTCACGCACTAGTAGGTGATGGGGTCGCCCTGGTGTAGAAATTCGACGCTTTTGATAGATTGCCCTTCCTGGGCCAGTAAGGTTTCCCGAATGCCGCCAAAGAGGGCGAATTGCTCGCAACTGCTGAGGGATGGGAAGCTGCGGGGGGAGTCGGGGGCAAGGCGGAAGTCTACGGTGACTTTTTGGCCGGATTGGCTGGTGCTGACTCGGTAGCCCGCGATCGCGAAGTCACTGTTACTTTGGGCGGCGATCGCCGCTGCCACAGCCCCTTCTAAAACGCTGTCCTTGGGCACCATGACGGTTTGGGGTAGCAGGGTTTCGCAGCGATTATCAACGGTATAGACGGTAATTTCCTGGGTTTCGCCGGTTGCGGCGACGGATTGCGGTTTGCCGAGGGGAGCGGCAGGGCTATAGAGGCCGTCCAATTCGACCAGGGGGTGGGCGGGATTTGCGCCAACGGGTTCGGGGGAGATGACGGTGATGCTGGGGCGATCGGCGGTGGAATCTGCTTCAGGGGGAGGGGTGGGGGCGTTACAGGCCGCAGTGGCGAGGCTGAGGCTGAGGAGGGCAATTTTGGGGGAGAGGTGGAAAAATTTGCGGAAAATCATGGTTGGGTAGGGTGAGAGAATGGCAGGGTGGGGAATTTTGGCGGATTAGGGGCGGAGCAATTCTAAAACGTACTTGATAGGCCAGCGGACTTTATAGGCCAAGGCACTTTATAGGCCAACGCCTGCCACGGCATAGCTACCCAGGACTAAATCCTCGCTGGTGGTGCAGCGCTGCTGGTTGAGGGCTTGGAGGTAGCGCCACTCATTGTAAAATCGGTGCTGAAAGTCTAGAATTTCCTGATTGAGGCTGTGGTAGTGGCTCTCAATTTGATCCTCTAGGGAGGGGTGTGAATCTAGGTCCATTTGCAGCAATTCCGCGACGCAACGCTCTAAGGACTCTAGTCGGTGGCTTTGCCAAGAACTGAGCAAATGGCGACAGCGCTTCTCGCACTCCAGCCGCTCTAGGGTTGCTGCCGCCGATCGAATCCCCAGGTGGGGCCGGTACAACTCCACCCGCTGAAGGTCCGAGGGTTGGAGAATGCCCATAATGTGAGCATTGGCGGGAGGGTTAGGGTCGCTGTCGCTGTGGCCCTGGGGGAGGGGTAGTTCTGGGAGCTTATTTTGGAGTAGAAAGACGAGACGATCGGGATTTGCAGCTAAATCCCCTAAATTCTGCCGTTCTAGCTCTAGGATCTCCCGCCAGAGAAGGCGATGGCTGTGGATGGTGTAGTTGAGTTGCCGATCGCGCAGGGTCGATCGCACCAACTCCCGCACATCTGGGCAATGGAGATAGATGCGTAGCAATTGGGCCTCTGCCAGTTCGCGCACACTGGCATCACCGGGCTTAGCCCAGCGCTGGGAGCGGCCATGCCACCGCTGTCCCTGGACCTGCAAGCGGAGATCTTCCTCCAGCCGCAGGGCCATCCGTGCCTCTCCCTGGCCCAATAGCTCGGCACAGCGGTGAATATAGTGGGTGCGTAGGGCGGTGTGGGGCAAATTGCCCAAAAGCTTAACAATACCCTGGATTGCGGGTTGGAACTGGTCTGGCTGATTTAAGTCACAGCCCGAAACCAACTGTTGAATTTGCCAATCAATCCAGAGCGGCGCTTGATCGAGCAGGTCTTGGTAGTCCCCTGCGGAGTGGCGGTGCAGATATTCATCGGCATCCTTGCCGCCGGGTAGGTTCATCACCCGCAGTTCTACCTGCCCCTGGTAAGCTAGGGCTTCGACTTCGCCGATCGCCCGTTCCGTTGCCCGACTGCCTGCCCCATCGGCATCAAAGTTCAAAATAATGCGCTTGGAGTCGGTATAGCGCATTAAAAGTTTAACTTGGTGCAAACTAAGGGCTGTGCCTAGGGCTGCGACGGCATTAGTCACCCCAGCGGCATGGAGGGCAATTACATCAAAGTAACCTTCCACGACCACCGCCCGATCGGCCTTGGCAATGCTCTGCTTAGCCTTATCTAGCCCAAAGAGCATCTGCCCTTTGTTAAATAGCTCGGTTTCCGGTGAATTGAGGTATTTAGGGTCTTCCCCGCTGAGGGTGCGCCCCCCAAAGCCAATGACGCGCCCTTGCAGGTCGTGGATGGGAATCATGAGGCGATCGCGGAAGCGGTCATAGTAGCCGCTCCCAGACTTCCGAGACAGAATTAGCCCAGCCTGCTCCACCAGTTGCACGGGGTAGTGCTTTTGATCGACGAGGTAGCCATAGAGGGTGGCCCAACCGGCGGGGGCGTAGCCCAGTTGGAAGCTTTGGATGGTGGTGGGCTGAAGCTGGCGATCGATCGTGAGGTATTGGAGGGCAGCGGCTCCCTGGGGCTGGTGGAGGGCGTGGCTGTAAAATTGGGCCGTAATCGCCAAAATCTCGTAGAGTTGCTCCCGGAGCGTTAACTGACGTTGCAGTTCCTGGCGCTGCTCTGGCTGGAGGGTCTGGATCGGCACTTGGTAGCGATTGGCCAACTCCAGCACCACCTCACCAAAGGAGGTTTTGCCAATCTCCATCAAAAACTTGATGGCGTTGCCCCCGGCCCCACAGCTAAAGCAATAGTAAAATTGTTTGCTGGGGCTAACGGTGAAGCTGGGGGATTTATCGTCGTGGAAGGGGCATAATCCGGTTAAATCCTTACCCTGCTTCTTGAGGACGACATGATCCGAGACGATATCAACAATATCGACCCTATCCTTAACGGCTTCGATCGTGTCGGGGTGGAGGCGGGGGGTGGACATTCAGCCAGGAACTCAGCCAGGAACTCAACCAGAAACTTAATCGGGAACTTACCAGGAACTTAGCCAGGAATTTGGCCCGTAAAGGGGGCGCAGTCGGCTTAAAACGGGGGAATAGGGGGATTGTGGGGGACTGTGGAGGATTTTGGCCGCAATAAGCAGGAGATCCCAAAGGATTGCTCAGTGAAGGGGCTGGGGATCCAACCGCTGTAATGGGCACAAGTGTATTAATCCTGCTTCTAGTTTACGTCCCCTAGGGCGGGTTGACATCGGTGGTTTTGCACGTCCTGCTTGGGGGAAACGGGGCGATCGGGTTGGGCCATTTCTAAGTTGCGGGCTACGAGGAATGGGGTAAGGTTGGGGGCTAGCTCGATCGTGGGATCCCCGCCATTTCCTAGGGTGTAACCTCAACGCCTGATTGAAGGGTAATGCCAAAGAGGATGCCTAGGACTTTGGCCAAGTTATTGGGAACACCATAGGTATTGATATCTTTTTGAATGAGCTTTTTCTGTCTGTGAAAGAGGCCAAATTTCCAGGTATCCCCTGTTGTAACTGCCCCATAAAGATACTCTAGTGGTGTATCAATCCATTGATCTAGGGCAATTAATTCCACAGCAAGCTGTGTGAAACCTTTGCCTAAATTGGCATTCTTCGCCTCAATAATGACTAGATTCTGGGGGGTTGGGATAAAGTAATCAACGTTACCCTTGAGTTGGTTATTGATCTGGATGGAATATTCAATTTTGAGGGGAGAGTGGATAAACCGACAAACTGTTTTAAGGACAGGAAAGATGAGGGTTTCCCGACGGGCAATTTCTGAGGTGGGGTCAACGAAAGCGAGGTTTTCTGCTAGTTCCTGGGCTAGGGGGGTGGGATCTAGGGGGTGTTGTTCTGGCAACTCAAGGGACACAGATTGAAAGCTAACCCCAAATTCAGCCAAAATATCGGCAGTGTCAAAGGGTAAGGCTCCATATTGGCTGAAGCTGTAACTGGCAGAAGGGTCAAGAACTCTAGACTTTACCATGATTAAACTCCGGATTTGTGAGCATGGTGTGGGGACTTTAAGGGGGGAGAAAGGGCTTGGCAGAGGGACTGGGCGATCTGATGTCCTAGCTCAACGGGCACAGCATTACCAATTTGCCGCATTGCTTCTGTCCATGACCCCAAAATTTTATAATTCTCTGGAAAAGTTTGGATTCTCTTGGCCTCGAATATAGTATAGTACCGTATTTTACCATCCGGATATTTCAGCATGTTCTCCCCACCGGGCACTCCATGATCTCCGGCTTTGAGGGCTTTAGAGGGTAGATCAATATAGCTACCTGTATGGCCGGGGTACGATCGTGCTCCTGCTCTGAAGCGATGTTCAGGATCAAGACTGGTTTCTGTGCTAGATTCCGGTAAGGTGCCAATTTGATCTCTGACGGTTTTCCAAGGCTTGAGCTTAGGGGGAATTAAACTGGGCTGTTGCATTAAGTGTCGGACCTGCTGTTGGGTTCTTTGATCTAGATGTTCCATCGTTGAGGGTTTGAGTGAATGTTGGCTCCAGTAATCCCCGGTAATAAATTGTGACCATAGCAGAGCATCCAGGGAATGGGATTCTGAAGGAAAGGCCCATTTGAGATTCAGGTCTTCTCGGATTCCTACAATAAAAACTCTCTCCCGGCGCTGGGGAATTCCATAATTGGCAGCATCTAAGAGGCGAAAGCTAATGTTATATTGGATCCCATAAAACTTTCCAGAAGCCTGGATCTGTTTAAGGGTTTGCCAATGTCTATCCCAAGGTTCTGACGGCTGGGGCAAACAATCAGGGTACCTGAGCCGCAGAAGGATATATTCAAAATACCGACTGAAAGACTTGCGCAGGAGTCCCTTAACATTCTCGAAGATAAAAGCCTTTGGTGTGCAAAGGCTAATTGCTTTACACACATAGGGAAACATATCGCGGTGATCTAAATTACCTTGATGTTTCCCCCCCATGGAAAAGGGTTGACAGGGAGGACCACCGGAGATGATATCAACTGGGGCAAACTGTGAAAACTGAAGGGTACGAATATCAACTGGGTGAACTCGTTGAGAGCTATAGTTGTGGGCTAAGGTTAGGCAGGCGTTTTTGTTCCATTCAATCAAAGCTTTATGTTGAATTCCTGCCAATTCGAGACCCTTGGCGAGGCCACCGGCACCGGCAAATAGCTCCAAGCAAGATAATTTAGACATTACCTTCATCTAAGCCATCCATAAATTCTGTAATGCTCTGTAATAAATCTGCTAGATTTGCAGGGGTGCCTTGGCATTTTTCTGCCCAAGGACGACCTGGGTGGCAAACATCCCAATCAGATTTTGCTTGCTGATAGCGTCCTTTGCCGGGATCATGATTGCCAAACCCATCAAGCCTAGTATTCCAGAGGGGTTGATAGAGTCTGATCAATGCTGCTTCAACAGTGCCAATGAGATCACTTTCTCTGCCTTCAAGGATGATGAATCTACAGAAGAAATCTGAACAGCTTATGCCTTGGGCGACTGTGAGACTGCGACTGTGCTCTCTGATACGATCGTGCAATTCATAGCTTTGAGCCTGCTGCGATCGTGATAGCCTTGCCTGCCTCCATCCTTTAGGGACAGCTTTACCTACATAAATAGGAATACGAAATTCAGTTCGATTAACTAAACTAAACTTATGATAAACACCAGATTTTGCAATGCAATATAGTGCATAAACACCTGTCCCATGGAAGCGATCAGCGATCGGGAGTGAATGTACAGGGGTACCGTTGAAGAATCGTACTGTATCCTTTATGATTTCATCAAAGTTTGGGGAAATATAAATATGCTTAGCGCGATCAAGCTGATTCATACTGGAATTATAGCACAGTAAATAAAACCTTAGCTCATCAGTAATTCTGGCTGACCAAACTGTAGCTTACCAAGACGATAATGATCCGCTTTGGGATGTAAAGATTCCTGACTCCTAGCTTCTCTGCCAAGGGAGGAAAGGAGAGCAAGAGTATTTAGATCTCAAGTCGGATCGCTATGGTCAGGTTAAAGGTTGACTAAAATGTACACCTAGGGGACCAAGCTGTCAATGGGTGCAGCCTATCGATCGATTACGATAAGATCACACTCGTATCTCTAAACTGACTGGGTTATTTTTCCCTATGCCCCTGCGCCGACAATTAATCTGGATTATTGGCCTTGTTATCATTTTGGGCATGGCCCTGTGGCTCATTAACGCCCTGGGGAACCTCTATTGGTATATGTCCTATACCTCCCCCTTTTTGGCTGGGGTGCTGCTGCTCTTGTTTATTGTGCTGTTGGGCTGTTGCATTTTTGCCTTTGCCTACTATGCCAACCTGACCCGTGCCCCTCGCCCTCAAAAAGTCCCCCCCCAAATCCCTGCTGCCAAGGCCGAAGCTGCGGGAGAAAACCTGAAGGCCATTCAGAAGCAGGTGACCCAAATTCAAGACGAGGTGGCTCGACAGGCATTGCTGGCCCGATCGCGGCAAATTGCGGCGGATCTACGGCGGGGGGAGTGGCGCGTGGCGGTGTTTGGGACAGGATCGGCGGGAAAGACTTCCTTGGTGAATGCAATTTTTGGGGAGATGCTGGGGGAAGTGGGGGCGGCGATGGGGACGACCCAGGAGGGAGCAGTGTACCGGATGGGGATCCAGGGGTTGGAGCGGGAGATTTTGATTACGGATACGCCGGGAATTTTGGAGGCGGGGGCTGAGGGCAGCGATCGGGCTATAATTGCCCGTCAACTGGCTGTAGAGGCGGATTTGCTGCTATTTGTGGTGGATAACGACCTTCAGCGATCGCAGTTGTTGCCTCTACGCGCTTTGGCTAAAATCGGTAAGCGATCGATCTTGGTTTTTAACAAAATCGATCAGTACACCCTGGAGGACCAAGAGGATATTCTCTTCCATCTCCAGGACCAAGTGGCGGGCATGATCCCCCCGGAAGATGTGGTGCCCGTTGCGGCCAATCCCCAGCCGGTACGCCTGCCGACGGGGGAACGCTACGATCCGGCCCCGGAAATTATGCCGCTGCTGCGGCGCTTGGTGGCGGTGCTGCGATCGGAGGGGGAAGATTTAATTGCCGAAAACATTTTGTTGCAGTCCCAGCGCTTGGGGGATGAGGCCCGCAGCTTGATCAATGCCCAGCGGCAACAACAGGCGGAACAGGTGGTCGATCGTTTTCAGTGGATCAGTGCGGGGGTGATTGCGGTGACCCCGTTGCCTGTGGTGGATTTGCTGGGTACTGCCGCCGTTAATGCTCAAATGGTGGTGGAAATTGGCAAAATCTATGGCTGTGACTTGGATCTCGATCGGGGCCGGGATCTGGCTTTGTCCCTGGCGCGAACGCTAACCAGTTTGGGTTTAATTAAGGGATCTTTGCAACTGATGACCACCCTCAGCGCGACCTTGCAGCTTAATATCACCACGATCGCCGTCGGTCGGCTGATTCAGGGAGCTAGCGCGGCCTATCTCACGCGAGTGGCTGGACGCAGCTTTATTGAATACTTTCGCCATAACCAAGACTGGGGCGATGGCGGCATTGCTGAGGTGGTGCAACATCAGTTTCAGCTTAACCGCAAGGAAGAGTTTATTAAAGGCTTTTTGCAGGAAACGATGGCTAAGGTCGTTAATCCCCTGATTGGGCAGGCTGACCCTGAACTGACACCAGATGCTCGAAAAATCCCTTGATTAATGGGCGGTTATGCATGGGCTGTTTCTGCATGGGGGTTCGATCGTGGGGAGTGCTTTGCTTCCCCGTATGGGTGTAAAACGGGTGTATTTCACGTTTGTTAAGGGGCGGACTAAAGTCCGCACTACGAGCCTTTTGAGCCAGGTTAGGGGCTGGGTTGCTCCAAAGTGAAATGCACCCTGCATTTGTAACGGTGGCTGAGGCTGGGAATTCTAGGGCTAGGGCTGGGGATTTGTAGGCTTAGGCGGGGATATGGTTTAGATATTGGCGGTATCTTTCATTTTTTTGAGGGCTGTGGCGGGGGAGTGGGGGGGGTGCGGCGGTTGTGCCCGTGGTGGAACTGTTGGCACTAGCGGCTGTGGGAGTTGTTTCTGCTGGGGTTTCGCTGCTGTCGCAAATCCAGGCTTGGAGTTTCACCTTCAAATCATCGAGCCAGTAGGGCTTGGCTAAATAGTCGTTCATGCCCAGCGCTAGACACCGCTCCCGATCGCTCATAAAGGCGTAGGCTGTAATTGCAATA
>JAYKJG010000076.1:0-7969 GCA_035286285.1 Prochlorothrix sp.
GCTAAGTTTTTCTGATGCTGGTATTGCCATTCAGCCTCTAGCGCCGCCAGTCGATCGAGTTCAGCCTGGGTTAATTGTTGGTAATGGTCACGGACAGCCTGTTTGTGATCCTCTAGAATCTTGAAAAACTCATACACCATGGCCCCCGCTCCCGCCGTCAGCAGAAGGGGAGAAGCCACACTCAAAGCAGCAGCAAGGGGAGGACAGGCAGCGGCGATCGTCGTGATGCCAAAGGCCGAAACCCCGCCGATTCCGGCCCCGATCGTCGTATCCTTGAGGGTTTCCAAGGCCGCCGCCTCCGTCGAAATCTCCCCCCGCATCACCCGCAAACCATTGGTCAACAGCGAGAAAGGAGCCGTAGTCACGGCACCGATCGCGGCCCCCTTAGGCGCAGCCCGTAACCCCGCTTGTAGTGCGCCTTGGAGGTTGTCTAGGTGCCATTTAGCACCAAGCTTGGCTCGATCGGCCCCGGACATATTCTGGCTACCCCTGGCGCGATTTGGCGCAGCAGGTTCCCATTTTAAGTTGTGGGGATCGCTCGATCCGCCATTCTTGTGGGAAATGACATGGCTTGCATCTTTGCCCTGGAGATACTGCTGGGTATTGCCGATGGCCTCGCCTGGAGTAGTTCCAGCCCGATGACTGGGGGGCACTTTATGCAGCATTTGCTCGGCTTGGGCCGTTGAACGCACCCCCGATCGCATCCCACCGCGATAAAAGCCATGATTAACCCCAAAATCTGAAATTTGGGCATGGTGGACGGATGTTGTACCTGCGGCATTGGCGGCGGCAGCGGTTGAAGGGGTGGGGGTGGGCGTAGTTTCAGCGGGGGAGGCTGGGTCAAAATCCGAAGCAAAGTCCGAAGTCAAATCCGACGCAGAAGCCATAGTCGCGATCCTCATCTCAGCAGAACAATTGACTTAGTATAGCGTCTTTGCGGTTTTGGCTAGTATCGAAAATCTACGGATCTTTCGCATTCAAACCTTAGGCACCGAACCTAAAGTGCTGATGGTTCAAGCCAGCGATCGGCGGCTGTCTACCCCAGCGATCGCAAGCCCGCCAACAACGCGATCGCCGCAATTCCCAGCAACCACTCCGGATGGCGACCCTGCACCATCGCCCCCGTTGGCGTTCGCACCAAGTCCACATCAACCCAAACCGTACTGCCGCGCCGGAGCCAGCCCTGCACCACCACCGTATGACCCAGCCAGTCCTGGGGACAGTGGCGGTTATAGAGCAGGCCAAGGGGGCCAAAACGGCTAGTATGGTGCAATTTCACCAAGCCGATCGGCGTGGTCAGCCAAAGATCTTGACCCAGGCCATTGGCCCAGCCCGATCGGCCCACAACCCGACCCTGCCAGCGAATCGCAACGGATTCATAGGGTAAGCGGCGATCGTCCACTAAAAGCCACTGAAAATCGGGATCCGTCGTTAAAATTCGCTGGGCGAAGTCCGGAAAAAAGACATTATTGCGCAGAATAATCCCCCCACAGACCCCCAGGGGAATCGTAGCCCACAGCAGCATCCGATCGCCCCAAATCCAAGCCACCTGCCACAGCCCCAACAAATTCAGCCACGCCCCCAGCCACCAAAACAGCAGCCCTACCCCAATTCCCAGGACAATGCCCCCAAAGGGCAACCCCTGCACCACTAATCGCTGCCATTCTCGCCACAGCCCCAGCAATTGCCGCTGAATCTGGGGCAGTTTATAGCGGAACTGGGGTCGCCGCAGTTGCTGCCACCACTCCCCCAAGGGCGGGGCTAGGGGGTCTGCCGCAGCCGGTAAGGGAAAGGCCGGATCCAGCTTCCAGCGCTGGCTGTAGCTGTTAACCGTAGCAAGGCGATCGCCCAAGGGAACTTGGCTTTGGTTGAGGCTGAGCCAGTAGCGTTGGGGGTTGCGGCAGTCCCAGGACAGGTAGGTCAGCCAGGTTTCCAAGCGCCGATCGCGTTGGTTATGGGCCATCAGTAAAGGTAATTCCGGGGGCGGAGGTGGCGTAAATCCGGGCGGTGGAGGCGCGATACTCTCTTCCCCAGGGGTTACGGCGGGGCTTGCTGCTGCATTAGCCGCTGTCCTCGTGCTGGGACTATTTTCACGGGTTTGTTCCTCCCCACTGGGAGCCGACAGCATCAACGTCGGCGGTGGCGCACAGGCTGCTTGGGCTGCATAGGCGCATTGGGTAGCCGTTTGGGCCGCAAGGTAGCTGAGGGGTTGCAGCAGTTCCAAACGCTCCAACAGGGGCGGGGTACCCTGGTCCCGCTCGATGCACTGCCCCAAACGTAGGGCTAACTTCAACAAAGCCCGGTTGTAGCCATTGGGATTGAGGCTAAAATCCGTTGCGCCCCGATCGGCCACTGTCGATCGCACCCGCGCCACTGGCAACAAGGGCCAACGCCACAGCTTAAACAGACCATAGCTCACGGCAGATAAGGCACCGCAGAGCCAAGAAGCCAACTGCCAAGGCCAATATTGCGGCTTTCGGGGCAAGCGGGGCCGAATAGGAGGCGGTGTTGGGTCAGCCGTAATGCGGCGCGGGGGAGCCACTGCCGGAAGTCCCCAAGCACAGCGTTGGCAACGGGTTCCCGCCTCACTCCAGAGCCAATACAGCCCAAAGGGTACCTGCAACAGCAAAACTAAACCCGGTAACAGCCAAGCGCTACGATCGTCCACCAAGCTTAATTCTCCGGCCACGATCGCCGCCAGTTCCTCATCTTCCAGGGTATCCAACAGCCCCTGACTGACCACTACACGGGTCCAGCGGGGCAACCCCCCATAGGTCAACAGCAGCGGTAACTCCGTTTGAATGACCGTGAGGGCGTTAATACCCAAACCATGGCGCTGGAAAAAGAAACGCCGGAGAATTTGGCTGGTTTCGGGCCGATCGAGGCGCAACTGCTTGGGTGGGTACGGTTCAGCTTGGTAGGCAAGCTTAAAAATTATATCCCACAGCCAAGGGGCCAAAACCAAGCAAATTCCCCCTAAAATCAGACTGCCTTGGCAAAAGACATCCATTTTGGCCGGGAGTTCCCAGCCCGCCAGCAGGGGAAACCACGCTAACAACCGATCGCCCCAATCCCCCAAACCCACGCCGATCGCAGGCCAACCCCAGCCCAGCAGCCCCAGCGCCACCAGTTCAGCCATACGGCTATTGAGGGACCCCAAAGCGCGTTCCAGGATCGATCGCTGCTGCCCTATGATCCAAGCCAGCAAGGGCACCAAGACCATGATCCAAGTACCGCTATAGCGCGTAATCCAACTCGGCCAAAACCCCCAGCCTAAAGCTTGCCACACTGCCCAAGCTAGGAAAGCCACCCCGATCGCGCCAGTCAGGGCAGTGGCGGGTAAGGGACCCAAGCGCGGGCGACGCTGGGGGCGAGGCAGACGGGGCCACGGAAAAGTCGGTTGCAGAAAGTCTTGGAACGGGGACGGGGGCAGCGGATCCATGGGTTACGGCTTAAATCTTGGGGGTTACGGCTTAAATCTTGGTTAACGACTGGCGGACGGCTGGGGAGACGGGATGCTAAAACTAGAGGGCAAACTGGTAAGGCTGAGGGGAACCCAGTCGCCGAGATTAGTCCAACCCAGCAGCATCGGCTCACTCGGTGCTATCATTTGGCCTGTAATGGCGCAATATTCTTCCCGTTGGGCTGTAGCAGGTAATGTTGCTCGAATCTCTGAGGGTAAATAGTGGTGACTCTCACTATCGCCATGGCGCTCCACATAATCCCACAACACTTGGCGAATCAGGCTCTGGTAGCCCTGACCCCCAGAAAGATCTCTGAGGCGGTCCTTCAATTCCGTTTCCAAGCGGATGCTGGTCACTTGCATCTCTGAAGTGGAGGGGCGTTTTGTGGTAGTCATGGGGAGTGCTCCTTGGTTATAACAGGTAAGACTGGACGAGCCTATACTACACCATGTAATATGAGAATGCAGCGATCGGGCGGTAAAGTCCCCCAGCCAACGCCGCCCCGCCTGAGCACTCTCGCTGACCTTGATGTTAACCTTGACGTTAACCTTGACGTTAACCTTGGCCCCACAGCCTCGATCGACCCTTCACCCCTCTTTTTCTATCGTCCTATGCTCATTTCAGTCTCCGTCCTTAGCCTGACTCAGCCCACCTTTTCCCATCCCAGTCTTACCCCCTTTACTGCGGATCACCCTGACCCTCTGCCTACCGGCCATTGCCCTCTCCTGGGTCAGCGGAAGGGTAGGAGTTGGCTCAGACCCACACGAAAATCGAGGCCCGCAGCGTTGTGCCCTTGCCCTTGACAGAATCCCAGTATTCTTCAGCTTGGCCCCTGCTGCTCCTTCCGGTAGTAGGGGCTTTGTTTGGGCCGCTGTTTTGGCGTAGTACGCTGCCGCAGATTGAACTTGTTAACCCTTGTAGCTTGTACACACTTGGAACGGGAATGTTGTTGTAGAGGAGTTTTCCCGGTTATGTTGAAACTGATGTATACGGATGCGGGCTTTCACTTAGAGCGGGTGACAGTCCCCCTAGAGGTGCTGGTGGCCCAGCGCGTAGCCCTAGCGGTACGGTTCGGTCAAACCCTGCACCTAGAACCCGGTCAGGCATCTTTCCTCATTCCTGCGGGGTTAGAGGGGCTTTTGCAACTGGAGTTATCCCTACCCCTAGAGGAGAGCCAGGTTTTATCGATCGCCGCTGTCGATGCTGAATTTGTGGAAATTACCGTCAGTGGGACTTGGCTCGCAGAGTCAGCAACAGCCCATGAGGGCGTTTTCTTGGCAGCATTTAGCGATCGCACCGAGTTTCTCTTGCAAAAACTCTGGCAGACTGCCGAAAACCAAATCTCCTGTTTCGGGTAACCCTGACCCCAAACAACCCCCGTAGGGGCGGGTTTACACAACAAAACCACGCCCCCTACCCCAAAACTCCAAAAACCCGCCCTCTTTTATTCACAAATCCCCATCATCCACCCCAAAACTCCAAAAACTCACCCTCTTTTATTCACAAATCCCCATCACCCACCCCAAAATCCCCAAACTCATCCTCTTATATCCTGAAACGCCCATAACTCACCCCAAAATACCTAAAACCTTACCTCTTTTATTCAATAACCCTATTCTCAACCACAAAACCCCCCAAAATCTAAGCTTGATCAGGGATCTTACCCCGTTTCAGCAGATCCCACCACACCTCAATCACAACGATCCCCAGCACGATCGCCAGCCCCTTCAGCGACACCACCTCTCGCCCCAGCAAATAGGGCGCATAGCTCCCCAGCGAGATCCCGATCGTCGCCACCGCCACCGCCGCAAACCGGGGCCGAACAAAAGCCAGTGTTAACGCCAAAATATCCGCCGAAAAGAGGTAGCGATCGTGCATCTTCGGTAACAGCCAGGGGAGCAGCAAATTAAACCCCAAAGCCACCTGCAAAAGCTGGACCGCGCTCAGGCGATCGTAACGGCAAACCACCTGCCAGATTAGCCCCAGCGTCGCCGCCCCAGCCAGAATCAGCCCCAACCGCGTAAACGTCCCATAATCCGCCTGGGGCAACCATTGGTAAAGACTGGGAGCGTTCAGGGTCAGCCGATCGTAGGTGTTGAACTGCCGCCAGTACACCGTCAGCAAATCCCCCCAAGGATGCCCCGCGATCGCCGCTGGCACCAACGTCACGCCATACGTCACCGGCATCACCCACAAATCCCGCCACCGCAGCCCCTTCCCCTGCAACAACAGCACCCCCAGCACCGGAAAGGTAAACACCGCCTGAAGCTTCAGCGCCAGCCCCAACGTTAAACCCACCAACCCCCACCGGGGCGCACCCTGCCCCAAGCCATACAACCCCGCCAGCACCGCCACCGTATAGCCCATATCACACTGGCCCCAATAGCTGCCATTCAGCACCACCGTCGGCGTTAGTAACAGCGTCACAGCGGCGATCGCCCCCCAACGCCAGCCCCCACGATCGATCGCCCCCTCCGTCCCACTAACCCCACTAACCCCACTAGCCCCAACCCACCGCAAGACCCAATAAGCCCCCACAAGATCCAAAACCACCCCGATCGACTTCACCACCGTTAGCGCCGAAAACTGGGGAAACAGATAGCTCCAGAGGACCAGCAGATAAATATAGCTGGGGTTATAGTTGAAAAAATCCTCCTGAAGGGCAAAAAAGCGACCGTTTTCCTGGATAAACTCATACCAGGGCTGCAAAAACAAAGCAAAATCCTGAGACTCATAGGCCCAAAAATCCAGCCGCAGCACCACAGCCAGCAATAGACCCAGGGCTAACTTTAGTCCCAGAAAGCGGCCCCAGGGCGATCGGGACACCGGGGGCAAGCTATCCGGTGATAAATCCGGCGATCGATCCCGCGATCGATCCGTCGGCACTGCTGAGGATGAATTGGGAAACTCAGGCATCATCCGCAATAACCGTAGAACATTCTCCCCATCGCTACAAGTCCCACCCTGCTTTAAGTCGGCTCATCGATCGCCTCCGACAACACCACATCCGACAACAGCGCATCCACGATCGCCTGATCCGCCCCAATCTCATCCACCACCTCCGCCGACAGCTTCATCTCCTCCGGCAGCGGTTCCTCAGACTGCTCCGGAGTTCCGTTAGCAACCCGGATCCGACGGATGGGCAAATTGGCCACCAAAGCCGTGATGCGTTGGCTATTTTCCAGATTAAATTCCAGCCCATCATCATCAATTTCCACATAGCGCGACACCACCTCCAAAATCTCCTGACGCATCTGAGTCAAGATTTCCGGGGGCAGATCCGCCCGATCGTGGGCCAACACAAGCTTCAGCCGTTGCTTAACATCAGCGCGGCTTGTGGTGGAGTTGCGGGCAAAAAGCCAGTCAATCAATTCATCCAACATGGGAATGCATCAGCGCAGGGACTTGGGTAGCCAGAGTACACCCAGAAACACAGCTAAGGTCGCAAGGAAACCGGAAAACGCAGAGAACAACGGTTAATACCAAAGTCAACACCCACGATCGTGCAGGTCAGCTTATTGGACTACCCGCCCAGTTTCCCGCCTAAAAATTGCCGCAGCTTGGCCAATAACCCCTTGTTGACATTATTGAGATCCAAAAAGTCCACGGTTTCGCCGTCCAAACGACGGGCCACATTTTGCAAGGCTTGGCCAGCCATGGATGGATTCTCCTGAAGGACCAAAGGTTCGCCGCGATTAGTCGAGACAATCACCTGTTCATCATCGGGAATAATCCCCAGCAGCGGCACCGCAAGAATCTCCTGAACATCCGCCACCGACATCATATCGTTGGCCTGAACCATCGCCGGACGCAGACGGTTGACAACCAAGCGGATATTTTTAATGCCATGGGCTTCTAGCAATCCCACCACCCGATCGGCATCACGCACAGCGGCAATCTCTGGGGTTGTGACAATGACAGCTTCATTGGCCGCCGCGATCGCGTTGCGAAAGCCCATTTCAATCCCCGCCGGACAGTCAATGACAATGTACTGATAGCGGGTCGAGAGGGCTTTGACCAACTGTTTCATTTGTTGGGGGGTGACGGCCTCCTTAGTGCGATTTTGGGCCGCAGGCAACAGGGCCAGCTTGGGTTGCCGCTTGTCTTTCACCAAGGCCTGTTCCAGACGGCAGTTTCCAGCCAGGGCATCCAGGGCCGTATAAACCACCCGGTTTTCCAGTCCCAGAAGCAAATCCAGGTTCCGCAGGCCAAAATCAGCGTCCACCAGAACGGTTAAATGGCCCCGTTTAGCAAGGGCCATGCCCAGGTTCGCGGTTGTAGTGGTTTTACCCACTCCCCCTTTTCCAGACGTAACAACGATAACGCGGCTCATGGGCGGCGAAAAAAGACGGTTCTAAAGGTCAAGGCTTAAGGCGTGTCTAGTCTAACCTCTTTTGTCCAGAAATCGTAGAGGGGGCTGCAAGTCCCCCCTCCCAGGACGTAATACCAAATCCGACTAATCTCGATTTGTTTTGGTAGGGGCAATCCCCCCGTGGTTGCCCCTG
>JAYKJG010000077.1:0-7353 GCA_035286285.1 Prochlorothrix sp.
GCAGAGGCGGGCTATGGGCCGATCGATCGCAGCCGCTTTCTACCCGACCTAGACCTGGCCCACCTGACCCACTGCCTCAGCCTAGAGTCGCACCTCGAAGCCATGACCACCTTCCAGCAGCATTACCAAGCCCAACCCCTTTAAATCCGCCAGTACCGGCCTATTCTGCCGATCGCCCTTTGGAGTCACAACTCCTGGACCGGTCAAGCCGACCTCGATCGCAGTGCTAAATCTCACCCAAGGCGATCAGTTGCAGCAGGCGCGGGGTACTGGGATCAAAGCCAGCAATATCCCAGGATTGGGGATCTTGGGGGTCTACCAGCGAGAAACCATCGGGAACCAGGGTAATATATACGGCTTTGGCTTTGGGGTTAATCTTACGGCGATATTCGGCTAGGGCTTGGCTGGGGTGCTGGCGACCGGCCCAGCTTTCGCAGTCCGTCCAAAAGCAGAAGCAATCGACCCATTGCTTGTGTTTGATCGCCCACTCATAGGCAACTGCCGCATCCGTTCCCCCAAAGTTGTTGTCCATGGCCTTTTGCATCGCACTGGCAAAACTATCCTGCTGGGTAATGCCCAAATCCCGGAAAGTCGTTGAGAAGCCCCGAATAATCGTGTTTTTCTCGGCCTTAGCACTGGCTAGGGCCATCGTTGCTGCAATTTCACAGCAGGTGAGGGCCATAGACCCCACGGTGTAGTAGCCCATGGACCCGGAGATATCCACGGCATGGAGAAAGGTTTGGCCCGTGGCGGGGAGGGCCTCAAAGGCCCGATCGAGGGCAGTTTCCAGAATTTCAGTTATTTCAGGCAAAGGTTGCCAGGTCTTGCGGCTTTGGCCCAGCTTTCCCCCCGATCGATAGGTTTTGAGCGCCTTGAGGATATCAATGGGGTGAATACGGCCTCGGCGCAGATGCTGCCGATCGGTCAGAACCTGGGCAACTCGCTCAATTAAACGATTTTTCTTGGATTTTTTGCCTTTTCGGCGGGGAGATATCCCCAGCACCCCCAACTGGGTGAGGGAACCAAGATTGCGCAACAGGGCACCGATCGGCATCTCTTCCACCAGTAAGGCCCAAGCGTCCGGAGTCATCTCCCCAATGGGGGCAACCATTTCGTGGGTCAGTCGTCCCTGCTCAATGGCGCGGCAGGTTCCCGCAGGGTTGCGCTTCAGCCACTCATACCACCAAATTTGGCTTAAGGCAGGGGAAGGCGACCCAGGGGGCAGGGTTTCCCAGCCCTCACAGGCCCACTGGAAGAGGCGATCGTGATCCGGCGAAGGCGGCTTAACATGGAACAGGCGCAGAATATCCCGGTGGGCAAAGCCTTGGCGCTGTTGGTACTTCAACAGTTGGTAGGCCAAGGTTTTAACATCGGGAGTGCTCAGCCACTGTTGCCCCGCCAGTCGCACTGATTTACCAAAGCCCCGCAAAGACTTGCTATAGCCAAGCCACTCATAGAAATGGCTCGCCGTGCGAACCACAGCGGGAAAAGTCGCCTGAAAGGCAGCCTTAGCGGCGGGGGAGTCACCCAGAGACAGAAAGACCAAGGCCAACAGGGGCGCACTGTTATTGAGGGCGTGCCCATCGCTGGCGTAGGTTATTTCCTGGGCGACCCGATCGGGATCGGCGGCAACAGCCTGCTGCAAAATCTCGGCGAATTCCTGGGTTAAAACTTGTTTTCCGGCATAATAGCTGCCAGAAGCCGTCCCCATCAGCAAACAGCGCCGTAATTGCTGCCAAGACTCTGCCTTAAACAGCCAAGCCCCCGATCGGCCCTGGACCATTTCAGCTTGGCGACCCGGTATCGGCTCAGTTTGGGGCGTTTTCTTAGGGTTGGTAAAAAAGGAATAGGTCATGATTCTAAATCTCCTAGCGGCCTACGATGGGCAAAGGGGGCTAGCAACGGGTTGCCAGTCGGATGGTCTAGCAAAGCGGTGCCAGTACAGGGGGGTAAGGGTCCGATCGGGGGGCATAACCCCACCTAGAGACCCCCCAATTTTGAGCTTGATCGCCCAGAACAGTCTGAGCAATTGGCAGAGTGGGAGTTGCACCCACATTTCCCGCTGGGAAGGCGATAACCCTCATTTAGCGGCCCTAAGGGCGAAGAACAAACAAGGATGTTTTAGGTGTCCTACTGTTAGACGATCTGCCATGGTGTAGCGGCGCGGGAGTTGCACCCGCATCTCCGACGAGAAAGGGGAATAACGTATGACGAACGGTAACCCTCCCTCTGCGGCCCTTTCGGGCAAATTTGGCGCTCGACTATTGAGCTAGCCGCCACAGGTTAACGTTGCCAGGGGTGGAAGCGGTGTCCTTTGGCTTGACCCTTGGCTTGACCCTTGACTTGACCCTAAGATAGTGGCAGCGTCTTCCCCTAGGCGAGTCGCACTCAGAAACCGCCCGATCGCCCTTGGAGCAAGGCATTCAGGGCAGGGGATTCCGCGACGACCAAGGGGATTCCCCTAGGTTTTCAGATCAGCTTGGGCTGCGGTTGGTGGCCCCTAGAGCCGATCCAGGGCAGACAATGCCTCTCCAGTTCTGGCCTGCAAGGGGATGCCTCTCCTCGCCCGTGATACCCCGCCACCGTGCCATAGCCCCCCGCTGGGGATATCCGGAATCGTTAATAGGGTGGCTGTACATAGAATTCAGGGATGCTTTACAATTCGCTAAAGTATTGAGTGCTTTACTTTTATAAACGCTTCAAAAATCTTTAAGATCCCGTCATCGCGACTTTTTTGCTGATTTCTTGCTTGAACATGACCGTCTGCTGAGTTTAGCCATGGCCTGATGTTTTGTTGGCGCTCTGCATGGCAACACCATCCCCCAGGGCCGCCCTCTCACCGGTTGGGCAGCAGAGCACCGTCAGGTCTTCCGGTTCCAGATGTTGATGGTCCCCCTGATCAGTATTCCCAGTCACTATTCCCAGTCACTGACTGCCTGTCCTTTAGGGCACCTTGAATAATCCACATTTTCACCTAGCGATCCACGCAAGAATCGGGGTTATGGCGGGCGGCTTCGCCACCTGCCACAATTAATCGAGATGCCCTTTAGAAATTAGTAAGATGGGATACATTTAAAGCTCCATTAACGCTCCATCTGGTTGAGGAGAACGAGATTGTCTATGAAACGCAGTCTGCCCTTATCGTTGGTTCTTGCTGCCCAGAGTCTTCTCCAAACCAGTATTGTTCTATGCCTAGTCGGTTATACAACTTACCAAGGCAGTAAGTTTATGGTGCGAGGTTTGGGCGAGCAGATTGGTCAGGACGTTGGTCAAGAGGTGAGTTTATCGCTCCATCAGACCCTAGATGTGCCGCATCGCCTCAATCGTTTTAATGCTCAGATGATCGAGGCGGGTTTGATCGATGTTCAAAATAGACCCGCCCTAGAACAGTATTTTGGGCGACAAATTCAGGGATTTCCGGTTAATCGGGTCGCTTGGAGCAATCCCCAGGGCGGATTAGTGTCGGCGGGGCGGGATCAGCGGGGGTTGACCGTGGCGGGAACAGAGGAACTGCGGGCCGGTCCGCTGCGGGTGTATGGGGTGGATGAGCAGGGCAAGCGCCAACAGCAATGGGTAGAGCGGGCCATCTATGATAGCCGCGATCGGCCTTTTTATAGGGCGGCTGTGGAAGCCGGTCGCCCCATCTGGACCCCCATTTATGTGTATATCCCCAGCAGTCAAGGCTTGGGTCTCTCGGCCAGCTACCCCGTCTATGGCCCCGATCGGCAACTGCGGGGGGTGCTTTCCAGTGATATCCCCCTTGCCGACTTGAGTCGGTTTTTGTCTAACTTGCAGATTGTGCAGCAGTCGGGGATTGTTTTAATCCTAGAGCGATCGGGGTTAATGGTAGCCAGTTCCGACAGCCAAGATGCTTTAGTGCAAACCCCTGAAGCTACGACAGCCGATACAGAGCGAGTTTTCGTCACGGGAAGCCAAAACTCGATGGTTCGGGCGGCGGCAAATCAACTGCTGAGCCAGTTCCAGGATTTGAATACGATCACAGAGACAACCCAGTTGTGGGTCCAGCTTGAAGACCAAAACTATCTCATTTCCCTAGAGCCACTTCAGGATCAGTGGGGCTTAAACTGGCTTTCCATGGTTTTAATCCCTGAAAAGAGTCTTCTTTCTCGCTTTTATCAGTACTATCGTCGCTTGATCTGGATTTGTTGCCTATTATTGCTGCTGTCAACCCTGGGTAGCTTCTGGATCTCCCGTCGGCTCACCCGTTCCTTAAACCACATCATTCACCTCATCCGCAATTCCCTCTCCCAGGACGTTCCCCCGCTGCCCACCCTCCCCTCCAGCCGCATCCAGGAAAAACAAAATATTTTCAAAACCCTAGAACAATTTTGGCAGGTTCTGATGGAGAAACAGTCCGATCACCAGCAAAAGGAGCAGGAACTGATTGAACGGATTGCACAACAAACAGAAACCTTGAAACTGGCCCAGAAAATTGCCCATGTTGGCAGTTGGGAGTTTGATTTGGCAACGGAAACCTTAGTTTGGTCTGAGGAACTCTATCGTATTTTTGGGGCTGATCCCAACTACCCCGTTTCCCGCCCCGATCGGCAGATCCAAGCCATTCACCCCGACGACCAGGAACTGTACGCGAAAACGGTGATTCAGCGCCTCAAGGAGCATAAGAGTGTTGATACTGAGTTACGGATTATTACCCAAAAGGGCGAAATTCGCTATGTACGGGTGAGGGGAGAATATTTTTACAACAGTCTAGGGAAGGTCGTCCGTTTGGTGGGGACGGTGCTGGATATTACCGATCAGAAGTGTCTAGAACTGACCCTGACCCACAGTGAGCAACAAATGCGGAATCTTGCCAATGCTTTCCCAGCCCGCATTTCCTACACCGATGCTAACCAGCGCTATCGCTTTGTCAATCAAGCTTCTGAACTCTGGCTCGATCGACCTCGATCGGACATCCAGGGGCGCACTGTGGCCGAAATTTTGGGGCCGGAGGACTATGCCAAGGTAAAACCCTATCTCGATCGGGTTTTTCAGGGCGAAACCGTGACCTATGAGATGGAGATGGCCTATGGTGGCGTTAAGCCCCGCTATGTGTCTGGGGTGCTAGTGCCGGATTATGATCCCCAGGGCAAGGTCCAGGGTTACTATTCCCTTGTGACGGATATTAGTCGCCTGAAACAGGCCGAAAAAGCGCTTTTGGACGCTAAAGAAGCAGCAGAAACTGCCGCACAGCTAAAGGTTGATTTTCTCGCCCGGATTAGCCATGATATCCGCACCCCCATGAATGGGGTCTTGGGCCTGCTGACCCTGTTGCAACGGAGCGAACTGACCGCCCTCCAAAGTACCCAGGTTCGGCTCGCCCAGACCAGTGCAAGGTCGTTATTGCGGGTCATTGATAGTGTCCTCGATTTCTCCAAGGTTGAGGCAGGAAAGCTCGATTTAGAGTCTATTCCCTTTAATTTGTACGAATGTTTTGGGGATTTAGCGCAAACCTTAGCGATCCAAGCAGAGGAACGGGGGGTTGTGCTATCTTTGGATTTACATGGGGTTGAAATACCCTGGGTTCGGGGAGATGAGAGCCGCTTAAAGCAGATTTTCAATAATTTACTGAGTAATGCTCTGAAATTTACGAAATCCGGGGAAGTAACCCTCCGGGTTCAGGTCCAAGCCTGTCCCAGGCCGGATCAGGGTGTTGCTGTCCCTGGGGCGCAGTCAGTGCAGCTAAACAGCGCCGATCGGGGCTTACCGGACCGATCGGCCCCTGCTCTGCCCAAACTGGAACTGAAGGGATGGGTGCAAGACACAGGAATTGGTATTCCCCTCGATCGCCAAAATCGTATTTTTGAGGCTTTTGGCCAAGCTAGCAGCAGCACAACCCGCAAATATGGCGGAACGGGGCTAGGTTTGGCGATCGTAAAGCATCTGTGTGAGATGATGGGAGGATCGGTCAGTGTGACCAGTGAGGTGGGCCAAGGCTCCTGTTTTTGCTGCACGGTCCTGCTGGACTCCTGTTCCCCGAAGGCGATTCGCAAGGCCCAAACCCAGATCAGGCCGGATGCGCCGCTGGATACCTCAGCTTTAGAGGTTCCTGCCCAAGCAAGTTTGGAAAATCGAACTTTTTTGGTTGTGGATGGCTATAGCCGTCGGCGATCGGCCCTGTGCCAGCAACTGGAAACCTGGGGTGCCCGCACCTATACGGCCAGCAGTGGCCAAAATGCCCTGCTACTGTGGCAGGATCACGCAGCACGGCACACCAAAACCGCCCAGCCTAGGGCTAGGACGGATCAAGCAGAGGTTTTTCGACAAAGTAGCCTCCTTTTAGAGGAGGATGAAGCCCTACCAGCCCAGGTCGATGCCGTTTTGATCCAAAACCGACTGCCCGATACTGCGGGCCTCGCCCTACTCCAAACCCTCCAAAACACCGAGGGGCTGGAGTCTGTCACCTGGATCCTGCTGACGACGCTGCAAGATTCGCCAAACCCAGACGCATTTGCCTCCTATTCAACGCTGTCACTCCCGATTTCTCCCCCTCAACTGTGGCACGCTCTCAGCCAGATTTTTGCTATTGGTGCTATGCCCCCCGCTACTCCCCCCCCTGCATCTACCCCTGGTCCGCTTCCCCCTGCATCCCTAACGGAGGCTCCTGCGTCTGAGGCTGTTGCCTCTGAGGCTGCGGCAACAACTGCCCCGATCGGTCCAAAAACGCCAGAATCTGCGGCTAAAGATCCTGCGGCTACCGAGGCTAGGTCTAGCGATATTTCCTCTGGCGATGTTTCCTCTGGCGATGTTTTCTCCACCGATGCCCAGTCTGCACCGGTTGCGACGACCAACTCTGCGGTTACCCAGGTTACCTCTGGCGAGACCCAGCCTAGGGATGCTGGGTTGATTCATAGCGATATCCAGTTTGCCGAGGCTGGGTCTGGGGATGAGGCCGTCGTTCAGGCGGCGATCGGGGCCAACCCGATCGACCCGATCGATCCAACCCCCACAACACCAGCCGATAACCCCCTAGCCCCCAGCGCTACCGCCCCTGCCGCCCCCGCTCCAGTCACGACCTCCCGCACCCTCCTCCCTGCACCTAGCCCTCTGGCCCCTGACCCCCTCGACCCTGCCTTAACCCCAGCCCCCGTCTGGCCCCCCAATACCCGCATCCTTCTAGTGGAAGATCACCCGGTCAATCGGATTGTGGCGGAGGGCATGGTGAAAACCCTGGGGCTAACCTGGGTGGATTACGCCGAAAGGGGCCAGGAAGCCCTCGATCGCCTTGCCCAAACCAAAGACCACCCCTACAGCCTGGTCCTGCTCGATTGCCAAATGCCCGGTATGGACGGGTACACCACAGCCCGCAAAATTCGGGAGGGAGAAGGGGGGGAC